>RXJA01000554.1 GCA_003963455.1 Hyphomicrobiales bacterium
CGGCACGCGGTTGATGGCGCCCACCGGCTCGCCGTCGATCAGGATGATGCGCTTGTCGCCCTTGCGCACGTCCTTGAGGTAGCGCTGCACGATATAGGGCTCGCGGAACATCTGCCCGAACATCTCGAGCAGCGAGGCGAGGTTGCGGTCGGCCTCGTGCAGGTGGAAGATGCCGGCGCCGCCATTGCCGTAGAGCGGCTTGACGATGATGTCGCCGAATTCCTTGCGGAAGGCGGCCACTTCCTGCGGGTCCTTGGTGATCAGCGTCTCCGGCATCAGGTCCGGAAATTCGGTGACGAAGATCTTTTCCGGGCTGTTGCGCACCCAGGCCGGGTCGTTGACCACGAGCGTCTTCGGATGGATGCGCTCCAATATGTGCGTGGTGGTGATGTAGTTCATGTCGAAGGGCGGGTCCTGCCGCAGCAGTATGACGTCCAATTCCGAGAGGTCGGTGCGCACCTTGTCGCCCAGCGAATAATGGTCGCCCTTCTCGTCGCGCACCTGCATTTCCTCGATGCGCGCGAACACCTTGCCGTCCCGCATCGACAGCCGGTCGGGCGTGTAATGAAAAAGCTTGTGGCCGCGCCGCTGCGCTTCCAGCGACAGCGCGAAGCTTGTGTCTCCGGCGATCGACACGGTGGAGACATGGTCCATCTGGACGGCGATCTTGAGCGGCATTTCGGTCTCCGGCGATCCTGCGTGCCGTCGATATACGGAACTCGATGGCGTCTGCCAATCGGCCAGACGCTACCGGTCAAGGACCAGCCTGCTATTTGGAGTGCTCGGACACCGGTATCTCGAGAACCAGGCCACTGTCCGTATCGAGCAGTCGAAGCGGGACCGGATCGTCCTCGTCCGGTTCGATGCCCGAGCATGAGCCGCAACGGAAATAGTTGGCTACTTTCCCCGAAGGCAGGTGAACCTTGATAGTGTGCCCAGTATCCGTGTCGCCATACAAGACCGAGTAGCCGCCGCCGCCGCACGTGTTGCCATCCTTCTTGCATGCAAGCCGGACGAGACATGTCGCCTTGGAGCAGAGCACGTCATTCTTCATTTTCGAGATCAGTTTCTTCGCAGCCTTGCCCAGGCATTGACGATAGGAGGCCGTGTCGCTGCCAACGTCTTCGCAAGCCGCCAGGACCTTGTCGAGTTGAAATGGCGGTTCGGGCTGCGCCGCCATTGTGGGCGAGCACGCCGCCCAAAAGATCAGATACGCGATATGGTAAGTGGCTCGTTTCATTGAAAGCGATATCCCCTGCCCTCTATTCCAATGTCTTGAGCCAAGTCCCCGTTGGAAGGCTGCGTGCGCTTCTGGCCCGACTGCATCAGCGGCACACAAATTCCATGCTCTTGGCGTGGACATTGGTTACCACCGGACCACCGGGGTATTCACAGGCCGTGAACAGGACCTGGAATGGGTCGTCGCGATCAGGCACCCCGGCACCCATGATGGCCTGGCGGCCTCCCGGCGCGATCACATCGACCCCGAACTGATTGCGCTTACAATTGAAGGCGCCTGTTCCCCGGGGGCTGACCGTGCAGAATGAAACGCTGACCTTGTATGCGCAGGAATTCCCCAGGACATTCGAGAAGAATCCCGGTCCACTGTTCAGCACACGGATGCAGCCAAGCGCGGCTTTGTAACCTTTCGGGGTTTCTTCTTTGGGATGACCTTTCCTAACCTTATGATCTTTCCCCGTGTCTGAAGTGCCTGTGTCGTCAAAGCCGCTGAGAACCGAATCGGTGCTGGCATCTGCGATGGAGCTCATCCTCCGGCTTTTTTCCTGTTCCGACACCTCGTCGGACGCCGAGGAATCCTGATCGGCAGGAGAGGACTGATTGGTCGGGCTTGGAGCAGCGCCGCTCGAAGACCCGGCACCGGCAGCATCCGGTGTTTTGCCCTGCAGGCAAAGATCGAGATCGTGCAGCAGTTCACTGCGTCCCGGCCAGTCCCCCGCCGCGCCGGTCTCGAACCTGATATCGAAATAACTCTTGTACGCGCTCAGAACAGCGTAAAGCGTGCCAAGCTTGGTGTCGTTGTATCGTTTGTCGGGACAATTTGCCATGACAGTGGACGTTATGTCCTGAAAGCCGCTTATCCTTTCCCCATCCGAGAGAATAACGTAGTCATCGGCATGCGCTGGAACGGAGCCGATGCCCAAGGAAGGCAGAAAAAGTACGGCGCACGCGGTTTTCAATATCCCGCGTTGGCGCATGATCAGACCTGTAGCGAGCGTATGTGACATTCCTTCCAGGCGCTCCATTCCACCCGCGCTGTAGCGCTCAAAAAGCCGTGCCGTAGCCGATATCCAGACTGAGGCCCGGCTTGCTGCCATAGGCGGCGCGCGAGATGCCGGCATCGACATGCAGGGTCGAGCCGGGGCTCGTGTCGATGGCGTAGGAGGCGGCAAGGAAGGGTCGCGCCTTGTTGCGGCCGAGCGTCTCGGTTTGGGAAATCGTGCCCATTCCGGGTATCGTCGACGTGCCCTGGAGACCGGCCTTGCCGTAATCGAGATCGGCGACGATGCCGGCGTTCAGTCCGATACGCTGCCTATCGCTGATCGGGCGCTCGCCGCCAAGCGACAGCGTGGCGGTGGTCAGGTCGCTCGTCAGGCTTTCGTATCGGGCCGGGAAATCGGCATTCGCGTCCTCGTCATAGGCGGAACGGCTCGTGCGATAGGCGGCCAGCGCGAGCGAAGGCGTCAGCAACCATTGCCCTTCCTGGAGGCCGTAGCCGATCCCCGCGCGAGCCGCGAGCGTGGCAAGGTCCGCCGTGCCCGTGACCGCCACGACATTGTCGAGGCCGAGGCCGCGCGTGATGTCGGCGTGGGTCTTGCCATAAGCGATCGCCAGATCCGCCTGAAAGCCGGTGCCGGCGGCCCCTCCCGCGCTGTATGTCGACCACAGGCCAAAGGCCGGCGTGGCGGCGATGTCGAAGGCGCCGATGCTGTCCTTGGCCGTCACCGCGAGCGCGAGGCCGGCGGTGACCTCGCCGCTCAGCGCATAGCCCAGCGACAGCCTGCCGATCAGCGCATTCTGCTGGCTGGAGACCGCGAAGCCCGAAAGCGTCGTGTCGAGGCACCAACTGGCGCCGGGGGCCACGCGGCATTGGGCGCCGAGCATGTCCGACAGCATGCCGGCCTGCCGGTCGAAGGCCACCGCCGTATCGTCCGCCAGGAGCGGCATCGACAGGTAGATATTGTCCAGGTCCTGCATCGGAGCGGCGGCGCGAGTCCGCAGCACGAAGGCATGGGTCGGCCCGGTGGCAGTGCTCGACGAGCCCACGATGACCGAGCCGTCGGCGCTGACGGCGGTCGCGTTGCTGTTGCTGCCTCCGAGCGTGCCGAGATCGGTGGGTGTCGTCGTACCGGCGGTCCACGATACCGCATGATACTGGTTGGCCGCATTGGCGGCGGAGCCGACGATGACCGAGCCGTCCGCGCTGACGGAATTTGCCTGGCCACCGCCCCCTCCGAGCGTGCCGAGATCGGTGGGCGTCGTCGCCCCGCCGATCCACGATACCGCACGATACTGGTTGGCCGCATTGGCGGCGGAGCCCACGATGACCGAGCCATCCGCGCTGACGGCGCTGGCCGAGCTGCTCGTGCCGCCAAGCGTACCGAGATCGGTCGGTGTCGTCGCCCCGTTGCTCCACGACACCGCATGCTGATACCCGGACACAATTTGGGCCGTTCCGATGATGACCGAGCCGTCGGCGCTGACGGCATTGGCATAACTGCTCTGACCCCCGAGTGTGCCGAGATCGGTGGGCGTCGTCGCTCCTCCGACCCATGACGCCGCATGGGTGTAGCCGACAGCGTTGGTGGCCGCGCCAGCGATGACCGAGCCGTCGGCGCTGACGGCGTTGGCGCTGCTGTAGTTGCCGCCTGTCAGCGTGCCGAGGTCGGTCGGCACCGTTGCCCCATCGGTCCATGACACCGCATGGGAGTAGCCGGCGGCGTTGGAGGCCGAACCCACGATGACCGAACCATCGGCGCTGACGGCGGCTGCGCTGCTGCCATAGCCCTCGCCCCCTGCCAGCGTGCCGAGGTCGGTTGGCGTCGTCGCCCCGTTGGTCCACGATACCGCGTGGAACGGGCCGGCCGCGATGGACGCCAAACCGACGATGACGGAGCCGTCGGCGCTGACCGCATTGGCGCTGCTGTAGCTGCCCCCGAGCGTATCGAGTTCAATGGGCGTCGCGCCGCCATTGGCCCACGACAGCGCGTGCGGCAAAAACATGCTGTCCAGGTGCTGGCCCACGATCACCGAGCCATCGGCGCTGACGGCGACGGCGCTTGCCAAATCGCCCGCCACCGTACCGAGATCGGTCATCGTCCCTACCGACCAGTCGTCGGCGGCCGCCGTGCCGATCCCCATGCACAGTGAGAGCGCCGTGGACGCGCAAAGCACGCCACGGCGATAACGATCATGCCTCAGCAAGGTGAGTGCTCCCGGCCAACGATTCCACCCGTGCCGCGCTCCGACCGCTCTCCACCGGATTGCCCCCCGGGCGCGACTCAAGGTCTTGAAACACGCATCTGCAACGAGGACCGGCAATCCGCCATCGCCGGTCCTCGCGCGGCTTCCGGCCGGCGCGGCCCCCGCCGAAACGCCTGGCCAAGCCGCTCGCATCCCTTAGAACTTGTAGGCCAGCGCAAGCCTGACCGTGTCCTGGTCAAGACGCACCTCGCGGTTGGCGAAGCCGCCGGGCAGGGACTGGAAGTCGTAGCTCTTCTTGCCGAAGCCGTCGTGGATGTACTCCAGGCGGCCCAGCCAGTTCGGCCCGAACGCATATTCGGCGCCGACGCCGATGTTCCAGCCGGTCAGGGCCTTGTCGATGGAGTCCGAGTTGCCGGAGCCAGGATTGCTCTGGGTCACCTTGTCGTTGGTGAACGAGACGCCGCCCGCGGAATAGAGCAGGAGATTGCCGGTGGCGTAGCCGACCCGGCCACGGAGACGCCCCATATAGGAGCCCTCGGACTCGGCATGGCGGGTGCCGCCACGGGAGTTGAGATAGTCCGCGCCCTTTTTCCAGCCGTCATAGCCGAACTCGCCTTCGACACCGAAAACCAGCGGTCCGGTCTGGTAGTTGAACCCCGCCAGGCCGCCCAGTGTCCCGCCGGCCGGCGAGAGCGATACGTCGCTCGAGCCGCTGAGGTTCTTGAGGCGGTTCCTGCCGAAGGATCCTCCGGCATAGCCGCCGACATAGACACCGCTCCAGCTGAAGGACGCAACCGGCTGCGGCTGCGGCGGCGCGTCCTGCGATACGGGATCGGCAGCGAATGCCGCCGGAGCGAAAAGCACTGCGGCGATGGCGAGAAAGGCAAGTTTCATGATCAAAGCACCCAAAAAGCCCCAGATTGGCCTAGGCACTTATCGTGACGCCGGCGGGCGTCGTCATCCCGCATTTGGGGTATGGCGGTTCATTGCCTGCGATGATTTCGTTGCCCGGCCGGACACGGTTGGATTGCAATCGTCCCAGCCGGAAAAGACATGGCCAAAAGGGCTCGATGAAGAGCAATGCCGCCAGCCTACAATCGCTTGCTAGCGCATGGTCGAGACTGGCGCGCAAGCCCCGATCTCGCTAGTGATGAAGCCAGGGGTGGCAGATGCGTCTCTTGGTTGTCGAAGACGATCCGTATTGGCAGCAGGCAATTCAGTCGATCGTCACGCATCGGCCGGATTATCGTATCGTCGCGACGTGCGGCAGTCTTCGCGAAGGATTGCGTGCCGTTCAAGCGGAGAGCTTCGATCTGATGATCGTCGACCTCGGCCTTCCCGATGGTTCCGGCATCGATGTCATTCGCGCGGCGCGGCGACATCATCCCGATGCCGAGATTCTTGTCGCGACAGTCTTCGCGGACGAGGAAAATGTTGTCGCGGCGATCTATGCCGGCGCCACGGGATATCTGGTCAAGGAGGCGACGCCGGAGCAATGGAGCGCCGCGATCGATAGCTTGCGTACCGGACAGTCCCCTATAGATCCGAAGATCGCCCGCCACATTCTCGGCGCCGTGCAGCAGCGCAGCCGGTCGGTCCTGCAGTCGCCTTGGGGCCTTGCCGGCGCGTCGAGCCCGGGGATCGAGGCGGACGGCGCCGCCGGCCTGAAGCTGTCGCCGAGGGAGATCGAAGTGCTCCAGCTTGTTGCCAAGGGTTTCACGATGATCGAGGTCGCCAGTCTTCTCAAGGTGTCTCCGCACACGACGCGCGCTCATGCAAAGGCCATCTATCGCAAGCTCGAAGTAAGCACGCGTGGCGAGGCCGTCTTCGAGGCTTCCGTACGCGGGCTCATCTAACGAGGCCAAGGTGGAAGCCGCCGTGATCTCACCCGCCAGGCGCGCCGGCGGCTGGCATCTCGTGGTGCTGGCGGGCATCATCATCGCGGTGACGATGTCTCTCTTCGTGCTCGCGCCGACGGCGCCGTCATCGTCGCTGGACAAATGGAAGCTGGCGGAAGCCCGACTTACGCTGATTCCGAAAGACGTCAACGGGGGCCGGTCCAGTGAGCCGGCGCCGATGCAATTCCCCATCACCTTGCCTGACGCCTGGAACAAGAGGCATCCCGGTTTTGGCGGGATCGGGCGCTATCGCTTCACCGTCAACCTGGGCGCCGATGCGCTTGCCGATCGGGCTCTGTATATCCCGCGCGTCAGCAACCGCTGCGCTGTCGAGATCAACGGCGTCAAGATCACCCAGCCGACCGGGTCCGACAGCACCCCATGGCTATGGAATCGCCCAGTCTATCTCGTGATCCCCGCCGACAAGCTCCGCCCCGGCGACAACGAGGTGATCGTATCGGTAACGGGCGAAGTGAACAGCAGGGCGGGGTTGTCGGAGAGTTTCTTTGGACCCCGCGTGCCGCTCTACAAGGCTTACCGCCTGCGCTGGCTCTTCGAAGTCGATTTGTTGTGGATCGCCAATCTCAGCGCCATCGTTCTCGCCCTTCCCTTGCTGTTCAGCTGGCTGCGCGATCCTGTCGGCTCAGCCAATTACGGCCTGTTCAGCACCGGCGCTATCCTGTTCGGGTTGCGCAACTTTCATGGCTCTGTCGATTTTCTCCCCATGCCAGTCGCCTATTGGTGGCCGCTCGTCAGCGCGAGCCTCGGCTGGTCGCTGGGTTTCGTCTGGGTTTTCCTGCTGCGTTTTTCCGACCATCGCTGGCCAAGGTTCGAGACCGCGCTTGCAGTATTTACGATCATCGGATCGACGGCGCTGTTCATGGTGCCGACGGACAGGTTCATGGCGCTTTCGCCCTGGCTCTGGTACCTGCCCCTGGCCGCCATCGGCTTGTTTTGCGTCGGAGCGTTCACGCGTCGCGCGATCGCGGAGCCGACACCCCATCGTGTCGTCCTCATGGTCGGCGTGCTGGCTCAGCTTGGGCCAGCGTTTCACGACCTCCTCTGGATACAGGGCTCGGGGGCCTTTTCGAGCGTGTTGTGGATGGCGCTGAGCTTTCCCTTGCTCCTTGTCCTGACAAGCGCGCTCCTTGCCGACGATGTGGCCAGGACCAGGGCGGCGCTCGGCAGCATGAACAAGATCCTCGAAGCGCGCATCATGGTCGCGCGCCGGGAACTCGAGTCGCTCTATGAAAGCAGGCGCAGAACGGAACGTGAAGCGATCGGCGCCGAGGAGCGGCTGCGGCTGATGCGCGACATGCATGACGGCGTGGGCACGCGTCTGTCGCTCTTGCTCAGCGGCCTCAGTCGGGGCGAGATCTCGATCGATGAGGTCACGCATGCCGTTAGAGGCTCGCTGGAGGAACTCCATCTGCTCCTCGACGCCCGCGGACCCAACACGGCGACGCTGATAGAAGCGCTGGCGAATCTCCGCTATCGGCTGGAGCCGCGCCTGACGGCGCTCGGAGTGGAAACACGCTGGGAAATCGATCCCGGCGCGGAGTCTCTTGTCCTGTCTGCTGAAAAGACGCTGAACGTGCTCCGCATCATTCAGGAGTGCATAACGAATTCGGTCCGTCACGGTCAGGCAAGGACGGTCACGCTCAGGATCGAATGTCTCGACGAAGCGCTGCCTGGCGGCGGGCATGGCGGCAACGCGCCATCCTTCGACATATCGGTTATCGATGACGGCATTGGCGTCGAAAATGCCGTGGCATCCACCAAGGGGGGCGGACGAGGGCTTGCCAACATCAAGGCTAGAGCCGCTGCTCTCGCGGCCGTGTTCACTTTGCGCTCCGGGGCCAGCGGGACGATTGCGCGCCTCACTCTTCGGGACGGCGCCGATCACCGGGGCCTGAATACCGAGCGCGGGCGCTAAATGACAGGACGAGACCGTTCTACGGCGGCCCGATCAGGGGCAGAAGCAGGGCGACCAGCTCGGCCTGCCGACGCACGTTCAGCTTGGCGAAAATGGCCTTCAGTTGCGAACGTCCTGTTTGATAGCTGATCTGCAATGCCGAAGCCGCCGCGGGCAAGGAAACGCCCTGCGCGATCTCGAGCGCGAGCCGCGCCTCGGCCGTCGTCAACCCGAAGCGCTCGCGCAAGGTCCCTGCCCGGCCGGCGCCGGTACTCGCGAGCGCGCGGATGACGAGCAGGAGGCACGCCTGTGACGGTGCCAGCAAACGAAAGCTGTCATCAGGCAGGTGGAAGGCAAGCGGATAGAGCGCGACAGAAAACAACTCGCCGAAACATTGCAGCCGAATGGTCTCGCGGCCGGCAATGAACGCCTTGCGCAGCACAGTTTGTCCGATGGCGTCCGCGACTTCCGATGCTCCCTGCGCGTCGAGAATTTCCAGCTTGTCGCCTGCTCCGATCCGCACCAGCCTCGCCTCGTCCGCAAGCGCTTGTCCGGGTTGGTTGGCCGCCACAACACGGCCTGAGGCCGAGATCACGAAAGCTGCGTCTTCCATCGCTTGAACGACGCCTAAACAGGCTGGCGGATGTTCGTTTGCCAGCCGAACGCGCAGCATGGAAAGCGCTTGGCCCATCGAGGGCGCCAATGCCTGAATCACGGGCTCGATTACCAGGTTGATCCGTTCATTGTCTCGAGCCGCATAGTGGACGGCGAACTCGGCGCTTCTGTTGCCGTCCAGCAGCAGCCGGATGGCCGTTGCGGCATCGGCGCCCGGCAGGTGGCTCAGAAAATCGGCGTAGAATTCGGTATTCCTGAATGATGCCGATGGAAGGTGATCCTCGGTGCGGCGCGAGGTCATGAGCGGCAGCGAGAGGTTGAATGGCGTCCAGCCATTGATTCGGCCGTAATAGCTTCCGAAATCACGTATGGCGTTGTCCTCGAATCCGGAATGGACCAGCGGCATGTCGCGGGAGGCTTTTCTGTCATTGACCAGGAAGAGCGCTTTCGAGCCCGGGATCAATTCGCAAAATCGATCCGAAAAGACCTGCCATTGGGCGGTGTCGAAGGCGGCCTTCGTGACAATGTCGCGGAGCTCTCCGGCTATCCGTCTGTGATGTTGATCCATCTTCGAGTTCAACGACCAGGAAGGCCCGCCGCGCGGTGACGGATCGTCGGGTGTGATGGCTTGGGGCGCTTGACCGGCAGCGCGGCGACCCGGAGCCGGAACGCTGTAGACCCTACCTGCCGCGGAACGGCTTGGCCCATACCTCAATTGGGGGATGCGAGATGCTCAACCCTTGCGGACCTCCCGCCACGGTTCTTCATGCCGCATGAAGCCGAAGGGCGACCCTACCGGTCGAAGACCAGGCGCGAATATCCAATGAAGGACAGCGTCATGGCGACGGTCGAGGCGATGGCGAGCGCCGCCAGCGGTGGCAGTCCGGGCAGCGCGAACAGCAGCGCGCAATAGACCAGATAGTTGACGATGCTGGTGGCGATGCCGACGCCGCCATAGCGTGCGCCTTCCCGCGCCATGCCCCGGCTCGACGGCGCGAACGTCAGATGGCGGTTGATCTGCCAGGTGACGCCAAGGGCGAAGCCGATCGACAGCACGCGCGCTAAGAGCGGGCCGAGCGGCGTCGCGGAAAGCAGCAGCCACAGCGCCGCCGCGTCGGCGACGAAGCCGATGCCGCCGGCAAGGACGAAGCGGAAGAGGCGGCCCACCATGCCGCCCCCTAGGCCGCCCGTGGGGCCTTGCCCGGCTCGCTCTTCGGCAAGGCCTGCCCGGATGCCGGGCGCTCGGCGCGGCCGGAGGAAATCGACAGGTAGAAGATCCGCTTCTGCTCGGCCCGCCCGCGCGACACCGAATCGAGGATCAGCCCGGTCATCATGGCGAGCATCGACAGAAGCAGCATGCCGATCGACAGCACCCAGGTCGGCATGCGCGGCACCAGTCCCGTCTCCGCGAATTCGATCAGCACCGGGATCATCAGGCCGATGCTGGCGGCCAGGAAAAACAGCGCGAACGTGCCGAAGAAGCGCAGCGGCTGCGTTTCCTTCACCAGCATGGCGAACATCCACAGGATCCTGGCGCCGTCGCGGAAGGTCGACAGTTTCGACGACGAGCCTTCCGGGCGGCGGCCGTAGTCCAGCGCCATCTCGCTCACCGGCAGCTTGAGCTGGGAGGCATGCACAGACATCTCCGTCTCGATCTCGAAGCCGCCGGACACGGCCGGGAAGCTCTTGACGAAGCGGCGCGAAAACACCCGGTAACCGGAGAAGATATCGGTGAAATCGGTGCCGAACAGACCCTTGTAGAGCCGGTTGAAGATGCGGTTGCCGAAGGCGTGGCCGTTGCGGCCGGCATCGTCGGTCACGCCGCGCCTGGTGCCCACCACCATGTCCGAGCGCTCGGTCCGCAGCACGTTGATCAGCTGCGGCGCATCCTCCGGCGCATAGGTGCCGTCGCCATCGGCCATCACATAGATGTCGGCGTCGATGTCGGCGAACATGCGCCGCACCACATTGCCCTTGC
>RXJA01000160.1 GCA_003963455.1 Hyphomicrobiales bacterium
GCCAAACCATCGCCGGTCCTCCCGGCTGGCGAGAAAACTGTCACCCATCTAATCGGTCCATTCTGTTACCTATCTATCCGGTTCGGACATAGGGCGCGGCTCCCCCTTCTCCCCCAGGGGGAGAAGGGAAGGGCGGCCCACCTCCCGCCCAACAATTTCCCACCCCCTGTCGGAATCCTCTCCCTCCATCCGTCCTTGAGGCATCGACCGCTTCAACAACCCGGAGGGATACTCGTGGAAGAAACGCAATCGACCTGGCAGACCATCGCCATTCTCATCGCCCGCCTGATCTTCGCCGCCATGTTCGCGATGGGCGTGGCCTTCAAGTTGATGGATATGGGCGCCACCGCCGGCTACATCGCCGCCGCCGGCTTTCCGTTCCCGCTGTTCCTGGCCTGGTGCGCCGCGATCCTTGAAACGCTGCTGGTGATCGCTTTCCTCACCGGCGCCTTCCTGGCGCCGGCAGCGTTGATTGGCGCGGTCTATGTCACCTTTCTGGGTTTCGCCTTCCACGGCCCGTCGCACTGGACTGCGGACCAGGCCGAGTTCGGCGCCTTCATGTCGCATTTCCCGTTTGCCGCCGGGCTGCTTTACGCGGCCGTGCACGGCCCGGGCAGCGTGCTCGCGCTCAAGCAGGGCTGGCCGGGCAGGGCGTGAGGGACCTCCACCTTCTCCCCGTTCACGGGGAGAAGGTGCCCGAAGGGCGGATGAGTGGCGGCTCCAACGTTTCAAGACAACGCGCCTCCCGCTACCCCCTCACATCTGGTCGTTATACGGCTCCTTCATTTGCCCGACCATGCGCGCCAGCTTCGAGAAGGACGGCATGTCGGCCTCGGGCTGGCACTGGTTGGCGAGCTCGAGCAGCCGGATCGGGAAATTGATGGCGTCGCGGTTCGAGGCCGAGATCGCCTCGGAGCGCTCCTCGCCGGTCTCGCCGGCCTCGGCCTTGCGCAGCGCGATATCGATCTCCTCGACGGTCAGCACGCCTTTCCTGACCAGCACATGGTTGATCGCGGCGACGGCCATCAGCAGGCCCTCGAGCTGGAGATTGGCGACGTTCATGGCATTCCTCCCATTGACCTCGCCTCAAGAACGCATGACCGGCGTTTCCGATCCGGCTCTATCTCTTTGCTTTGATGCAGTTGCGGACGGAAAACCGCTCACACTTTTCCTGGGATTGCTCTGGGGAAGCCCGCGCGCCTACGCCTCCATCAGCCGCTCGCCATACTCGCTCCAGAGTTGCCTGATCTCCCGGCTGCCGAGCGGCGGCGTCTGGCGGTCGCCGTAGAAGATGGCGACGGCGCTGAGGTCGTAAAGACCATCGGCCTGGGCGATGAAGCGAATCGCCTCGCCGAGTGGTCTGGAATGGAAGATCGGATCGGCCTGGCCTCGGCCAAGGCTGCGAACGCCCGAAATGTTTGCTGGCACATGCCGCATCCGAAAGACGGATGCCATGGCAGGTCTGTCCATGCTGCTCTCCGCGATTCCCTTAGGGAATGATCCCATAAGCTCCGGCTAATGACCAGCCCGGGGACAACCGGCCACAGCAAAAGGGCGCCGACGGCACAACCTGGAAAAGAGAAAGCCCGGCACGGCGAAGAAAGAAAAAAGGCCGGGCGCGACGGCCCGACCTCTCTTACGCGCGGCTGCAAGGCAGCCTTCGCCCACTACTCTCGACCCTCCCGGCTATACGGGGCAGGGCGGGAAATCTATCGATGCCAGCGGCGCAGCCAGTCCGGCTCGGGGTCTGCGCTTCGGCTGATCGCCATGCCGGCGAGCAACCCGACCAGGCCGCCGATCAGCATTGCGGTCGAGAATGTGCCGGGGTTCTGCTGCACCGTTTCCGACACGCTCTGCGCCTGGGTTCGTAATTGGCTTGCCGCGCGCGACGCGCGGTCCGAGGCGCCGCTGTAAAGGGTCGAGGCGCGGCCGGCCGCGTTCCGGTACCAGCCCTGCGCGGTCTCGGCGGCCTCCTCGGCCTGCTCGGAAAGCGCGCGGTTCAGCCGGCTCACCTCGCGCTTCAATTCCGCGATCTGCTTCTTCATCGCGTCTTCGGAGGTCCCGGAGGAGCGCGTGCTGCCGCGCGAGGCGGCGCTGCGTGTCCGCGCCGCGCTCGCGGCCGCCTTTGCCGCTCCGTTTGCCGCGTTGCTGGTCATGCTTTCGTTGTCTGCCATTGGCTTTCTCCTTTTGCCCCTTCCAACGGCCGGGAAGCCGCATGGTTCCCGCCGGATGCTTTTGCGGCCGGGTCATGGACGTGTTCACGCAAAAGACGGGCCGCGGGGAAAGACCCCGCGGCTCGTTGCGCCGCGATACGATCGGCGACCCGCGGGCTTACTTGCCGCAATGGTTGTCGTTGACGTTTGGCTGCATGGTGCCGGCCGTGGCGGTGGCAGCATCGCCCTGGGCGCCCTGCGCAACGTCCGGGCAGTTCTTGTCGGCGTTGGAGTTCATGTCGCCGCCGGTGACGCTGCCGGTCGTGCCGGTATCGGGTGAAGCCTGGTCGGGCGAGGGAGTGGCGGGCGTGGTCGGGTTCACGGTCACGCTCTGGCCGCTGCCCGAAGTGGCGCCGGTGTCGGCGCTCTGTGCCATCGCCGCCGTGGCGAGGCCGATGGTCAGGGCGGAAGCTGCAAGGATCCTCGTAAGCATGGTTCTTCTCCTTCGGTTGATGCGATTGTCGCGCTGCGACCAAGGATTGAACCGCTCGGGCGAACGATTGTTCCGAGAAAATTCGCGGACGTTCCGATCGGTCGTCGGATTAGGGGTATAGGAAAATATGCCTCACGCCCATTGCCGGGTGAGGGCAGCTATGCTATGATTTTATCCATGGTGCTGATTTGCGCCGACGACCCGCCGCCCGGCGGGTTTTTCTTTTCCGCCGACCTTGCGTCGGGCGTGACCGGATGCGGTCCTTCCGTTCTTTGCCCAACTCCACGAGAAGCGAATGCCACGCTACGCCACCCTCATTACCGCCGATGACGGCCAGGAGATCGTCAGCGGCATCGGTGAGTTCGAAACGTCCAGCCGGCCGCGCGCCGGCTGGGTCGAGGAAGTCGCGCCGGGCGTGCGCATCGGCATGGTGCGCGGCGGACCGGTCGACGCGGTCGGCGGCTTCGGCTTTCCGCGCCGCGATCTCGGCCCGTCGGCGGTGCGTGACGCCACCGCCAAGCTGAAGGCGATGGCCGCGCCGGCCCCTTGTGAGGAGCCTGCGAAGCCCGCCCGCGCCAGGCCGCGAAAAAAGCCGGCGCGCAAGGCCCGCAAGACGAAGGCGGCAAAGGCGCCGTCCGACATGGCCGCTCCATGACTGACGCAAGCAGGCCCGTGCGCAGCAAGTCCGCCGGCGCGAAGCGGGCGGGGCGCGAGTCCGAAGCCGCCGCCAGGGCTGCCCGCCCGAAGCGGCCGCGAAAGACGCTCGTCGACGACTTCGCGGCTGCCCTGCGCGCCGACTTCCGGGCTCATGGCGCGGGCGTCATCGCGGCGGTGCGGGCCGAGAAGCCCGATCAGTACCTCAAGGTGGTGCTCACGCTGCTGCCCAAGGATTTTTCACAGGATGTCGATGCCGACAAAAACAATCTCGACCGGTTTTCGGACATCGTCTTCGAAGTGGTGATCCGACGGTTCAGGCCGGCTTCGGACAGCTGATCGCGGCAGGTTCGAAGTTGCGACTGCCATGTTCCCGAAATATTGATGTCATCGCGATGCCGGACATTGGCAGCCAGGCGCTACCAGCTGCTGGAAGAACCCGGCCGCAACGCCTATCTATGGAGCAATCCAAAGGAGGTGTGACATGGCTTCTTCCACCGAGCGCGCGGTCCTTGCCGGCGGCTGCTTCTGGGGCATGCAGGATCTGATCCGGCGCTTGCCCGGCGTTCTTTCAACCCGGGTCGGCTATAGCGGCGGCGATGTCGCCAACGCCACTTACCGCAACCACGGCACCCACGCCGAGGCGATCGAGATCATCTTCGACCCGTCCAGGACCAGTTTCCGCACGCTGCTCGAATTCTTCTTCCAGATACATGATCCGACGACCAGGAACCGCCAGGGCAACGATATCGGCATGAGCTATCGCTCTGCGATTTACTACACCAGCGATGAACAGAAGCGGATCGCCGAGGACACGATCGCCGACGTCGACGCGTCCGGCCTGTGGCCCGGCAAGGTCGTCACCGAGCTTGCTCCGATCGGCCCCTTCTGGGAAGCCGAGCCCGAGCACCAGGACTATCTCGAACGCTATCCCAACGGCTACACCTGCCATTTCGTGCGGCCGGGGTGGAAGCTTCCGGTTCGCCAAAAGGCCGCCGCGTCATAAATCGGCGGCGAGGCTGTTGCATCCAGCCTTGATCGCCCGAGGTCCAGCCCGCCATGCCGAAGAGGCATGGCGGGCTTTTTTGCATCCAGAATGCTTCGTCGGGCCTGGGCGATCCAACCTCTGATCGAAACGCTGAATCGTTCCAGGTATCGCTCCAGGAAAATTCGGCACAGAAACCGCGGCGCGCTTTTCCGGACTGCTTTGGGCGGCTCAGCCCTTGGCGCGGCGGCCTTCATGTTCGTGGTTGCCGACCCAGTGGGCGCGGATACGGTCGCTGGCCTCGAGGTAAGCCATGTCGATAAGATAGGTCAGGAGCTTTTCGCCGTCGGCTTCCGCCTTCTGGCGAAGTTCTCGCAAAATCCCCTGCGCAAACTGCAGGTTTTCCATTTTGCTAGGTTGGTCCATAGGTGCCCCCCAAATGTCTGAGCGGTAAGTCTCGATCACTATGCTTGCATGAAGGTTGTGGCCCCGTGCGCGGTGTAGCTGTGCCCGGTTGCACTTGCGTCCGACCAACGAACCTGTTGGACAATGTGCGGAAATGTCGATATTTTACGCGCCCAATCGGATAGCGACCATGAACGAAGACGAGGGCAGCATTCCTGACCAGTTGCAAGCCATGCTTGACGTGATTGCCAGGAGCGAGCCCTCGATCGAAAGCGGGCAGGCTGACTTTGGCCGGTTGCGAGCCGATGCCGCCCGGGCCGCCGCGGTGCTGATCGAATTCTACGGCGATGCCGCCCTGGCGCGTGCCAAGCTTATCGAGGACCGATCGCCCCAATCCTATTTCGCGCGCATGGTGACGGCTGAAGTGGGCAGGCGCGGCAAGCGAAATTAGCCCGCGAACAATCGGCGAAAGCGGCGTCAGGACGATCTTCGCCTCCCCAGCCTTCCGTTAAGCTGCTGCTCCACCTCTTCCTCGATGTTATCCAGAAGATAGGACAGCATATCGTATCCGATCGATCTCGCGATATCCTTGGCCTGTCCGACGTAGTTGCTGATCTCGCGCAGCGACTGCTCCTCGCATGCGCCATCCTTGGTCAGATCGACGAACCAGCCAGGATAGAGTGCTGCCTCGCCCGCACCGTCCACGTAGCATTGCCCGACGGCCAGGATCTTGCGCAGCCCCATCTTTTCCGAGCGGACCCTGTAGACTTCCCTGAAGCCGGATCTGCGCTCTATCGCCTTGCGGATAGCCAATCGAACTCTTGCGCGATCGTCATGCTCGATGCTTTGCATGCATCGTTCCAGCGATGCGCCATGCGAGAATTCGTCGAGAGTCAGGCCGAAATAGTCGGAAAGATTGGCGTCGCCATAGACACGGTCACGCTTGATGTCCCAGGTCCAGAACCCGTCGATCGGTGGATACCGCATATGCATGCTTGGGCCGTGCTCAGGCGCCGACGTCATGAAAACCGCCCCGTCCGGTTTCAAGATTCGGTAACACTATGTAGCAAAAATCAAAAGAAACAAAGGTGGCCTTTTGTACAATGCGAAAAATCATAAGGCTTACTGCCTGTGGCAAGTTCGAAAGTCATATTTGACATAACCAGAAAGGTAATGGTCGAGAAAATTTCTTGAGCCGAAAGAATTTTCACTTGGATTTTGCAACTTTAGCTTGATATTTCGCGCGGCAAACACTGAGGAGCATGGACAGAACCAATCCAAAAAGTTGTATTGCCGCAAGAAAGCGTGGTTGAGAATTCCTGTATTTTAGACTTCAAACACATCGCCGCATGCCAGATCCCGACTCATTGCGGATGCTATCGGCGGCTGATTGGCCGTCAAACCGACCGGTGGTTGAAAAACACGAAACTCCGAGAAAAGTCTGCGCATATCAATCGGCGGCCAGCCATTTCCCGGAAGCGCCGGAGGCTCGGCTCGACTGAAGGTCGTCGTCGTTCAGACTTAAGTCCGGCAAGAGTTATCCTGGGCCGACCTTCGCCGCGGCTCCCGGCCGGTTTCATCGCCGGCGGTCGAATCGCCTGCGATCCGGTCATGTTCGAACTGACGCGCCGCGGGGAGGGCCTGCAGCCAGGACTCGCGGCGCCCGATCCAGAGTTCGTAGCTCGGCACCAGTCCTTCGGTTGGCGCGACGTCCAGGCTGCCGATCGTGACCTCGACCTCGTCCTCGCCGACGAACGGAACACGGCTTCCGCAGGTCGGGCAGAAGCTCCGGGCGCCATAGGTGCTGGTCATTCCGCTGGTTTCGAACGCGTGAAGCGGCCATACGGCGTAGGCATGAAAGGCCGATCCGCTCGTCTTGCGGCAATCCTTGCAGTGGCAAAGGCCGACCCGGATCGATTCGCCGACCACACGGAACCGCACGCCACCGCACAGGCAACTGCCGCTGCGCGCGATTTCAGGCATCGCTGTTTCTCCTGCTGTTGCCCACGGAACCAACTCGTGGCCCGCAAAGTCCTGCTGCTGGCCGCTACAACCCACGCGAGGTCGCAATGGTTCCGTGCCGAGGCACAAGAAGCAGCGGTCAGTCTGGAAGGTCGACCGGCTCTTCGCACCGATAGACCCGGCACTCGCCGTCCTTGGCCGGAACAGTCGTCGAGATAGGTACTTCCGGCCAGTCGCATTCATTGCCGAATTGCCGCACGAAACGGTCATAAGTGTCCGGACCGGTGGTTAAAACCACCGCATGGTCGCTTTTGACCAGCGCTTGTGTCTGCGCGCAAGTCATGGCGCGCGTGTCCGGCCGAGCATAGGCAACGCTCGCGGCGCACAGCAGTGTGGCGGCGCCCAGTAAGTTGCCGGCGAGGAGTGCGATCGACAGGGTTCTCATGGGATACCAGGCGTCGGAGTTTCCGGTGCCAAATATGGACCGCGGCTAGAACACCGCAAGATACTTGAGCAGCGATATGATCCCGATGATGATGACGATGATCTGCGCGATCTGTCGCGCCCGGGCATCGAGCGGCAAGCGTTGCACGAGATAGAGCACCAGGATCACGACCAGAAAGGTGATCAGGATGCCGATGAGTATCGATGCGCCCATATGCGTGTCTCCATTGTCCCCAGCATTGCCCCAGCCGGGCTTCGTCAAACGCCGCGGATCTAAAAATGGTTCCGCAAAGGCGAAGTGGAACGGGAGATATGACGGCGCGTTGTTCAGCACCTTTGAATATTCAGGATGCGAACATGAAGGACATATTCAGCACTGCGGCCATCATCGCGTCGATAGCTATCGCGATAGCGCTGATGTTTTTGGTCCCGATCAAACTTGAAGCCAATCCCGGACCGCCGATCGTGTCATCCCACACGGCCAACGCCGAATAGCATCAGCCCGGAGCCGGGTGGAACATGCGCGCCCGTTGTGAGTTGATTTCGCGACCAAAAGCGCGGGGTTGCGCTTCAGAGAGAGGAAGAGAACATGGGTCTCGGCACAATTCTTATCATCATTCTCATTCTGGCCTTGCTTGGCGGCTTCAGCGGCCTGGGCGGCGGGCCGTTCTACGGCACGGGCTATTATGGCGGCGGCGGTCTCGGGTTGGTTCTTGTCATCGTCATCATTCTGGTCGTGCTCGGACGGATCTGAGAACAGCCTGAGCAGTCAGGCCGGACAAATCAAGCCAGCGCATCCCTGAGCTTGGCCGCCAGTTGTTCCAGCGTGAACGGCTTGGCGATGAAGTGCACATCGTGGTCGAGCACTCCATTATGCACGACCGCGTTGCGCGTGAAGCCCGTCATGAACACCACTTTCAGGGAGAGGGAGTGCTTGCGAGCCTGTTCGGCGAGTTGCCGACCGTTCATGCCCGGCATGACGATATCCGTCAGCATCAACGCGATGGCTGCGTTCTGACCGAGTTTTTGCAAGGCTTCGTCACCGCCCGCGGCTTCTATGACGGTATAGCCGAGCTCCAGCAAAGCAGCGGCCGTCGAAGCGCGCACGCGGGCATCGTCCTCGACCAGCAGCACGGTTTCGGTTGCCGGAACATCGCTCCTGCCGTCGGCCTTTACCGGCTGCGCCGCTTCTTCCGGACCGGTGAAGCGCGGAAGATAGATCTTGATCGTCGTGCCTTCGCCGGGCTCCGAATAGATTTTGACGTGTCCGCCGGATTGCTTGACGAAGCCGAACACCTGGCTGAGCCCCAGCCCCGTTCCCTTGCCCGCGGGCTTGGTGGTGAAGAACGGCTCGAAAGCCTTGGCCACGATGTCCGCCGGCATGCCCGCGCCGGTATCCGTCACCGCGATCATGACATACTGGCCGGCCTTCACTTCGGGATGCGCCGCCGCATAGGCCTCGTCGAGGTGGCAGTTGGCGGTCTCGATGGTGAGCTTGCCCTTTTCATCCATCGCGTCGCGCGCGTTGACCGCCAGGTTGATGATGGCATTCTCGACCTGGCTCGGGTCGGCATGCGTTTTCCAAAGTCCGCCCGCCAGCACCGTTTCGATCTCGATCGCATGGCCGAGCGTGCGCCGCAAAAGGTCCGACATGCCGGTGACGAGGCGATTGGCGTCGACGATCTGCGGCGCCAGCGGCTGCTGCCTGGAAAAGGCAAGCAGCCTGGCGGTGAGGTTGGCGGCGCGTGCCGCGGCATCGGCGGCCGCCTCAACGAAGCTCTGCACGTCATGCTCGCCGCGAGCAAGCTTGCGCTGCGCGAGGTTCATGGCGCTGGTGATGACAGCCAGCATATTGTTGAAATCATGCGCGATGCCGCCCGTCAGCTGGCCCACCGCCTCCATCTTCTGCACTTGGCGGAGCTGCGACTCCGCCTTCTCACGCGTGTCGATCTCGTTGAGCAGTGCCGCGTTCTTGGCGCTCAATGCGTCCTGCGCGGCGGCCACCTCCTGGAAGCGGCGGCTGGATTGGCGGATCGTGTAGATGCCGAGCAGGAAGATGCCCAGCAGCGCCGCGAACGAGCCCAGGCGCAGCCAGCCTTCGATCTGCTCCATCCGCTCGGCACGGGCAGCGAGGCTCGCGCCGTCGATGCGCCGAATCGCATCGATGTTGGCGCGGATCTGGTCCATCTCCAGCTTGCCCCTGCCGCCGCGCACGATGTCCAGCGCTTTCGCGGTGTTGCCCGTATCGTAGAGCCGGATCGTCTCTGCCAGTTCGGCCTGCTTGCGGGTGAGCGCGTCCTTGATGCCGACCACCTGTTGCGCCCTGTCGCTGCCGTCAGGAAACATCTCGTCGACGCGCTTGAGCAGTGCCGGTAGCGCATCGACCGCGTGCTGATACGGCAGCAGATAGCTCTTCTCGCCCGTCAGCAGATAGCCGCGCTGGCCGGTTTCGGCGTCCTGAGCCAGCGAAAGCAGGCTGGACAGCAATTGCTGGGCTTCGATCGCCTGGCGGCTGGCGTCGCGGTCCGCAACCTGCGCTTCGGCGAGAATGGCGCGCGCTGTTATGATCAGCGCGACAATGGCAAAGCCGGCAAGAAGCGGAAGCGCTTGCCATCGCAGGGCGCGTCGCAGTCGGACGATCATTGCTTTGCAGAGGCCTGAGGAAAATCGTGGAATTCGCCAAGTGGTAGGCGGCGGTGAAGCGCAAGGCAATAGCCAAATCCACGGGGCGTTGATCGCAACAGGCCCGGCGAACCTGGCTATGTCAAACTTTAATGACGGCAGCTTTCGACCAATGCCAGAGTACGGGATTCCGCCGCGGCGACGCTGTGGTCGACCGGCGGCTGTCGGGTACCCCTAGCTGCCGCGCCCATTGCATTCGAGACAGACGATACTGTGTCCCGGACAACTCAGCCGATGCGTGCCGCCCGGGCAGCAATGGCCGTTCGAGCTCAGCCAGCGCGCGCAAACGAAGACTTTCTTGGCCCCGTGGCAGCGAGGGCATTCCTGCGGACGCATCAATTCTTCCCGTGATCGGACGCGATGTTCCGCTTCAACGACCGTGTTCATCCGTTTAGTCCCCAACGCCTGGATTATCGGTCACATATGTTAATTCACAGTTCTTTACATTAGGGTTTATGAATGTGAAAGCCACGAAAGCGTCATCACGCTTTCACGCGCCTGCGCGCTTCCCCTTTGCGCCGCCCTTGCTAAATGTGATGCCGCCCCATGCGTCGGCCGATTCTGGCGGGCGGGCAGGCAACGGGAACCTTCTTGCAATGACATGGACCGGCGCGGGCGCGCTTTTCATCCTGATAGCCACCTATGCCGGCGTCGCCGTCGGACGCATTCCGGGCCTGCGGCTCGACCGCGCGGGCATCGCGCTGCTGGGCGGCGCGGCCATGATCGCCATCGGCGCCATCGGCATCGAGGATGCCTACAAGGCCATCAATTTCGACACCATCACGCTCTTGCTCGGCATGATGATCGTGGTCGCCCATCTGAAGGTTTCGGGTGCGTTTCGCGCGCTCGGCGGCTTTGCCATCGAGCACGCCCATGCGCCCTTCATGCTTCTGGTCATGGTGACGCTGCTGACCGGCGTGCTCTCGGCCTTCCTGGTCAACGACGCGATCTGCCTGGTGATGGCGCCGATCGTCGTCCACGTCACCCGCGTCATCAACCGCAACCCGGTGCCTTACCTCATCGCCACCTGCACGGCCTCGAACTGCGGCAGCGTCGCCACCATCACCGGCAA
>RXJA01000172.1 GCA_003963455.1 Hyphomicrobiales bacterium
GCCGCCACGGCCGAGCGCTTGCGCGGCCTCGACATGCTGGTGCTCGACGCGCTGCAGTACAACACCCATCCCAGCCATCTGTCGCTCGGCCAGGCACTGGGCTGGATCGAGAAACTGGCTCCGAACAAGGCCGTGCTGACGCATATGCACGTGCCGCTCGACTACGCCGTGGTGATGGCCGAGACGCCGGATCACGTGGTGCCGGCCTATGATGGCCTGGTGATCGAAATGCCTTTTGAATCAAAATGATGGGGTGATTTCTCAATATCTGAAGCAAATTGACGGCAGTCGCCGCCGCGCATCGCCTAGCCGGAGTCAGGACGGATGATCAGCTTTGTGACGCTCTTTGCCCGCGATATCGAACGTACGGCTGACGTGTACCGTTTGCTTGGGTTCGAGTTCGTCCAGGAGCAGCATGGCTCCGGACCGTCGCACCTGGCGAGACATCGGTTCCGCGCCGGGCATGCGCCGCATGATCGTGACTGATCCCGAAAGGCGCCTGATATTCATTCGAGAGCGTGCCCGGAGCAATTGATGAGCCGAGCTTTCTCATCACCATCGCGCGGTAGGAAACCCGGAATTTCCCGGCTTCGCTTTCATCCATAAGTTCCATAATCTATCTTATGCGACTTACGGATACGCTGTCGCCCGGCCTCCGGGATCCCGCCTTTCATCGCGCTGCGGCAGCGTCAAGCGTCGATCAAGCCCTTCGCAGCCAAAGTTGTCCGTGTGGCCGCGTTCAGGTCGTAAGAGCCGAACTCGCCTGCGCGGACCAAGGCGTGATCCTCGAACTCATCGTTGAGCTCAACCGTTCGGTTGGCGGCGCGGCAGTCGAAGATGAGGTAGATCATGTAGATTTCCTCGGTCGATCCATCCGCATATGTCTTGACCCGGATATCGTCGCGAAACGTCCAAGGCTTCGCCTGCACGATCTCGAGCTTCTCTCTCACTTCAGATCCGACAGCTCGTCATCAAGGATCAGTGCCTGCCGGGCCGTCGCGTCGAGCGCGCAACTGACGATGATGTTGCTCTGGCGATCGGTGTTTGTGGTTTCGGCGGACGCCTCCGCAGCGCATCGCGCGTCGCGGTAGGCGATCCAGGCGCGCTGCATCTTGCGGTAGCCTTCCCGCGCCTTGGGCGCGGCCTTGGCCATCAGCGCCTCGTAGGTGGTATTGAGATGATCCTCCCACACACCGACCTCGCGGTTGGCGCAATCGATCAGTCCCAGTTGCGACTGGCCGTCGTCGCTCTCGAAAGAACAAAGCTCGGTCACGTAGTTGATGCACGAGGCAGGCTCGTGCCCGGCGAGCTTGGTGACGTTGTCGATATGGATGGCAGGCGTCGGCGTATCGTTCACCCCGGGGACGTTGCCTGGAAAATCGCCGACATATTTCAGGCATTCGGCAAGCGCCGCCTTGTCCGAGGCCCGCACCTTCTCCTTGGCGATCGCCGGCGACAAGGCGGCAAGAAGCAACCCAAAACCCGCCAGCATCAGGACGCTTTTCATCGCCGCAGTTCCCCCATTTGGGCTTCAGAGTCGCAGAACGCGGCTCCTGTAACAAGGCCCAAGCTCCAGTAAAGGATCGCTCCCTGCCCGTCCGATCCCGCCGTACTTGGCTGGTGATTTTCGGCAATGGCATCGAGCCTGTGAAGCGGCTAGCCTGCCCGAGCCGCTTTCGCGTCGGACGCATCTTCAGGACCGCAAAAATGATCGCCTCGCCATCCTTTCTCGACTTTCCTGATCGCCTCCCCGACTTGCGCGCGCCGAAAGCCGTGATCTTCGGGGCCGGACACGGCAGCACCTACCCGGCTCAGGACAGCGGCGGCCATGCGCGGGCGCCCGATGCCATCCGTGCCGCCAGCCAGGAGGATGCGGCACTTGTCGGGCACTGGGATTTCGACCTGGGCGGAACATTGTTCAATGACGGGCCGGCCTGCTGCATCGACGCCGGCAACGTCTCGACCATCATGCATGACAATGCCGGCAACCGGGCCCGGATCGAGGCAAAGACGCGCGAAGTTCTGTCCTTGCCGGCCGTACCGATCATGCTTGGCGGTGACGATTCCGTCGTCATTCCGTTCCTTGCCGGCTTTGCCGGCCGCGGCCCCATCTGGATCCTGCAGATCGACGCCCATATCGATTGGCGCGACGAGGTGCATGGCGAACGCTACGGCTATTCGAGCCCGATGCGGCGGGCGAGCGAGATGCCGCATGTCGCCGGCATGGTGCAGGTCGGGCTGCGCAGTGCCGGCAGCGCACGTATAGGCGAAATCGAAGCGGCGCGGCGCTATGGCAGTTGCTTCGTGACCGCTCGCGAGGTTCACGCTCAAGGCGTTGAGGCCGCTCTGCGGCATATTCCGAAAGGCGCGCAGGTCGTCATCACCCTCGACTGCGACGGTCTCGATCCGGGCATCATGCCGGGCGTGGCGGCGCGCACGCCTGGCGGCCTCGCCTACACCCAGGCGATCGACCTGATCGCCGGCCTTGGCAAGTGGGCCAGGATCGCCGGGTTTGACCTTGTGGAGCTTTATCCTCCCGCAGACGTTGACGGCCTCTCGGCACTCACCGCCGCACGGCTTCTCGTCAATGCGATCGGCGCCATTGTCCGGCAGATGTAGAGGCTTCGGCCAGCTTGTTGATTTTATCACTCGGCCAAGTCTCAATTTAGTTGATTATATTAGAAGATACTTCTTTTATTGGTTCGGAGCACGACCTGCTGATTTCATAGGCAGTGCGGCTAAATCGTCACACATTGTTTTCAAATATTCGACTATGCTCAAGGCACCGATGGGATTTGGGTGGATCGGAGGAGTTCAGTGAAGAGACTTATAGCACTTGCCGCGCTGGCCGGACTCAGCGCGACCGCGGCCTCGGCCGCGGACATGGTCAGCCCGGTCGCCGGCTCGGCCTATGACTGGAGCGGCTTCTATGCCGGTGCGCATATCGGCGTCGCCAATGGTGACATAACGGCGACCGATGTCACGCAGCCGAGTGGCGGCTTCTTTACCGACCTGGTTCCCGCCGGGACCGAAGGCTTCCATTTCAGCGACACCAATATAGCGGGCGGCGTGCATGTCGGCGCCCAGTATCAGTGGAACGAATTCGTGCTGGGTGGTGAAGCCTCGTGGACCGCGACGGGGATAAGGAAGACGATCGTCAGCCCGTATTTCCCCGATAGCGATACCGAGACCGGCCGGATCCAGCATTATGCAACGGTGGTAGGTCGGATCGGCTATGCCTTCGATCGCGTTCTGATCTACGCCAAGGGCGGCTATGCCGGCGGCGAGGTCGGCTTCAAGGCTCGCGACAATGACGCCCTCGTCACCTACGAGCAGAACGACTGGCACAACGGCTATGCCATCGGCGCAGGCATCGACTACGCCCTCACCGACAAGCTAAGCCTCGGGGTCGATTACACTCATATCGATCTCGGCTCAAAGACCAGCACCGGACCCAATGTGTTCGATAACGGTTCGCTGGGAGCCAATCCTGAGACATACAAGGTCAAGGCCAGGGCCGACGTCGTCATGGCGCGGCTGAGCTACAAGTTCGGCAACTGATCGACAACGCCGATTTGGATCGGGCCCGGCCTCGCGCCGGGCTTTGCTTTTGACGGCCGGCGTCAGAAGAACCCTTCGAGAAACGCCGCCGTCGCGTCCGAGATACCGATGATCTTGTCGGTCGCCTGGCGGTAGAATTTGAAGTTGAGCTCGGTCTCCGGCCGACCGTCCGTCCAATCCTTGAAGCGCTTGAGTTCGTCACGGCCCAAGGGCTTCGTCGCCAGGGCGGTGCGACGTATGGAAATGCTGACGCGCGGTGTCTGCCGTTCGAGATCGGGGCGTCTCGGAATGGCTTCCGAGACTGTCACGACGCCCCGCGCGACAAGCCCCTGCCCGCCCTCATTCTCGCTGGCGAACAGGAAGACGGCGTCGCCTTCGGCGACGCGCTTGCCGCCATACATCGTTTTCTGGGAGACGAGGACGAACGTCTCCGCCCGCGGATCATCGATTCCGGCCTTGATGGCGTACGCCATGCCTCATGGCTCCCGGTTGAGGCCGATCCGGTAGCTCAGCACGCGCCGGGCACCGGGCTCGATCAGCATGACGCCCGGTTTGTCGGCGAACTCGCCGTCGAAATCGACGGGACTGGCAACGCCATGCCAGGGCTCGATGCACAGGAACGGGGCGCCGCCCGGCTTGGACCAGATCCCCAGTTCGTTGAATCCCTGCCACGACATCTCGATCGCCGGCCCTCGCCCGGCGGCATAGCGCACGCTCTTGCTGGCCGGCCTGTCGAGGATGACGGCGTCGTCCACGAACGGTTTTTCGGACAGCGGCAGCGTGTTGCCCTCGATGGGTGTCGGTTGCGGGTCCGGCAGCAGCAGGCCGTCCTTCAGGCGGCGCACCGGCGCCGGTTCATTCTCGGCGAAGGTCAGCCGATAGGCTTCCTTGGGCAGTTCCGGCAGCAGCGGCCAGTTGAACGCCGGATGCGCGCCGACCGAGGCCGGCAGCGGCTCGTCGCCGGTGTTGGTGATCTCGAAGGTGACGCCGAGCTGCCGTGGTCTCAACTCGTAGCCGATAGCCAGGCGAAAAGCGAAGGGGTAGTGCGTTCGGGTCTCGGCGTCATCGGTCAGCACCAATGTGCAGGAGGCAGGCCCCTGCTCCGCCCAGACGAAACGCCGGTCGCGGGCAAATCCGTGCTGCGTCATCGGATAGGTTTGGCCGCGATGCCGCAGTTGGTCGCCCTTCACCCGGCCGACGATCGGGAACAGGACTGGCGAGTGACGGCGCCAGGCGGGGCCAGCCTGCCACAGAAGCTCGGTGCCGTCGGCATCGCGTAGCGAGACCAGTTCAGCCCCCTGCCCGACGATGGTCGCCGAGATACCGTCAGCGTGAAGCGTCAGCTGTTCCATTACGTCCTCGCGGCTGCTGGCCGCCGGCAGGCTAGCAAAAGGCCGTGCATGAACTCAAGCGCCGCAGGCATGCGGTCACGCGCATGCCGTGCGCGTCCTCCCGGCGATGGGAAAGAAAATAGCCGGAGGTTTCCCTCCGGCCACGGCGAGGCCTGCAGTGTTGCCTGCTACGGCTCGGCTATTCGCGCTCGCCGGTGAAATTCAGCAGCAGTTGGAAGATGTTGATGAAGTTCAGATAGAGCGAGAAGGCGCCGAAGACGGCGAGCTTCTGCTGCGATTCCGCATCGAAGTTCTCCGCATACTGCTCCTTGATGGTCTGAGTATCCCATGCGGTGAGGCCGACGAAGACGGCAATGCCGATCACCGAGATGGCGAACTGCAGCGCGGTCGAGCCAAGGAACAGGTTGACCAGGCTCGCGATCACCACGCCGATCAGGCCCATGATCAGGAAGGACGAGAACTGCGTCAGGTCACGCCTGGTCGTGTAGCCGTACAGGCTGGTGGCGCCGAACATCGTGGCGGCGATGAAGAAGGTGCGCGCGATGCTGGTCGAGGTGAAAACCAGGAACACGGAGGCCAGCGACAGGCCCATCACGGCGCAGAAAGCCCAGAACATCGCCTGCGCGCCCGAGGCCGACATCGTCTGCATCCTGAACGAGAAGAGCATGACGAAGGCCAGCGGCGCCAGCATCACCACCCACTTCAGCGGGCTGGAGAAGATCGGTACGTAGAGCGCGGGCGTCGATGCCACGAAAAAGGCGACGAGGCCGGTAACGACGAGACCGAGGCCCATATAGTTGTAGACGCGCAGCATGTGCTTGCGCAGGCCCTCGTCATAGACGGCTCCGGCCTGGGCGCCGGTGCCCATTCGGTATCCCAGATTGGGGCTGTTCATTTGGTTCTCCTTGGTTCTCGGTAGAGGTCTGTTTTCAATAGAGAGTTCTGGCAAGTTTCTCGGCGGCACGGTCGAGACTGCCGGCCTCGCTGCGTCCGACCACCGCGTAGGCGACCTCGCCGATCTGGAAATACGCTGTTGAAATGTCATCGGCGGGCGCCACCGTCGGCTTCACGACGTCAAACGTGCCCGGCCTGATGGCGAACAGCGAGACAAGACCGAGGTCCCTGGTCTCCACCGCGACCTCGACGCTCGGCCCGAATTGCGAGGGATAGACCTGGACGTCGCGGATCTTCCAGTCGTCGGGCAGCGACGGCATGGCGATCGCGGTGGCGGCGCGGATCTCGTCGGCGTTATAGCCGGGCGCTTCCCGCTGCGACGGCATCGTCTCACGCACCAGAGTCGTGCGGTGCGCCCGGACCGCATCCTCGACATAGGCCGGCGGCTGTGTCGAGGCGACCACCTTGGTCACGGCGATCGGCCCGAAAATACCGTTGGCCAGCCAGCCCGCGGCGACCAGCACGGCAGCGGCGGCGGCCCGCTGCAGCACGGCAAGCATACGCCCCCTGGCAAGCGCCCTTTCCAGCCGCCGCGCCGCCTCGGTCGTGGCCGGACGCGCCATGCCGGCGGGGCCGGCAAGCGCCACGCGCAGTTCGTCGCGCGTCCTCAGATCCGACATCACGCGCGCCGCCGCTTCCGGGCGCGCGGCAAGGTGCGCCTCGACCTCGATGCGGCGGGCGACATCCAACTGATCGTCGACATAGGCGTCGAGGTCGGTATCGGTTACGGGATCGACAATGACGGTCATCGATCGTCTCCCACGATCTTGAGATGAGGCCTGGTTTTCGGAGGCGCGCCCTCCTCCATCTCGCGCAGCGCGGCACGCGCGCGGCCGATGCGCGACATCATGGTACCGAGCGGCACGCCAATGACCTCGGCGGCCTGCTGATAGGAAAGCCCTTCGATGGCCACGAGATGGAGCGCCGAGCGCTGCTCCTCGGGCAGCGAAAGAAACGCCTCCCGGACCTGCGACAGGCGCACGGAATGGTCCTGCGAGGCCGGCATGCTCTGGTCGGCGACAAGGCCGATCTGTTCGATGCGCGCTGCCTCTGAGCGGCGCGAGCGGATGCGGTCGATGAAAATGTTGTGCAGGATCGCCAGAAGCCAGGCGCGCAGATTGCCGCCCGAGCGAAAGGTCGCGCGCCGCTCATAGGCGCGCACCAGCGCGTCATGGACGAGATCCTCGGCCTCGGCGCCGTCGCGCGTCAGCGAGCGCGCGTAACGCCGCAGCGACCCCAACTGCCCAACGATATCGAAGCGTGCCATCGACCGTTTCATGCCCTGTTTACGGAGCATGTAGGGATTTTAATCCCCTGCCCGGCATTTCTTTTCGTGCAGCCGCCTCTGAGGAAACCGCTGGCGTGCCGACATCGATTTGCGTATCACTCCGCCGCCATTGGAGTCCCTTTCGATGTTCGAGACCCTGCAGCCCGCGCCCGCCGACAAGATCCTTGCCCTGATCGGCCTCTATCGCAACGACCCACGGCCCGGCAAAGTCGACCTCGGTGTCGGCGTCTACAAGGACATCGACGGCAAGACGCCGGTTATGCGCGCCGTGCGGGAGGCCGAGAAGCGGCTGCTGGCGAGCCAAGACACCAAGACCTATCTCGGCCTTGCCGGCGACACCGGCTTCAACGCCGCCATGATCAAGCTCGCCTTTGGCGACAAGGCGGACCATTCGCGCATCCGCGCCGCGCAGGCGCCGGGTGGATCGGGCGCGCTCAGGCTGGTGGCCGAGCTCCTGCAGCGCACGCGACCCGGTGCGACGGTCTGGCTGTCCGATCCGACCTGGCCGAACCATCCGCCCGTGATGCGCGCCGCCGGCTTGCAGGTTCGCGACTATCCCTATTTCGATGCCGCTTCGGGTTCCGTCCGCTTCGATGAGATGCTGGCGGCGCTCAAGACGGCCAACAGCGGCGACGTTGTGCTGCTGCATGGCTGCTGCCACAACCCGACCGGCGCCAACCTCGATGCCGCGCAGTGGGCCAAGGTCGCCGATGTGCTGCTGGAGCGCGGCCTGCTGCCCTTCGTCGACATCGCCTATCAGGGTTTTGGCGAGGGCCTGGACGCCGATGCCGCCGGCCTGCGGCTGCTGGCTGACAGGGTGCCGGAGATGGTCGTCGCCTCAAGCTGCTCGAAGAATTTCGCTGTCTATCGCGACCGCGTGGGCGCGGCGATGATCCTTGCCAAGGACGGCGCCCAGGCGGATGTGGCGATGAGCCAGATGCTGGCGGCCGCTCGCGCGCTTTATTCGATGCCGCCGGATCACGGCGCGGCGGCCGTTCGCATGGTGCTGGAAGACACTGATCTGAGGAAGGATTGGGAGACGGAACTCGAAGGGATGCGGCTGCGCATGCTGAGATTGCGCGTCGCCCTCGCCGAGACGTTGCGGCGGCAGTCGAACTCCGACCGCTTCGATTTCGTCGCCAGCCACCGCGGCATGTTTTCGCGGCTTGGGCTGACGGAGGCGCAGGTCGAACGCCTGCGCACCGAGCATGCCGTCTATATGGTGGGAGACAGCCGCATCAACGTAGCCGGCCTGCCGGAGGACGGTATGGACGATCTCGCCAAGGCGATCGTCTCGGTGCTCGACTGAGGCTGTGGACAACTCGTTTCAGCGTCTGGCCGGCATTGGTCGGACAATGCCCGCGGGATAGGCTCGACCCATGAAGCCCTCCAAGGACATTTCCCGGCTGATCGAGATCATGGCTGCGCTGCGCGCGCCGAACACCGGCTGCCCGTGGGATATTGAGCAGAATTTCTCGACCATCGCGCCCTATACGATCGAGGAAGCCTATGAAGTGGCCGACGCGATCGCTCGTGGCGACTTCGATGACCTGCGCGAGGAGTTGGGCGACCTGCTGCTTCAGGTCGTCTATCATGCGCAGATGGCGCAGGAGATCGGCGAGTTCGCCTTCGGCGATGTCGTCGAGGCCATCACCACCAAGATGATCCGCCGCCACCCGCATGTCTTCGGCGACGAGAAGGCGCGCAGCGCCGGCATGGCCAAGGGCATGTGGGAGAAGATCAAGGCGGCCGAAAAAGCCGAGAAGCGGGACGCCCGCATCGCGCGCGGGCTTGATCCGGAAGATCATGGCAAGGGCTATCTCGACAGCGTTCCGGTGGCGCTCCCTGCCCTGACGCGCGCGCTCAAGCTGCAGGAGAAAGCGGCGCGTGTCGGCTTCGACTGGAGCGAGGCAGCCCCCATCCTCGACAAGATCGAGGAGGAGATCGGCGAATTGCGAGAAGCGCTCGCCACCGGTGACGCGGCTCCGATCAAGGACGAGTTCGGCGACATGCTGTTTGCCGTCGTCAATCTCGGCCGCCACCTCAAGCTCGATTCGGAGGCGGCGCTCAGCGGAACGAACGAAAAGTTCCGTTCGCGATTCCACTATGTCGAGCAAGCCCTGGAGGCCTCGGGCGGGTCGCTGGAAAAAGCCACGCTCGACGAGATGGAAGCGCTCTGGCAGCAGGCCAAAAGCGCCAAATAAACAGCCTCTTAGCCGCCGCTCTTGCGATGCAGGCGACTCTCGATCTCCTGCCTGGCGCTGTGCGTGGCCGTCAGCGAAAGGGTGACGCTGCCGTCTTCATTGTCGGTGCGCGAAACGACGTCGCCATTGCGGTAGAGCCAGTCGACCTGGCTGAGCTGGGCCGGGCTCAAGGTCACCGTCATCGTTTCCAGCTCGCCCGACACACGCGTCTCGATGAGCGCTTTCAGCGTGTCCAGTCCTTCGCCGGTCACCGCCGATATGGCGATGGGCGGTGTCCTGCCGCTCGCCCCTTCGGCGAGAAGCCGCTCCCGGTTGCTCTCATCGAGCAGGTCGATCTTGTTCCAGACCTCGATCACGCGGTTCGTGTCGGCGGCATCGACGCCGAGATCGCCAAGGATGCGCTCGACATCTTCCGCCTGGGCCGCCGTGTCGGGATCGGAGATGTCGCGCAGATGCAGCACCAGATCGGCTTCGACGACTTCTTCCAGCGTCGCCCGGAAGGCGGCGACCAGATGCGTCGGCAAATCGGAGATGAAGCCGACCGTGTCGGACAGGATAACCGGCGTGCCGTGCGGCAGCCGCACGCGCCGCAAGGTGGGGTCGAGCGTGGCGAACAGCATGTCCTCGGCCAGCACCCCTGCCCCGGTCAGCCGGTTGAACAGCGTCGACTTACCGGCATTGGTGTAGCCGACGATCGCCACCACCGGGAAAGGAACCTTCTTGCGCTTGGCCCGGTGCAGGTCGCGCGTGCGCCGCACCGTTTCCAGCTCATGCTTCAGCTTGGTGATCTTGTCCTGCAGTATGCGCCGGTCGGATTCGATCTGGGTTTCGCCGGGACCGCCGAGGAATCCGGCGCCGCCGCGCTGCCGCTCGAGGTGGGTCCAGCTCCGCACCAGCCGGCCCTTCTGATAGTTGAGATGCGCGAGCTCGACCTGCAGCGTGCCTTCCTTGGTGCGCGCCCGCTCGCCGAATATCTCGAGAATGAGCCCCGTGCGGTCGAGCACCTTGGCGTTCAGTTCCTTCTCGAGATTGCGCTGCTGAACCGGTGTCAGCGGATGGTCGACGATGACCAGCTCCGCCTTGCGCTCCTTCACGATGTCGGCGAATTCGGCCACCTTGCCGCTGCCGAGCAGAGTCGCCGGGCGCGGGTCAGCCACCGTCACCACCGCGGTGTGGACCGGATTGAGATCGATGGCGCTGGCAAGCCCGACCGCTTCGTCGCGGCGGGCGTCGGCCGAGCGGCTCAGGCGGGGGCGGTTCGACTCATCGTCGTCGCGCGGCTGGCGGGTAAGCACCGGCACAATGACGACCGCCCGGGTCGGATCCTTGGCTTCCGGCCCGAGTTGGTGTCCTTGTTTTCCGCGAACGCTGCGGTTCGCGTCCTTGTCACGTGCCAATCAGGCGCCCTGGCTTTCCTCGCCATCGAACATCTGAACCGGCTGGCTCGGCATGATCGTGGAAATGGCGTGCTTGTAGACG
>RXJA01000557.1 GCA_003963455.1 Hyphomicrobiales bacterium
AGGTGAAGCGCACGGTGCTGCCGGGCTCGACCTTCTGGAACGACTGGACGAAATATCCTTATTCCATGACCATCTGGTACATGCGCCCGCTGGGCGTCCAGGTGCTGGCGCTCGGCTACCGCACCGGCGAGGCCTGGAACGAGACGGCCTACTCCAATCCGGAGTTCGATGCCAAGCTCAAGGAGGCGCTGTCGCAGATCGACGTCGCCAAGCGCAAGGAGGTGATGAAGGACGTCGAGGCGATCCTGCAGGATTCCGGCGTCATCATCCAGCCCTTCTGGCAGAAGCTCTACTGCCACATGAACAAGAAGGTGAAGAACTACTCGATGCACCAGACCTACGAGATGGACTTCCAGAACGTCTGGCTGGATGCCTGAGCGCGCCTGGACTTCATGAGCCGCAAAAAAGGCGATATGCAGGATGCGTGGTGGCAAGCTTGCCGCCACGCACCGAACCCCGGAGATCCTGCATGAAGCCGATAGTGCTTGCCGCCGTCATGTCGATTGCCTTGCCCGGCGCGGCGCTCGCCGGGCCGGCCTCCAACGCCGTGAAGTTCTTTTACGTTCCTGAAGTGAAGTTCGAGGGGGACGCGAAATATCGCGACCGGTTCACCGAGCCGGTCACAAGGCTGTTCGAGGCCAACGACAAGGCGCAGAAGGAGAAGCCCGACGAGGTGTCCTGCCTCGACTTCGACCCCGGCCTCGACGCGCAGGATTTCGATCAGAAGACCCTGTCGAAGACGCTGAAGCTCACCGAAGCCGTCAATGGCGATACCGCCGAGGTCACGGCAAGCTTCAATCTTTTCCCCGAAGGCGATGACTCCAAACGCGAAATGGTGTGGTCGCTGAAGAAAGTGGACGGCAAGTGGAAGATCGCCGACATCACCTCCAAGACCAGCGACTGGAAGCTCAGCGCGTTGGAATGCGGCGCCTCGACGGAGTGACGCCGTGCTTCGCCATCTCGTCCTTGCGCTGTCGAGCTTGTCGATGCTGGCCGCGGGGCTGAGCGGCGCCTGCGCGCAGGGTCTGTTCGGCGCCCCGCCGCCGAGCGCGTCCTCGGGCGACAATGCGCCGGCGGACTCGCCGCCCGCGGCCCCGGCGCCGGCAAGCAAGCCGGCCGAACCAGCGCCCGTCGCGCCAGTCCTGCCCGGATCGCCGACGGCGGTGGTGAAGCCCTTCTACGAGCATCTCGGGCTCGAGCTCGATCCGGCGCAGCGCAAGAACTTCGTCGATCCTGCGAAAACGGTGCTCGACAAGAGCGACGCGCTGCGCGCCTCGGGGCAGGGCGAGTGCCTCGACCCCAATATGGCGCTCGACAATGCCGACTATGACAAGCTCGCCATCGACAAAAGCCTGCGAACCATCGAGGCCGTCGATGGCGACCACGCAAAGGTGGTCGTCGCCTTTGTCGTCGAAGGCCACCAGCACCGTCTGGAATGGAAGCTGAGGAAGGTCGGCGGCGACTGGAAGATATCCGACCTTCTGTCGGTGACGGGCGAATGGGCGCTCAGCCAATACCAGTGCGAATGATTATGGTGATTGAAGATCAGGGTCGGCGATCCTTCGCGCCCCCCTCTGGCCTGCCGGCCATCTCCCCCACTTGGGGGGAGATCAGACGTCACGCCGGCTTTCGCCAGTCAACAATGTCGCAGGATGAGCGGGGCGCCGAAGCTGCCAATCTCCCCCCTTGTGGGGGAGATGTCCGGCAGGACAGAGGGGGCCGCTGTCCCGCCAGCCTATCGCAACGAATTTTAACCGCGCCCGCGATAAGGCGCGACCCCGGTATCGGGCAGCCATGCGTCCTTGGGCGGCGCGCCGGTCTGCCAGAAGACGTCGATCGGGATGCCGCCGCGCGGGAACCAGTAGCCGCCGACGCGCAGCCAGAGCGGTTTCGTGGCCTCGACTATGCGGCGGCCGATCATCACCGTGCATTCCTCATGGAAGGCGCCATGGTTGCGGAACGAGGTCATGAACAATTTCAGCGACTTCGATTCCACCAGTGTGCGGTCGGGCGCGTAGTCGATGACGATGTGGGCGAAATCGGGCTGGCCGGTGACCGGGCACAGCGAGGTGAATTCGGGGCAGGTGAAGCGCACGATCGCCGGCGGGCCGTCGCCGCGCTGGAACGGCACGGTTTCCAGGACCGCCTGTTCGGGGCTCTGTGGCGTCTCGACGAGCTTGCCGAGCTGGGTGAGGTTCTTGGCATCGGTCATGGGTGGCTCCTTGCCGCCTCTCGATCAGCGACGGCACACAAAATCGAACTACGGGGCGCCGCATCCAATCGGGCGCGGCGCGCTCATTAGCACAATTTGAAACGGCAGGAAGAAGATGACCAGCAACGACCCGCTTCTCCAACCTTATCAGCTCAAGCACCTGACGTTGAAGAACCGGGTGATGTCGAGCAGCCATGAGCCGGCCTATTCCGAGGACGGCATGCCGAAGGAGCGCTACCGGCTCTACCATGCCGAGAAGGCGAAGGGCGGCATGGCGCTCACCATGACAGCGGGCTCGGCGATCGTCTCGCGCGACAGCCCCGCGGCCTTCGGCAACCTGCATGTCTATGACGATCGCATCGTGCCCTGGCTCGCCGAACTGGCGGATTCCTGCCACGAGCACGACTGCAAGGTGATGATCCAGATCACCCATCTCGGCCGCCGCACCGGCTGGAACAAGGCCGACTGGCTGCCGGTGCTGTCGGCCTCGCCGGTGCGCGAGCCGGCGCATCGCGCCTTCCCGAAGACCATCGAGGAGTGGGACATCGAGCGCATCGTCGCTGACTATGCGTCGGCCGCGCAGCGCTGCCAGGCGGCCGGCCTCGACGGCATCGAGTTCGAATCCTACGGCCACCTGATGGATGGCTTCTGGTCGCCTTTGACCAACCATCGCGACGACGAGTTCGGCGGCTCCCTCGACAACCGGCTGCGCTTCACCGACATGGTGCTCGATGCCGTCCGCGCCGCCGTCGGCGAGAAATTCATCGTCGGCATCCGTATGGTCGCCGACGAGGATTTCGAAAACGGCATCTCGAAGGAAGTGGGCGTTGAGATCGCCAGGCGGCTCGCCAATTCCGGCAAGGTCGATTTCCTCAACATCATCCGCGGCACGATAGAGACCGATGCGTCGCTGACCAAGGTCATCCCGGTGGCCGGCATGCGCTCCTCGCCGCATCTCGATTTCGCCGGTGAGGTGAGGGCGGCGACGAAGTTCCCGACTTTCCACGCCGCGCGCATCTCCGATGTCGCCACCGCGCGCCATGCGATTTCCACCGGCAAGCTCGACATGGTCGGCATGACGCGCGCCCATATTGCCGATCCGCATATCATCCGCAAAGTGATGGAAGGCCGCGAGCACGAGATCAGGCCATGCGTCGGCGCCACCTATTGCCTCGACCGCATCTATGAAGGCGGCGAAGCGCTTTGCGTCCACAACGCGGCGACCGGCCGCGAGGCGACCGTTCCGCACATCATCGCGAAGAGCGAAGGGCCGAAGAAGAAAGTCGTGGTGGTCGGTGCGGGCGCCGGCGGGCTTGAAGCCGCCCGCGTCGCGGCCGAGCGTGGCCATCAGGTGACGGTGCTCGAAGCCTCCAGCCAGGCGGGCGGCCAGGTTCAGCTCGCGACCCAGAATCCGCGCCGCAAGGAACTGATCGGCATCATCGACTGGCGGCTGGCCGAGCTCGACCGCCTCGGCGTCGAGATCCGCTACGACACCTGGGCCGAGAAGGACGATGTGCTGGCGCTGGCGCCGGACGTGGTGATCGTGGCGACCGGCGGCATGCCGCAGAACCCGCCACTGACGGCCGGCGACAATCTTGTGACTTCGAGCTGGGACATCATGGCCGGCAGCATCAAGCCGGCCGAGAACGTCCTGCTCTACGACGACAATGGCGGCCATCAGGGCATGGGCGCGGCGGAGCTGATCGCCAACAGCGGCTCGAAGCTGGAACTGGTCTCGCCGGAGCGCTTCTTCGCGCCGGAAATGGGCGGCATGAACCACGTGCCCTATATGCGCGCCTTCCACGAAAAGGGCGTCACCGTCACCATCAACACGAGGCTGCGCTCGGTGCGGCGCGAGGGCAACCAGCTCGTCGCCGAGCTGGCGTCGGACTTCGCCGACGGCTGGCGCGGCGAGCGGCGTGTCGACCAAATTGTCGTCGAGCATGGCACGGCGCCGCTCGACGATCTCTACCTGGCGCTGAAGCCGCTGTCGAGGAATGGCGGAGCGGTCGACTATGAGCGGCTGGTGAAGGGCGGCGACATCTTCCCCGCCCGCAATGCTGGAGGCGGCTTCGTGCTGTTTCGCATCGGCGACGCGGTCGCCTCGCGCAATATCCACGCCGCCATCTATGACGGCATCCGGTTCGGAATCAGGATTTGAGGGTTGGTGACGCGCAACGGACCGTTGCAAGGAGAGCCACCTGCCGCTTCGGTCCGTTGCGCGCCGCGCCCGGTCGGTTTCGCCGGCCGTGCGATTTCAAAAAAGCTTGGCGGTGGCCATGCAGAGCACCGTGAGGACCAGCAGTCCGCCGGCGATGCGTTCGCCCCTGTTCATCTTCGCCCGCAACTGGGTCTGCGTCGCTTGGTCGGCGCCGGCCAGCCGCTTGCTGGCGGAGGCCACAAGCGCGCCCTGCACGCCGGCAGCGATCAACGCCGTCAAGATGCCAAGCGCCAGCACCTTCTCCATCGAGCCGAACGCGCATTCATGGAAGAAATACCAGAGCAGAATGCCGGTCAGGAAAACCAAGCCGGAAGCGCCGAGCTGCGGCCGGATGAAGCGCTCCGCCTTGATCTCCGGATCGCGGGCGACCGCGATGGTCGTGCCTGCCCAGAAGACGCCGGCCATCACATGCAGGCCGATGACGACGATGTAGACATATTGCATGACCGCATTCCTCTCTGTCGCCCGCCGCGAGTCGCAGAACCATGTCGCGACGCCATCAATAAGAGAAAATTAGATATCTAACGGTTAGATGTCAATTAATGATGCCGAGTTTCACCTTCCCATTGCATGCTCTACTGTCACGTCATGACACCGTTTGACCGCCCGCCCGTCGGCATGAATCTCGCCCGCACCTCGAAAGTGGTTGCGCAGGCCTTCGATGCGGCGCTGGTCGAGGCCGGCGGCACGCTGCCGGTCTGGCTGACCTTGCTGTCGGTCAAGTCGAAGGAACTCGCCAACCAGCGCGAGCTTGCCGGCATGATCGGCATCCAGGGCGCGACCCTGACGCATCACCTCAACGCCATGGAGGCGCAAGGGTTGCTGACGCGGCGCCGCGATCCGGAAAACCGCAGGGTCCACCAGGTGGCGCTGACCGGGTCCGGCGAGGCGTTGTTCGAAAAGCTGCGTCTCGCGGCCGTCGCCTTCGACAAGCGGCTGCGGGCTGGCATTCCAGATGACAGGCTGGCCGAATTCGCCGAGATGCTCGCGATGCTGAGGCGGAACGCGGAACCGCCTCAGTCGTAATCCGCTATCGTGCCGAAGGCGTAGTGACGCAGCCTGAGCGCTGTGATCAACGCCGTCAGCTTCGCCTTGCCGTCGAAAGCGTCCTGGAACATCTCGTCATGCATGAGCAGGATCAGCTTGTTCGGCTTGGCGAAATGGCCGTAGGCGAATAGATGGTCGATCTCGCTGACCAGATGGTCGACGCTCTGCACCGGCTTGCCGCTGCTCTCATGCACCCATTCGTGGTCCCAGCCATAGAGCCAGAAGCCCGACGCCGCGACGAATTCGTAATCCGGATCCTCGCGCCCGGCCTCCGCCAGTCCGAGCGAATTGTCGTCCTTTGAGTAATCGGGCAGCCGGAATACGTCGCGTCCCGGCAGGCGCGCACGCACGGCCGGTTTGAGGCCGAGCACCGCATTGGCCCTGAACATATCGGCGACCACGCCTTCGGTGTCGCCGTAGAAATGCCGGTAGTGATTGTAGGCGTGGCTGTAGCTGTGGTTGCCGATCGTCACCAGCGGCATCGATTTCGCCCGCTGCAGCAGCGCGCGATTGGCGGCGTTGGCCTCGGCATGCATGCCGACCATGAACAAAGTCACCGGCACCTGCTCGGCCTGCACCACGTCGAGGATGTTGCTGGTGCCGTTCAGCGGACCATCATCGAAGGTGAGGTAGATGGTACGATCGGCGGCCAGGGCCGGCGACGCGACAAGCAGCAGGATCGGCAGGACATAACGAAGCGGCATTCGCGAAACCCGGTTGCGATCAGGACAGGCAGCCAGGCAGCCTTAATGCATGTCGCCCAAAAGTGACCTCGGTTTTGGGGAGACGACGTGAATCCGGTTCAACGCGACGCGCTTCAGGTCTGTCAAGCCTGTTGACGAACCGGCTAAGCTTGGCTGCCCTGCAGTACCGTGAGCTTCGCCTTCTTCGGGCTGCGCGCCATCAGCCATTCGCGCGCCTTGTCCTGCGGCATCGGGAAGGCGATCGAATAGCCCTGCACCTGGTCGCAGCCGATCGCCATCAAAGAGTCGAGCTCCGCCTCGGTCTCGGCGCCTTCCGCGACGATCGAGATGCCGAGCCCCCGGGCAAGCTCTGTGATGGCCCGCACGATCTTGGTGTTGTCGCCGTTCTCGTTGATGTTCTGGACGAAGCGGCGATCGATCTTCAGCCGGTCGATCTCGTTCGGGTTGACGTGGCTGAGCGAGGCATAGCCCGTGCCGAAATCGTCAAGCTCGAGATGCACGCCGGCGGCGCGGATGTGGCGCAGCTTCGAGGCGATCCCGGTCTTCTCGTCGTCGAGGATGACGGATTCGACAATCTCCAGCGCCAGCTTCTGCGGCGGCAGGCCTGCGCGCTCCAGCGTGCCGAACAGGAAAGTGTCGAAATCGGGCTCGCGCAATTCGGTGCCGGAGACGTTGACGGCGATGCGGCCGAAATCGATGCCGGCGCGGTTCCATTCGGCCGCTTCCTCGATCGCCTTGGTGATGACGATACGGCCTATATCCGGCATGAAGCCGCATTTTTCGGCGACGGGAATGAACTCGCCCGGCGAGATCATGCCGCGTGTCGCGTGCCTCCAGCGCACCAATGCCTCGATGCCGCTGATCTTACCGCTGGTCAGCGAAACCTGCGGCTGGAAATAGACCTCGAAGCTTCTGTTTGCGATCGCCGTGCGGATGTCCTGTTCGAGCTGCTTGCGATAGTCGAGCTCGCGGCGCAGTTCCTCCGAGAAGAAGGAGAAGTTCCCGCCGCCGAGCTTCTTGGCGGAATAGAGCGCAAGGTCGGCATGGACGAGCAGGTCCTGCGCGTTGTCGGCGTCGACCGGATAGACGGCGATGCCGGCGCTGGCGCCGGGCATGATGGTCGTGCCCTGGAAAGTGATCGGCTCGTTGATTTCGCCCAGGATGCGCTTGGCCAGAGCATGGATATCCTCGGTGGTGCCGGCGCCGTTGAGGATCATGACGAACTCGTCGCCGCCAAGCCGCGCGCAGAGATCCGACGCGCGGCAGGAATCGCGCATGCGCTGCGCGGTCACCACCAGCACATAGTCGCCAGCGGCGTGTCCGAGCGTATCATTGATCTGCTTGAAGCGGTCGAGATCGAGCTGGATCACCGCCAGGCGCTCGCGGCGGCGGTGCGCCCCCTTGATCAGCGTGTCGAAATGGTCGGTGAGGAAGGTGCGGTTGTGCAGCCCGGTCAGGCCGTCATGCACGGCGATGAAGGCCATCGAGTTGCGCGCGTCGACCAGCTCGCGGGTCTTGCGCAGGATGGCGTTGGACATCGGCCGGAAGATGAACAGCGCCACCAGCACGATGACGCCGAGGGTGGCGAAGAACAGCTTGCGGTGCAGGTCGAGGATGTTGCTGGATTTCTCGGCGGCGAAAGCGCTGATGCGCTGGCCGAGCGCGGCGTAGCCCGACATCGTCGCATTGGCGACGGAAGCGTCGAGACCGACGCGTTCGCCGCCGCCCTTGTAGCCGTCGCTCTGCATGCCGAGCTGCGACTCGAAGGATGACACCAGCCTGTCGCCATTGGCGACGAGGCCGACCGAGAAGTAATCGAGGTGGAACGGCTTGTTGAAAAGCACATATTCGATCGATTTCGGATCGTCGCGCGCCGGCGACCGCGGATCGGCGCCGGTTTCCTTGAGCAGCCGGTCGTAGCTGGTCTCGAACTCGCCCGTCGCCTGCTTGAGCGCGGTGACCAGCGCCGGCTGCTTGTCGCGCGAGGCGCCGCCAGTGGCGCTGGCCAGGAAGACGATGCGCTGCGACAGCGCCTTCTGTGTCGAGACGATATCGAACAGCGCGTCGTTGTGCTGTTGCTGCGCCATCAGTTGCTGCAGCAGGATGAAGGAAGCCACCACCATCGCGGCGATGATCGCGAGCGCCAGCCAGTAGCCGGTCTTGATGAGCAGGATCAGCTTGCGCGAAACACTCTGCACTGGCTGCTGCGACATAACTGGATGACCCTCCGGTCGACGGATTCCTGCCTTTGATGTGTGGCGGGAAGACGCTTGCCTTGAAAGGGTTAACAGCTCGGCAAGGGAGGCTGGCGGCCATCATGGCGGCGCGACAAAGCTCGCAAGATGGTTATCATGTCGTTTCCCACGCGCGCCTTTTTGATCGCATTGTCGTCGCCTCGCCGCCCGGGATTGCCTTCGAGCTTTCGCCACGTCACCGATACGGTCGCTTTTGCGATGGATTTTTCATCCCCGCGGCGCGACAGTCCGGCCTCGAACCGAACAGGGCCGGACCATGAGCAAAGCATTCCTTTCCCACATCGACAGCGAACTCCAGGGCCTGAAATCGGCCGGGCTCTACAAGTCCGAGCGGGTGATTACCTCGATGCAGTCCGCCGAGATCGAAGTTGGCGGCGAAAAGGTGCTGAACTTCTGCGCCAACAACTATCTCGGCCTCGCCGACAGTCTGGAACTGCGCGACGCGGCAAAGCATGCGCTCGATCGCTACGGCTACGGCATGGCATCGGTGCGCTTCATCTGCGGCACTCAGGAAGAGCACAAGGAGCTTGAGGCGACGATCTCGTCCTTTCTCGGCATGGAGGACACTATCCTCTACGGCTCCTGCTTCGACGCCAATGGCGGCCTGTTCGAGACGCTGCTCGGCGAGGAGGATGCTATCATCTCCGATGCCTTGAACCACGCCTCGATCATCGACGGCGTCAGGCTCTCCAAGGCCAGGCGCTACCGTTATGCCAACAACGACATGGCCGATCTCGAGGCCCGGCTGAAGGAGGCGAAGGACTGCCGCTTCCGGCTGATCGCCACCGATGGCGTATTCTCGATGGACGGCATCATCGCCAATTTGCGCGGCGTCTGCGATCTTGCCGAGAAATACGACGCCATGGTCATGGTCGACGACAGTCACGCGATCGGCTTCGTCGGCAAGAACGGCCGCGGCTCGGCCGAGCATTGTGGCGTGGAGGGCAGGGTGGACATCATCACAGGCACGCTCGGCAAGGCGCTGGGCGGAGCTTCCGGCGGCTATACGTCGGGCAAGAGGCAGGTGGTCGACTGGCTGCGGCAGCGCTCGCGCCCCTATCTCTTCTCCAACACGCTGATGCCGGCGATTGCCGGCGCCTCGATCAAGGTGTTCGACATGATCCGGAATGGCGACGCGCTGCGCCGGCGCCTCTATGCCAACGCGGCACGATTCCGCTCCGAAATGGGCAAGCTTGGCTTCACGCTGGCCGGCGCCGATCACCCGATCATCCCGGTGATGCTGGGCGACGCGGCTTTGGCGCAGGAGATGGCGGCGCGCATGCTGAAGCGCGGCATCTATGTCATCGGCTTCTCCTTCCCGGTGGTGCCGAAGGGACAGGCGCGCATCCGCACCCAGATGTCGGCGGCCCATTCGAGCGCCGATATCGACCGCGCGGTCGAGGCGTTCGGCGAGGTCGGCAAGGAACTGGGCGTGATTTCGTGAACGGCTGGCGCTGAAAAACGGTCCCGGATCAAGCGATTCAAGGAACAAAAGAATGTCCAACATGATGAAGGCGCTGGTGAAGGCCAAGGCCGAACCGGGCATCTGGATGGAAGAGGTGCCGGTGCCGGAGATCGGCCCCAACGACGTGCTGATCAAGGTCAGGAAGACCGCGATCTGCGGCACCGACGTCCACATCTACAATTGGGACCAGTGGGCGCAAAAGACGGTGCCGGTGCCGATGGTGACTGGCCACGAATTCGTCGGCACGGTCGCCGACTACGGCGCGGCGGTCACCGAGTACAAGGTCGGCCAGCGGGTCTCGGGCGAGGGCCATATCGTCTGCGGCCATTGCCGCAACTGCCGCGCCGGGCGAGGGCATCTCTGCCGCAACACGCTGGGCGTCGGCGTCAACCGTCCCGGAGCCTTCGGCGAATACATGGCGATCCCGCAGCACAATGTCGTGCCGATCCCCGACGACGTGCCGGACGAGATCGCCGCCATCTTTGATCCCCTGGGCAACGCCGTCCACACCGCATTGTCCTTCGATCTGGTCGGCGAGGACGTTCTGGTCACCGGGGCCGGGCCGATCGGCATCATGGGCGCGCTGGTGGCGCAATGCGTCGGCGCGCGAAAAGTCGTCATCACCGACATCAACCCGGTGCGGCTGGACCTGGCGAGAAAGCTGGGCGTTCAGCATGTCGTCGACGCTTCGAAGGAAAAGCTGCGCGACGTGATGCCCTCGATCGGCATGAACGAAGGTTTCGACGTCGGGCTGGAGATGTCGGGCGCCGCGCCCGCTTTCCGCGACATGATCGACACCATGAACAATGGCGGCAAGATCGCCATCCTCGGCATCGCGCCGACCGGCTTCGAGATC
>RXJA01000148.1 GCA_003963455.1 Hyphomicrobiales bacterium
GGCTAACAAAAACCAGAGGAGAACATCATGTCAGTCATTCGCATCGTCTCAACCGTGCATTCCTGCCTTCGTTCCGCCTCGCTCATCGCCGCCGCCGGCATGTTTGCCGCAGCGCTCGCTTCCGCGCCTGCGCGGGCCGACGACTATGACGCCACCCTCAAGGATATCCAGTCGACGATGGGCGGCGTGCCGAGCTTCGTCAAACAATTCCCGAAAGCCGGTCTGCCCGGCGCCTGGGCCGAGGTCAAGGCCATCGAACTCAGCGACAAGACGGCGCTGACGCCGAAGGAGAAGTCGCTGATCTCGCTGGCGGTCGCAGCACAGATCCCCTGCTCCTACTGCATCTGGTCGGACACCGAGAACGCCAGGCACGCCGGCGCCACCGATGAGGAGATCCAGGAAGCGGTCGCCATGGCGGCACTGACGCGCCATTGGAGCACCATCTTCAACGGCATGCAGGTCGACTTCGACACGTTCAAGAAGGAAATGGGCGGGCAGTGAGCCGCAAGGCCAATGAATGGGCGGGCGACTGGCCCGCCCATTCATTACAGCCATCGGGGTCTTTCCTTGCTGATCGACGCTTCAACGGAGCTGGTGGATTCGCCGGGGCCGCTGCTCTATAGGAACAGCCTTCGCCGAACGGGCGAAGCCTTTGGAGATCTGGTTGAAGCGAGCGATATCGATAGTCGTCACCCTGGCGCTGCTGGCATGGCTTGCCAGCGACCAGCGCTGGAAGATGGTGGGCGATGCGTTCGCCTCCATCACGCCCGGCGCTTTCGTGGCGGTGGCGGCGGCGCTGTTCATCACCTATGTGCTGAGGGCACTGCGCGTCTGCGACGAGTTCCGCGACGACGTGAACGGCCGCTTCGGCGCCGTGCTGCGCGTCATCCTGATCCACAATGCGATGATCAACGTCGTGCCATTCCGCGGCGGCGAGACGGCCTTCCCGATCCTGCTGCGCCGGGTGTTCGGCGTCTCGATCGTGCGCGCCAGTGCCTCGCTTCTCTGGTTCAGGCTGCAGGACGCTTTCGTCGTCGGCGTGCTGGCCTGCCTGGTCTGGCCAGGCCTGCATCCGGCGCTGAGGGCCGCCGGCATCGCGGCGCTGATCGCCGCCGCCTGGTACCTGCCGCGCTGGGCGCGCGCGCCGCACAACTGGACGGCGGGCGGCAGGATCGTCTCGAAATTCGGCAAATTGCGCGACATCTTCACCGAAGCGACGGGACGCTCGCGCTACGGTTGGTGGTGGACGATCGCCAACTGGGCACTGAAGCTCGGCGTGCAGGGCTGGCTGCTCGCCATGCTGCTCAACACCTCGTTCCAGGCCGCCTTTCCGGGCGCGGTCGGCGCTGAAGCCGCCGCCATCCTGCCGGTGCAAGGCGTCGCAGGCTTCGGCACCTACGAGGCGGGCGCGGCCGCGGCATTGCTCTATTCCGGCATCGCCATGAAGGACGGGCTGCAGGCGGCGCTGGCGCTGCATCTCTTCATCCTCTGCTCGGCGGTCGCGACCGGTGCGATCGCCTGGCTGTTTCCCTCGAAATCGACGCTGCCGGAAACCCCGGCGGCTGGACCGGCAAGGAAATGACTGCCATGAACGTGCTTCCCATCCCCGCATCGGGATTGCCCGAGGGCGCCGTGATGCCCGAGCACAAGCTCTCCATCGTCATCCCGATGTATAACGAGGCCGACAATGTCGAGCCACTGCTGGTTCGCATCCACCAGGCGATGGAAAACTACAGCCAGCCTTGGGAAGTCGTGCTGGTCGACGACGGCAGCACCGATGCCACGCCCGCCGAGATTCGGCGGCTGGCGGCTCACTACGGGCCGCATGTGCATGGCGTGGAGCTGGTGCGCAACTACAAGCAGACCGCCGCCATGCAGGCCGGCCTCGACGCCGCGCGCGGCGACGTCATCGCGACGCTCGACGGCGACCTGCAGAACGATCCCTTCGACATTCCGCGCATGGTCTATCGCCTTTTGACCGAGGATCTCGACCTCGTCGCCGGTTGGCGCAAGAACCGTCAGGAAGGTTTCTGGATGCGCCGCCTGCCCTCGCGCATCGCCAACAGGCTGATCGCGCGCGTCACCGGCGTGCGGCTGAACGATTACGGCTGCAGCCTGAAGGTGTTCCGCGGCAGCGTCATCCGCAGCGTGCGCCTCTATGGCGAGATGCACCGCTTCATCCCCGCCTGGCTGGCCACGGTGACGACGCCTCGCCGCATCGCCGAGGAAGTGGTGACGCATCACGCGCGCATTCACGGCCAGTCGAAATACGGTATCTCGCGCACCTTCCGCGTCGTGCTCGACCTCGTCTTCATGTTCTTCTTCATGCGCTATCGCACCCGGCCCGGCCACTTCTTCGGCGGCATCGGCATCGTGCTCGGCGTCATCGGCTCGCTGATCCTCGCCTATCTCTTCGCGATCAAGGTTTTCTGGGGCGAGAATATCGGCACGCGGCCGATGCTGATCACCGGCTTCTTCCTTCTGATCGCCGGACTGCAGGCGGTGACGTCGGGCGTGCTCGCCGAGATGCTGTCGCGCGTCTACCTGGAGGCCAATGGCGCGCTCGCCTATGTGGCGCGACCGCAACAGGCGCATGGCGAAAGCGACGGCTGGCAATGGCCGAGCAAGCCGGCGACAGGGAAAGCAAAGCCACGCCGGAAGTGATCGCCGCGACCGGGCATGCATAGCTGCCCGCGTTGCCAACGACGCCGATTTCGCGCAACGGTCATCGCGACGGGAACGACCGCCAATGACCAATGCCGACGGCTGACAGATCCATCCTGATTACATCCATCCTGATCACAGGAGCGCGCGCGCCGGTGGCGCTGCATCTGGCGCGGCTGCTGCACGGCGCCGGCCACAGGGTGATCCTGGCCGACACGCCGGCGCGGCCCATCGCGGCGTCGAGCAAGGCCTGCGCGCGCTATCACCGGCTGCCGCCGCCACGCTTCGAGCCGCAGGCCTATGCCGAGGCAGTGGAGGCGCTGATCCGGGCTGAGGGCATCGGCCTCGTCATCCCGACCTGCGAGGAGGTCTTTCACCTCGCGCTCGCCTGGCGCGGCGGGACCATGCCGGCAAAAGTGTTCGCGCCCGATATCGCGTTGCTGGCGCAGGTTCACAACAAGCACAGCTTCATCCGGTTGGCTGAGCAGCTTGGCTTGGCGGTGCCGGAGACCACGCTTCTCAATTCACGCGACGATCTGAAGGCGGTGCGTGGCCGCTCGCGCGACCTGGTGTTCAAGCCGGTCTGGTCGCGCTTCGCCAGCGATGTCCTGCTGCGGCCGCCGCCCGAGGCGCTCGACGCCATTGCCCCCTCGCCCGCCGTGCCCTGGGTGGCGCAGCGTTTCGTCGAGGGCGAGGAGATCAGCGTCTATGCTGTGGCGCGCGAGGGTCGGCTCAAGGCGCTGGCGCTCTACCGCTCGCTTTACCGCGCCGGCAAGGGCGCCGGCATCTTCTTCGAGCGGATCGAGGAGGACGCGGCGCGCGAGCTGATCCAGCGCATCGTCGCCGGTACCTCATGGACCGGGCAGATCTCCTTCGACCTGATGCGCGAGCCGAACGGCCGCGTGCTGCCGCTGGAATGCAATCCGCGCGCCGTCAGCGGCCTGCATTTCTTCCGCGACCCGGCGCGCTTTGCGGATGCGATGCTGAACGACGGGCCGGAAATCAGGCCGGATGTCGCCGCGCCGCAAACCGTGCGGCTTGCGATGTGGATATACGGGCTGCCGGGGGCGCTGCGTTCGGGCGGATTCGGCCGCTTTCGCAAGGCGATGCAGGCGGGTCAGGAATTGCTCGCCTGGCCGGGCGATTCCGCACCGGTCAAGGCGCAGTGGCCGGCGCTGGCGGAGGTTGCGCGCGTGGCTTTGCGCGAACACATCAGCCTGCAAGCGGCCTCAACGCGGGATATCGAATGGAACGGGCCGGCCTCGGGCTAAGCAGATTGTAGAAGCTGGCGGGACAGCGCCCCCCTCTGGCCTCCCGGCCATCCCCCCCGCTTGGGGGGAGATCAGCAGCTCGGGCGCCTCACTCCTTCTGCCACGCAGGCGATTGGCGAAGCGGGCGCGACAGCCAATCTCCCCCCAAGTGGGGGAGATGTCCGGCAGGACAGAGGGGGGCGCGAAGGAACGCGACCTACCGTCTTATCGGCAAACAATCACAACTCGATCTGATGCACCCTCGCCTCACTCGCCGCAGCCGGCATCTTCCCGCCCATGATCGCCGCGATGTCTCGGCGCAGAAAATCCAGAGGGCCGATAACCGGCAGGGCTTGCGGCGTGAAGCGGGCATTGTCGCTTGCAGACTTCAGCACACGGCGGTCTTGCTGGAGGGCGATGTTGAACAATGGCTTGAAGGCCAGCGCCTTCAACTCGCCGAGCAGGCCCTGGCGCCGGCCGATCAGCCAGCCGACGCCCTCGACCGTACGTTCGTCGGCCTGGCGCAGATGGAATGTGGTGGCCAAGACCAGCCCGTCTCTGCCCCAGTATTCGAGCTCGGCGATGCCGGGGTGACGGAAGCGGCCGATGGTCTTCGCACGCTCGCCTTCAAGCAACCGGCTGATGAGGCCCTGCTGGCGGTCCTCGCCGGTATAGCAGGCCTCGACCCAGCCCTCGCCGCCGGTCACTTCGACCCGCACCCGATGGCGCCTGGAGGTGAGGCCGCGCAGCAGGCCCTTGTGGGTGAAATGGGTATGGGTGGCGTCAAGGATGTTTTCCGCCGCATCGATGACCGTCGACTGCGTCGACGAGCGCACGCGCCGCGCGATGATGTCCTTGCCCTGCATGCAGTGCAGGTAGGGCTCGCCTTGCGGCGTGCCGGAGGAAACGAAGACGACGCCGTCACGCTCGATCGCGGCAAAGCGGTGAACCCGGTAGCGCGGCATCGCGCCGACATGGCCGGGAATGGCCGTGCAGCGGCCCTCGCCGTCATAGCGCCAGCCATGATAGGGGCATTCGATCTCGCCGCCGACGATCTTGCCGGTCGAGAGTTCGACCAGACGGTGCGGGCAGCGGTCGAACAGCGCGGCGATGCCTTGCGCCGAGCGAAACAGCACCACGGGCTCGCCGTCGAACAGGATGCGCCTCGGCCGCTTGCCGATGTCGGCGGACAGGGCCACCGCCTGCCAGTGGTCATGCCCGCGACGCTCGCTCACAGCTCGAACCTCCTGAGCAGGGGAATGCCAACCAGCGCCAGCACGGTCTCCATGAGGCGGATCGCCAGGCGCCGGCGAAGTGGAAGATGCCCGGCATAGACGGCGTTATATTCGATCGCCGCGACCGCGCCGCGCAGGCGCTTGAAGCCGGCGGCCCCGGCGCTCATGTTGAAGAACAGGCCGCGCGCGCTGGCGTGGTCCTGCGCCATCGCCATCATCATGCGGTAGAGCCCCTCGCCGGGCGGCAGGCCGGTGTCGTAGCCGACGATCGGCTGGGTGAGCGTGCCGCCATTCTCGAACAGGCCGGTGACCGCGACGAGGTCGCCGCCGGGCCGACGCAGGCCGGCAAGGCTGATGATGCCGCGCCGGTGCATCTCGGCGATGTAGCGGGCGGTGTAGTGCGGGTTGAGCCGCGTGTATTTTTCCAGATAGAGCATATTGTAGAGCTGCTCGGCGCGCGCATAGTCGGCGTCCGTGAAATCGGCATCGCCGACCCGCTCGAAAGGCGTGGCGCCGAGTTGCTTGCGGTCGCGTTTCAGGTTCTTCGTCATGACGGGAGCGGCACTGCGGTCGGCGAAGATATAGATCTGCCGCGCCGCTAGCATGCGAAAGCCTTCCGCGCTCAACGCCTCGATCGTAGCGGGATCAGCGATCTCGTTCAGCGAGCGGATGACGATGGCGCGATCGGGGAAGCGCTCCGTCAGGGCCGTGCGCAGCGACGCGACGGTCGATCGGTCGAGCAACGGCACGGGATTGGTCGAATAGAGCCAGTTGTTGAGCTGTGCCTGGTGGTCGAGACCGCTTGCCCTGACCAGCGGCGCGCAGGCGCCGATCAACGCGTCGAGCGCCCGCCGCAGCGACGGATGGGCGGCGAAGTTGCGCGTCTCGTCGATGGCATAGTCGATATAGGCGCTGGTCGGGCAGCAGATATAGCAGTTGGGCGCTTCATCGGCGTCGTTCAGCGTCAGCGGAAAAACGCGCCCGGCGACTTCGAACGTCTCCACCTTCGTCTTCAGGTTGGCGATGAGATCGCCCACCGGCACCTCGTTGAAAAGTCTCACAAAAGCCTCGACCTTGGCCGGCTTGTTCTCGACCCTATCGGCCTGCTGCGGAGGCCTTTCCATCATAGCCGCCGCGCCGCTCATCGCGCCTGCTCCAGGCGGCATTCGACGCGGCGCAGCTTGCGGCCCGTTTCCAGCAGCAGCGGCGCGCGGATGAGAGCGACGGTGGCGACGGCCCGTCGCGCCTCCAGCAACGCTCGCACCGATTGCTGGGCGGCTGCCGCCGCATCGTCAGCGAGCGGCTGTGGAAGCCTGAGCTCGACCCTGTCGGGCCCGGTCTGGACGAGGCGGAAATCGTCGATCCGGCAGTCGGCCTTGAGCACGGCGTTGCGCAGCACATCCGGCGTGACCAGGATCGGGCCGTTCGCCGAAGCAAGCCGGAAGACATCGTCCATGCGGCCGACGATCTCATCGACGCAGCGCAGCGGCGAACCACATCGGCAAGGTTCTCTGGACAAGCGCAACAGGTCGTTCATCCGGTAGCGCGCCATGATCTGCGTGCGGCGGCGAAAGGCCGTCACCAGCGGCGTCACCAGCCCCTCGCCCGCCGGCTCGAACTCGAAGAAGACGGAGTCTTCCGCAAGATGCAGGCCACCCTGCCGGCAGGTCACGGCGAACAGACCTTCGGTCGCCATGTAGATCTGGTCGAGCGGCAGCCGGAAGAAATCCTCGATGACCGGCCGGTCGACCGGATCGAGCGTCTCGGCGGCGGAAAAAACGCGGTTCGGCCGGAGCCGGAAGTTTTCGGCTGCGAAATGACGGAGGATCTTCGGCGGCGCGATGATGACCGTGGGGTCGAAGGCTTCCAGTGCGCCGCGCCAACTCTCCGGCCCCATCGTCAGATCGAAGAAGGCAAGCTTGATCAGGCGCGATTTGCGGGCGCTGTCATAGAGCCCGGTGTTCTGCGGCAGGATGACGGCGACGCGCATGCCGCGCCACAGAAGATCGGGCGCCGCCTTAGCGAGGATCGTTCCCAGCCAGCGGTATTTCTCGGCCTCGGAAATCACGAACAGGCCGCGATTGCCGGAGGTGCCGGTGCTGGCGCCGACCGTGAGCGATCCGGCGCGGCCATCGCGTGCCAGGTCGGCCCATGCCTGCGCGGCCGTGAGGCCATGAATGTTGAAGTCCTCGAACCGCGCCATCAGCAACGCCTTGCCGGTTGCCGGCAGGTCGGCAAGATTCGCTGGCGCCTTGCCGTAAAAGGGCGCGCGCGGCAGGTCGCGGTCGAGGAAGCGCCGCAGCGCGGCTGACTGCCAGCGCTCGAAATCGGGCCGGGTCATGCGAGACACCCAACGCGTCAGGACGAACGAGCCCGCCGCTTCCGCCAGCCCGTTCATGAAACCTCCGGCGCGAGGTCATAAGACGTAGGCGCGGGATCATGGCACAGCATCACCTCGCCACCGGAGGCGAGGAAGCGGCGCAGCATGGCGCTGGTCGACTCGATCGTCTCCGCATCCTCCGCGATCAGCGTTGCCGGAAAACCGGGCGTGCGGGTTTCGGCCAGGGCTTGAAGCAGCCATTGCGCATCGACGGCGTAGAGCAGTGGCCGCTCCAGGCCGGTGAACAGCAGGCCGAACTGGCCATCGGCATGTCCAGGAAGATCGACCGCGATCACGCTGCCGTCGCCGAAGAGATCGGTACCGGCGGGCACATCCTTGCGCGCCTCGACCCGCCGCTTCGCGGACAGCCCCTCCAGCCGCGCCTCGAAATCCGCCGGGAAGAGTTCGGTGAAGACGCCGTGGCGCAAATTCCGCCTTGGGCCGCGCGCCTTGACCCTCGCCCAGGCGGCATCGCTGGCGATGAAGCGCGCGTTGCGGAACAGCGACAGGCCCGAAATATGGTCGGCATGGAAATGGGTGACGACGACGGCGCGAATGTCATCGGGCGACAGGCCGAAACGCCGCAGCACCCGGAGAAGCTGTTCAGCTTCGTTGAGTTCGGGTTTCAGCAGCGCGCCGTAGAGCCGCAGCATGCGGCCGCGCCGCTCGCCGCTCAGCGCTTCCGGCGTGTAGCCGGTGTCGATGAGCACCGGCCCGGCGGCGGGGTGAAGGATCAGCCCGTAGCGGACGCGCAGCCTCACGCTTTGCCAGCCGCCGCCGCGCAGGATCAGCCGCTCGGCGGCGCTCACCCAGGCGCTGTTGGCGAAGACGATCTTCATAACCAGACCCTGCCGGAAAAGGTGCGGTCAAGCCCTTGTTCGAACGAGATTTTCGGCGCCCAGCCGAGCACTCGTTTCGCCTTGGAAAGATCGAGGCTTTGCGCATAGGCGAAGAGGCCGAGCCCGTAGCGGGTGACCGGCGGCTCGGGACGTCCGGGCAGCCGCAGCGCCACTGCTTCCATCAGGCCCGCCGCCAGCATCGCCGGCATGAGCGGCGTCGGCCGCCAGCGCGCCTTGAAACCGGCGCGGATGCAGGCCTCGTCGGCGATGCGGCGGACCGGCAGCACCTCGCCGCCGGAGATGTTGAAGATCCGGCCCTCGGCCTTGCCGGGCGCCGCGAGCGCCGCCATCACCGCGTCGACGACATCGTCGACATAAGTGAGGTCGATGGCCGCCCGGCCGCCGCGAAACAGCGGCAGCGGACGGCTTTTCGCCGCCCTGATCAGGCGCGGCAGCAATGCGCGGTCGCCCTTGCCGTAGATGCCGCGCGGCCGCAGCACCATGGGATGGATATCGGGCTGGCCGAGCACGACCGTCTCCGCCTCGCGCTTGGTGCGGGCATAGTGGTTGACCGGTTCCGGCAGAGCCGCGTCCTCGCTGAGGCCGAGCTGGTCGCGGAAGGCAAAGCAGACGGACGGGCTGGAGATGTGGACGAAACGGCTGACGCCTTGTCGCCTGGCGAAGTCGAGCAGGTTCCGCGTCGCCGTGACATTGGCCGCCTCGAAATCCGCGAGCCGTCCGAAAGGTGCCGAGAGCGCAGCGCAATGGATGATCCGTTCGACCCTGCCGAGCCTGGGGTCGAGCACGCTGTCGAGCGGCCGTGCGAGATCGTGGCGGACGATGCGATGGCCGCCCGCTTCGAGCGCGGCGCAGCGCGCTTCATCGCGGCCGAGCCCGAGCGCCAGCGTGCCGGACGCGGCCAGCCGCTCGAGCACATGGGAGCCGAGGAAACCGCTTGCGCCGGTGACGAGCACGGCCATGCTCAGACCTCCAGCGCCATGCCGCCGAAGGAGACGCCGGCCGACGTGCCGAGGAAGAGCAGCTTCATGCCCGGCGCCACCCGCCCCTCGCGGCGCGCGACGTCGAGTGCGAAGGGAATGGAGGCGGCGATCTGGTTGCCGAAACGGGCCGAGATGTCGACCAGTTTTTGCGGCGCAAAGCCGGTCTGGCGCGCCATGTGGGCCAGCGCCAGGGGGCTTGCCTGGTGCGGTATGACGAGATCGACCTCCTCGCGCCGCCAGCCGGCGCGCTCGAGCAGGACGTCGACGAAGCCGTCGAAGTGGCGCGAGGTGAGCCGGAACAATTCCTTGCCGTCCATGTGGAACAGGCTGTGCGCCGCGAACGCTTCCCGATCCTTGCGGAAATCGAAGCGCGTGCCGCCCGAACCGATGCCGCAAGCCTCCCAGCCGGATGGATAGGTGCGCATAAGGTTCGCCGCCACCTTGCCTTCGCCTGGCTTGGCCTTGCGCAGCACCGCCGCCGCGGCGCCGTCGCCGAAGAGCGCCGCGATCTCCGGCGCGTCCTGCCATGGCAAAGCGCGCGAGGCGACTTCGGACGAAAAGACCAGGGCTGTCTGGTATTGCCCGGCCTCGATCATGCGGCCGGCGGTCTCGAAGGCAGTGAGGAAGCCGAGGCAGGTGCTGTTGACATCGAAGGCCGCGGCCGAGCCGTCCGCCAGCCCGAGGCGCTGCATGACCAAAGGCGCGGTCGACGGCAGCGGCTGGTAAGGCACGCCGCAGCCGCCGACGATCAGGTCGACGGCGCCGGGATCGAGGCCGGCGTCGGCAAGCGCAAGCGTCGCGGCGGCACAAGCCAGATCGATTTGCGATTCGGCACTGCACACATAGCGCTCGACGACGCCGGTGGCTGTTTCCAGCGCTCCCTCGCCGAGGCCGAGCCGCTCTTCCAGCGTCCGCGTGGTAACCCGCTCAGCCGGTACCGCCCTGCCGGTTCCGACGACCTTGATCCGCATTCCCCCCTCGCCGCTTGAATTGGTCTTCTTCCAACTCATAGATCGATGCTAGCAGTTCATGGCGACATTCCGCCAACTATTGTTGGCGTTGATGTTTCCGGCGAGGCGACGGGGATCCACACGTGCAGAACTCGATCAATCTTGCACTGGTTTTGGTGTTCTGCGGCTGCACTTGCAGCTTTGCCAACAGTGATTTTCTAAGAGTCTCGGTCGACTGCCCAAAACCAAACGGCAACGGGATCCTCGTAACCGTCGACGAAAAGCCGAATGGCTACGAGTCGCGCATAACGACGTCCTATATCGACGGACAAGTCGACAAGATCGCAGTGGCC
>RXJA01000265.1 GCA_003963455.1 Hyphomicrobiales bacterium
CAGTTCTTGATGCGCTTGGTGTCGATCGGCTGCAGCAGGCCTTCCTTGTTCCAGCGCGCCACCTTGTCGTAGCAGGGATGCGCGATGTCGGGACGGAAGCCGGCCTTGACCTTGGTAAACGCGTCGTCGTCGTCGCCGAAGATCGTTGCCTCGACGCCGTCCGGATGGGCGGCGAGGAAGCTCTTGTTGAAGTCGGGCAATTCGTAGCCCGACCAGGTGAAATACTGCAGCTTGTCGGCGGCAAAAGCGACCGTCGACGACAGCGCGAACGCCAGCGCCGTAAGACCCGCCAGGGCCTTGCGGCCGATGTTCGATTTCAGGTGTACAGTCATTTTCGTTCTCCTCTTCTTTGTTGTGGTTCAGGCTGGATTGCGGCGCGCGGCGCCGAGGCCGCGGTGGCGCAGGATTTCGGCGGCTCCGGCGATGATGAAGGAGACAGCGAGGATCACCGTCCCCAACGCCATCACGGTCGGCAGCGAGCGAGGGAAGCGCAGCTGGCTCCAGATGTAGAGCGGCAGCGTCGGCTCGGTGCCGGCGAGGAAGAAGACGACGATGAACTCGTCGAAGGAAATCAGGAAAGAAAGCATAAAGGCCGACAGCACGGCAGGCGCACTCAGCGGCAGCATGACGCGCCGGAACGTCGTCCAGTCGGAGGCGCCGAGATCGAGCGCCGCCTCGCGAATGGTCTTCGGGATGGCGGCGAAGCGGCTGCGCATCACCACCACCGTCGTCGGCAGCGCGACGAGGATGTGGCCGAGCACGATGGAAACGCGCGACGGACCAAGGCCGATGAGGTTGACCAGGATCAGCAGCGAAATGCCGACGATGACGCCCGGGATCAGGATCGGCAGCCGCGCGATGGCGCTGATCGTGGCGGCAAGCGGCGAGCGGCCATAGAGGTCCATGTAGGAAACGGTAATGCCGCAGAGCGTCGCGCCGGAGGCGGCGATGACACCGATGACCAGGCTGTTGGCCAAGGCGCCGGAGAGCGCCGGATTGCCGTAAAGCGTGCGGTACCATTCGAGCGTGAAGCCCTGCAGCGGAAACGCCGCCTGGATGGAATCGTTGAAGGAAAACAGCGGGATTAGAAGCACCGGCAGGTAGAGGAAGACGAGATAGCCAAGCACATAAAGGCCCAGCCAACGGCCGTCGCTATTGGTGTTGGCCCGGGCGCTCATGTGCGGCTGCCGAACCGGCGGTCGGCGCCGCGCGCGACGAGCACCACGCACAGGATGACCAGCATGACGCAGACCGAGAGCGCCGCGCCGAACGGCCAGTCATTGGCCTTGCCGAACTGCGACTGGATCAGCGTGCCGATCATGGTGCTGGCCGGACCGCCGACCATGGCCGGCGTGACATAATCGCCCACCGTCGGCACGAAGACGACGAGGGCCGCGGCCAGCACGCCCGGCATGGAATTGGGCAGCACGACGCGGCGAAAACTGGTGAACGGCCGCGCGCCGAGATCGGAAGCGGCTTCGAGCAGCGATTTGGGGATCGTGTCCAGCGCGACATAGATCGGCAGGATGGCGAAAGGCGCGTAGGCATGCGCGAGCGTCACCACCACCGCGGCCGGCGTGTTGAGGAAGGCGAGCGTCGGCTGCGACCAGAGGCCGGTCTCGATGAAGGCCGAGTTCAGCACGCCGTTATAGGCAAGCACGATCTTCCAGGCGAAGACGCGCAAGAGGTAGCTGGTCCAAAACGGCAGCGTGACCAGGAAGAGCAGAAGGTTGCGGCGGCGGCCGGCATGGAAGGCGAGGTAATAGGCGACCGGATACGCGGTAGCGACGGTGGCGAGCGTGACCAGGCCGGCAATGACCAGCGAGCGCAGCGTCACCGTCCAATAGAGCGGGTCGGTGGCGACGGTGAGGAAATTCTGCGCCGTCAGCCCGACACCGAGCAGTGAGCCGTCATTGCCCCTGAAGGCGAGGAAGACCACTAGGCCGAGCGCGAACAGGATGAGGAAGAAGGTGACCAGCCCGCCCGGCAGCAGCATGGCGAAGCGGAATACCGGCGAGATGCGGTTTTCCGGCGATGGCCGCGCTGCAACGATGGTCGACATCTGGCTGTCCATCGGATTTTTGAAATCAACTAATGATTTTTCATATTTATGAAACTGTCAAGCTGAATCGCTTGTGCGCCGCATGCGCCGTCAGCGCTCGAAGGCGTCGAGCATGCGGTACCAGGTTATCGCGGCGGCAACGCCGATCTGGCGAAAGGCGTGGAACGGGATCGGCCGGATCGGCGAAAGCGGGAACGGCAATTGCCTGGCATCTCCGCTCGCTAGGTAGCTCGCCATGCGCCTGCCCAGCGCGCTCATCAGGCCGACGCCCCTGCCCTGGCAGCCGACGACCGCGAGCAGGCCCTTTTCCGGCTCGTGCAGATGCGGCAGGTGATCCGGTGTCAGTGCAACGCGGCCGAACCAGCGTTTTTCGATGGGGATGCCGCCGAGCGCCGGATAGAGGCGCAGCAACGCGCGTTCGAGATGCGCCCAGTCCGCGGCGCTTGAAGGCAGGGCCATGCGGCCGCGCCCGCCCAGCACCATCCGGCCGTCGGCGCTCTTGCGGTAATAGACCAGGATGCGGCGAGAATCGGAAACCGCTTGCCCGCCCGGCAGGATGCCGGCGGCAAGGGCCGCCGGCAGCGGCGCGGTGGCGATCTGGAAGGAATGCAGTGGCACGATCGTCTGGCCGAGACCAGGCAGCAGGCCATCCGTATAGGCATTGGTGGCGAGCACCACCGCCTTGGCGCGCAGCTTGGCGCCGCCTTGCGTCGAGACCTGCCATGTGCCGGCCTCCTTGGCGAGTTTCACCACCCTTTGCTGCTCGTTGATTCTCGCGCCGGCAGCCAAGGCGACGCGGGCGAGTTCAAGCGTATAGGAAAGCGGATCGATGACGCCGGCGCGGCGGTCTAACCAGCCGCCGAGATAGCCCCTGGCGCCGGTCATCGCCGCGACCCCGGCCCGGTCGAGCAGTTGGACGTCGGCGCCGCGCGAGCGCCATTGGCGATCCCGGTTGGCCGCCGCCTTCAGCGCCGTTTCGGTGTGCGCGGCCTGGATCCAGCCATTGCGCGCGAACGGCACGGCCAGCTTCTCGTCGCGGATCACATCGAAGACAGCGTCGGCCGTGGAGGCGGCGAAGTCGACCAGGGCCTCGCCGCGCTCCTTGCCGAAGTGTTCGATCAACCATTCCGGATCGTATTTGAGGCCTGGAATGACCTGGCCGCCATTGAGGCCGGAGGCGCCCTGCCCGATCGCGCCTGCGTCCAGCACCTGGACGGAAAGGCCCGCGCGCGCCGCATGCAGCGCCGTCGACAGCCCCATGATGCCGCCGCCGACGATGACCGCGTCGAGCGTGCCGTCGACCGAAAGCCCGGACCGGAAGGCCGGCGCCGTTTGCGGTTTCCGCCAGACCGGATCGGAGAAAGCTGCGGGCAAAGATCACCTCGATGCTGGAATTTCGTGAAAATCCTATTGTTGATTTCATGAATTTGAAAGAGCGTTCCGATGGGCCAGATCGCCGGCGACGGTAAGACAGCAAGCCATTGGCCCATGGACCACGCCATCAACGGGATAGACGTTTGGGCAAAATCCGGGGAAAGTGCCGCCCGCGAAATGAGAGGAAACAGCGCCATGACCGATCCTACCCGCCTGCCCGCCGACGGAATTTTCGTCGGCCGCGCCAAGACCGGCGAAGCCTCCCATCCGCTGGTGGTCACGGTGCGTGACGGTGAGGTGATCGACATCACCTCGAGCGCGGCGCCCACGGTGCGCGATGTCTGCGAGTTGGACGATCCGGCTGGTCATGTACGCTCGGCAAAGGGCAAGGCGATCGGCGCGCTCGCCGACATCGCGGCGAACAGCTTCGAAGACAAACGCGATGCGAAGAAGCCGATCCTGCTTTCGCCCGTCGACCTGCAGGCGGTGAAAGCCTCCGGCGTCACCTTCGTCGTCAGCCTGCTCGAGCGCGTCATCGAGGAGCAGGCGCGCGGCTCGGCGGAAAAGGCGGACGCGATCCGCGCCGACATCGCCGGGCTGATCGGCCACGATTTGTCGAAGCTCAAGCCCGGCTCGCCCGAAGCGATGGAGATCAAGGCGAAGCTGATTTCGCGTGGCGCCTGGTCGCAATATCTGGAAGTGGGCATCGGCCCTGACGCCGAGATCTTCACCAAATGCCAGCCGATGGCCTCGGTCGGCTTCGGCGCCGATGTCGGCCTGCATCCCGTCTCCACCTGGAACAATCCGGAGCCGGAGATCGCCATGATCGCCGACAGTTCGGGCCGCATCGTCGGCGCCACGCTCGGCAACGACGTCAATCTGCGCGACGTCGAAGGGCGCTCGGCGCTGCTGCTAGGCAAGGCCAAGGACAACAATGCCTCGGCGTCGCTCGGACCTTTCATCCGGCTGTTCGACGAGACGTTCTCCATCGCCGACGTGAAGCGCGCCACGGTGCGGCTCAGCGTCGAGGGCGAGGATGGCTTTGCGCTGCAGGGCGCGAGCTCGATGGCCGAGATCAGCCGCTCGCCGGAAGAGCTGGTCAAGGCGGCGATGGGGCCGCATCACCAGTATCCCGACGGGCTGGCGCTCTATCTCGGCACCATGTTCGTGCCCTCGAAGGATCGCGGCGAGAAGGGCAAGGGCTTTACCCACAAGGTGGGCGACATCGTCACCATCTCGTCGGAGAAGCTCGGCGCGCTCACCAACCGGGTGCGGCTGTCGCCTGACTGCCCGCATTGGACCTACGGCGCCAGCCACCTGATGCGCGACCTGGCCAAGGCGGACCTGATCTAGTGGATTGATGCCGACATAAGAGTCTTCGTCGGGATTCCCATGGCCTTGGCGGCGAGTCTGCAACGGCCCGCTTGCATCCGGCGCCCTTGTCATGCCACGGCGACCCCTGGCGCGCCCCAGACTTTAACAATGGCAAGGCAGCGGCTTCATGGGCAGCGCTTTGCTGCGAGGATCGCAAACGGAGCGGGACCCGTCCGCAGCCGGACGATCGCGGTCTTGGAACCCTTCAGCCCGCGTCCACGACAAACATGCGCGCTTCCTGCGCCGCGTCGCGCTCGACCTTGATCGGCGCGTACTGCGGTGACTGATAGAACGCCAGCGCGTCGGCCAGGGTCGCAAATTCGAAGATGCCGGCCATGGGCAATGGCGCCACGTCCCCTTCCAGCGTCCGGGCTACGGGCCCGAAATGGAGGATGCGGCCTCCTGCTGCCTGCAGCGCCGCCTGAAAGCGTGGTGCCAGTGCGGCTTGCCTGGCCGGATCTTTCACTCGCAGATTGACATGGACATAGGCCGTCATGGCAGGCTCCTTAATAATGCTGTATATACAGTATTATCTGAGTCGGAGTTTGTCGAGACCTGCAGATGACAGAGGCTTCCGATCTCTATCGCCGAGTCGAAACCGAGTGCCACGCCTTCCAGGCCAGGGTCGCCGCGCGGGCGCTCACGCGCTACTACAATGCCTGCTTCCGGTCCTTGGGGATCACCGCAGAGCAGTTCAGCCTTCTTGTCGGGATTGGCGGCAGCCACGAGCCAACGCTCGCGGAGCTGGCGGCGCGTGCCGGGGTCGACGCCACCACGCTCAGTCGCAGCGTAAAGAGCCTCGAGCGGAGGGATCTCGTGCGCAACCATGGGGGTCGGGGCCGGGCCGGCAAACGCCTGGTGCTTACCGACGGGGGCCGCCGACTGATGGACGAGTCCATGGCCGCCTGGGAGCGCGCCAGGGCCCGGTTGGCTGGGGCTCTTGGCGAGGAGGCATCGCATGTTGCGGGGAGTGTCATGTCCCAGCTTGCTGTCGCCGCGCAGGCTGCGGCCTCGGCTGTCTCACCAACCGATTCCTCGGGAGCCCAGCTCGGAACACCCGCTCCCCGATAGCACCGCATTGGCCGCAGCTGGTGTGGTTGGCAGTGCCCCCTGATCGACAGGCATCGCTCCCTCCTCCAGCTTAGCAGAGCGGGTCGTCTCCATCGGGTCGATCTCCTAGGTTACTGCTTCACCCCATGGCGGGCGCGTGCGAGGTGTCCAAGCCACCAGATGTCGGACTGCCCTCTCGCCATCCGTCACCGCGCGCCGAAGTAACGCGCATGGGTACCAACCATCTGATTCAATCCATTAGCAGGGGATCATAGCGGCGGCGCTCATCACGACAGGCTGACGGAGCGCAACGCTGGGGGGAGTGCCCGCAAATATCGCGCAACTGATGCAATCTGATGGGTTTGCTGATGGCGTGCGCGCCTCACCCAACATCCATTGGCGATGGAGGCTTGCCAGAGCCCAGGAAAAGGAATGCTCTGAACGTTCCGGCGCTGGCGGGAGATGCGGTCCAAGGCCGCATCGCGCTTGATCTAGGAGGAGAGTTCCAACATGGGAGGAAATCGAATGCTTTCGCGGCTAAGACTGCTCGTGCTTGGCTTGATCGCCATGCTCGCCATTCCGGCGATGGCCGAGGCCAAGACGTTCTACTGGATTTCGCATGGCGGGCCGGCCGATCCGGTCTGGACCTACTTCCTCGCCGGCGCCAAGCAATGGGCAAGCGACACCGGCAACAAGGTCAATACGTCGTTCCACAATGGCGACGTCGCCTCGCAGCAGGAGGCCATCCGCGCCGCTATCTCGGCCAAGGCCGACGGCATCGTCACCACCAGTCCCGATCCGGGCAGCCTGATCGAGCTGGCCAAGGAAGCGCGCGCGGCCAACATTCCGATCATCAACTTCAACACGCCCGATCCGAAGGCGAACTTCAACGCCTATGTCGGCGGCGACAACGTCACCTTCGGCAAGCACTGGGCGCAATACCTGGTCGACAAGGGCCTGGTGAAGAAGGGCGACTTCGTCTGGATGCCGGTCGAGATCCCCGGCGCCACCTATGGCGTGCAGGAAGAGGAAGGCATCAAGAGCGTGTTCGGGCCGGCCGGCATCACTTACGAGGTGACCGAAGCGACCCTCGACCAGGCCGAAGTGATCAACCGCATGGTTGACTACCTAACCGCCCACAAGGGCAAGGTGAAGGCGATCATCGGTCTCGGCGACCTCGTCACCGGCTCGATCAAGCGCGTGTTCGACCAGGTCGGCGTCAAGCCGGGCGAGATCCCGGTCGTCGGCTGGGGCAACTCGCTGGACACCACGCAGGAAGTGCTGAACGGCTATGTCAACGCCGCGCAGTGGCAGGACCCGCAGGCGACCAGCTACGTGGCCCTTTCGCTCGCCAACATGGCCGCCAGCGGCATTCCTCCGGGCTTCAACGTCATCACCGGCGCGCTCTATGAGAAGGACACCGCCGGCGTCTACGACAAGATCCTGTCCGGGAAATAATCCTCAAGCGAACGGTCGCGACGCCCTGTCGCGACCGTTTTCCTTCTCCCCGCGCCGCCCCAATCGGATGGCCGCGCCTACGTCGCGGGTTCAATGGAAAACCGTTCCCTCATCCAACGCCTGATCGCGCGGCCGGAATTCGGTCCGCTGGTGCTGCTCGTCGTCGAGCTCGTCGTCTTCTGGGGCATCAATCACGACTTCCTGTCGCCGCAGAACATCTCCAACATCCTGGCCTTCACCGTCGAGCTCGGCCTGATCGCGCTGGCGATGACGCTGCTGATGACATCAGGTGAATTCGACCTTTCGGTCGGCTCGCTGTTCGGCTTCTCGCCAGTCTTGATGTGGACGCTCTACAACAGCGGCGTCACCTCGCTGGAGATGGGCCTGCTGATCGCGTTGTTGGTCGCGGCGCTCGTCGGCCTGGTCAATGGCTGGTTCGTCACCCGGCTCAAGATCCCGTCCTTCCTGGTGACGCTCGGCATGCTGCTGGTCGTGCGCGGCACGGCATTGTTCATCACCGACGGCTTCCCGCAGCGCACCTGGAGCGCCGAGGGCAGTTGGCTGGCGAACCTCCTGGTCGGCGATTTCTATGTCGGGCCTTTCCGCGTCTATGCCTCGCTGTTCTGGTTCATCGGCGCCGCGATCGTGCTGGGCTATGTGCTGACGCAGAGCCGCACCGGCAACTGGATCCAGGCTGCCGGCGGCAATCCGCTCGCGGCCCGCGCGCGCGGCGTCAACGTCAACCGCGTCAAGGTCGGCCTGTTCATCCTGTCGGCGGTGATGGCTTCGCTTGCCGGCGTGATCTCGTCGCTGCGCACCTCCGCGGCCAACCCCAACAGCGGCACCGGATACGAGCTCGAGGTCATCGCCATGGTGGTGATCGGCGGCACGGCGCTGACCGGCGGACGCGGCACCATCATCGGCACGGTGCTCGGCATCCTGATCCTGCGCGTCATGCGCAACGGCATCGTGCTCATCGGCGTGCCGGGGTTGGCCTACAATATCTTCATCGGCGCGATCATCCTCGGCATGATGGCGCTGCACTCATGGCTCGAACGCCGGCACCAGGCGGGGACTTAGAACCATGGCTGAACCGCTGATCCGCATGGAAAACATCCGCAAGTCCTACGGGCGCGTGCAGGCGCTGGTGGACGCCAACTTCCATGTCAACGAAAGGGAGATCGTCGGCCTGCTCGGTGACAACGGCGCCGGCAAGTCGACGCTGATCAAGGTGCTGTCGGGCGCCGTGCCGCTGACCAGCGGCGACATCTTCATTCGAGGCAAGAAGGTAATTTTGCGCTCGACCAGCGACGCCATCGCACACGGCATCGAGACCATCTACCAGGACTCCGCACTGGTCACACAATTGTCGATCGCTCGCAACCTGTTCCTCGGGCGCGAGCCGATCAAGCCGCCGCGCTTCCTCAACCGCATGGACCAGGAGACGATGAACGCGGTGGCGCGCGACCTGCTCAAGCAAGTCGGCATCTCCAAGAACATCCCGCCGACGACGCCGATCGGCTCGCTGTCTGGCGGCGAGCGGCAGGCGGTGGCGATTGCGCGCGCCATGCATTTCGACAGCGACCTCATCATCCTCGACGAACCGACCAACAATCTCGGCGTCGCCGAGACGCAAGGCGTGCTGAGCTTCGTGCGCAGCGCGCGCGACTCCGGCCATTCCTGCATCTTCATCGCCCACAACATCCACCACGTCTTCCAGGTGGTCGACCGCATCGTGGTGATGCGCCGGGGGAAGGTGGTGGCCGACGACATCGATCCGAAGAAGACCACTGTCGCCGAAGTCGAGCGCGTCATCACCGGCATGTCGGACAAGGAAATCCGCGACGCCATCAGCGACGGCCGGGAATCGCATGGCTGATTTCGGCTGACACGGGCTCATATCCGATCCTATGACTGGACCCATGAAAGCCACCGTAGCCGACATCGCAAGAAGCTGCGGCCTGTCGACCGCGACCGTCGACCGGGTGCTCAACAACCGCCCCGGCGCGAGTGCCGCCAACCGGCAGCGTGTGATGGAGGCGGCCAAGCAGCTCGGCTACCTGCCGACGCTCGACCAGGTCGTGCTGCCCTCGAAGCCGGCGCATCTCGAATTCTTCCTGCCGATCGGGTCCAACGCCTTCATGGCCGACCTCGCGCATCACATCGAGGATTATGCGCAGCGCCTGCCCCTGGTCGCTTCCTGCCGCATCCACAACCTTGCCGGCATTTCGCCGGGCGCGCTACAGGCCGCGGTCGAGAACCTGTCGCTCAAGGCCAACGGCGTCGGCGTGATCGCCGTCGACCATCCACGCACGCGCAACATCCTGCGCGAACTGGTCGAGGCGGGAATCAGGCTGGTCACGCTGGTCTCCGATGTGCCGGCGGCGCCGCGTTCAGCTTATGTCGGCATCGACAACCGGGTGGCGGGGCGCACAGCGGCATTTCTGATGGGACGCTTCCTCGGCGGCAGGACCGGGCATCTGGCGATGGTGGTCGGCTCGCGCTCCTATCGCGGCCATGAAGAGCGCGAGATGGGCTTCCGCTCGGTGCTGAGCGAGGAGTTTCCCAATCTCACCGTGTCCAGCGCCGTCGAGATCAACGACGAGCCGGGCGCCAGCTACCGCGCTACGATCAAGGCGCTGCACGACGAACCGGATCTGCTCGGCATCTATTGCGTCGGCGGCGGACGCTCAGGTGTCGCCAAGGCGTTGCTGGAAATCAGGCCGCGCAGGAAGCCGGTCTTCATCTGTCACGACCTCACCAAGGAAACGCGCCGCTATCTCGTCGACGATATCGCCGACGTCGTCATCGACCAGAATGCGCGGCTGATCGCCGAACAGTCGGTGATCCGCCTGCTCGGCTCGATCGCCTCCTCGGCCCCCTACCTAACCAAGAAATTCATCGAGCCGCGGCTGATCTTCAAGGAAAACGTGCCGGTGCAGTAAACCGGCAACGGGTGCCGGCGGGCGGCTCTTCGGATTTGTCTGATAATTGATCCCGCAATTCTGCACAGCAGCTATGCACGTTTCGCAATTGCCGAATCGTTGGGCAACTCGTATTTATGAACCTGTCGGATGTCTTCCTCCTCCCAGACACCGGCGCTGAGTGCGGTACACCTCCTCCCGTGCCGTATTCGAAATCAAGCCCGCTGCCACCTCCTCCCGGCAGCGGGCTTTTTCTTTGCCCGCATGAGGCGCTGCGCCACCCTCACCTGGATTGCCAAGTCGAATTGCAAGGACAATCCGGGCAATCCGGTCTCTCCCCGAGGGGAAAAGAAGTCAGCGCGCCCGGAACGAGGCGATCAGGCTTTCGTCCATGCGCACGA
>RXJA01000178.1 GCA_003963455.1 Hyphomicrobiales bacterium
CGCGACGCGGGGCGCCACGACCTTGATCTGGCTGATCCAGGGCGCGGCCGCGCGGGCGTCTCCCTGGTCGATCATCCACGCGGCCTTGAGGCACAAGAGCCGCGCCATCTCGATCTCCATCCGACACTCGGCGATGATGTCGAAATTGGCGCCGAGCTTGGCCAGCGGCTGGCCGAAGGCCTCGCGCCGCACCGAGCGCTGGCACAGCATCTCCAGCGCCATCTCAGCCTGGCCGATGGCACGCATGCAGTGATGGATGCGCCCAGGCCCCAGCCGCCCCTGCGCGATCTCGAAGCCCCTGCCCTCGCCGAGGATGAGGTTTGCCGCCGGCACCCGTACATCGTCGAACTTCAGATGCATATGGCCGTGCGGCGCGTCATCGTCGCCATAGACCTGCATGGGCCGCAGCTTGGTGATGCCCTTGCTGTCGGCGGGCACCAGGATCATCGAATGCCTGCGGTGCTGCGGCTCCTCGTCCGATCCGGTCCTGACCATGACGATATAGATTGCGCAGCGCGGATCGCCGGCGCCGGACGCCCACCATTTCTCGCCGTTCAGCACGTAGTCGCCGCCCTGCCGATCGCAGCGCATCGAAATGTTCGTCGCGTCCGAGGAGGCGACGTCCGGCTCGGTCATCAGATAGGCCGAGCGAATCCGGCCCTCGAGCAGCGGCTCCAGCCAGTCCCGCTTGTGCGCCTCCGAGCCGTAACGCTCCAGCACCTCCATGTTGCCGGTGTCGGGCGCCGAGCAGTTGAAGGTTTCGGCGCCGAGATGCGCCTTGCCCATCTCCTCCGCCAGATAGGCGTATTCGACTGTGGAAAGACCGTAGCCGCGCTTGGAATCGGTCAGCCAGAAGTTCCACAGCCCGCGCTCCCGCGCCGTCTTCTTCAAGCCTTCCAGAATCTCGGTCTGCCTGGCTGTATAGGCCCAGCGGTCACCATTCTTGCCGACCTCGGCGAGAAACGCCTCCCCAAGCGGCGCGATCTCGTCGCGCACCATCGCCGCAACGCGCTGATGGATTGGTTTCAGCCGCTCGGTCATGCCGAGATTCATATCCGTCATCGCTTCCGGCCTTTCCGAAGATAGAGCTTTACCCGTGGCAAGGATGACCGTACTTCGGCTAGCCTTGTCAACGCGAGTCCTTGGGCGAGTCCTTGGGCGAGTCCTCGGACGAGTTCCCCGGCCGGGCGGAATGTGGAGGAATGCAATGAGCTATCTGGACAAGCTGTTCTCGGTTGCCGGCAAGACCGCGCTGGTGACGGGTGCGGCGACCGGCATCGGCCGCATGGTGGCGACCGGGCTGGTGCGCGCCGGCGCTCATGTGATGATCGCATCGCGCAAGGGCGAGGATTGCACAAAGGTCGCCAACGAATTGAACGCGCTCGGCGGCTCCGGCAAGGCCGAGGGTTTTGCCGGCGACGTGTCCAGCGAAGCGGGCATCGCGTCTCTTGTCGCCGAGGTCAGGGCGCGCACGGAGCGCCTGCACATACTGGTCAACAATGCCGGTATTTCCTGGGGCGCGCCGCTGCAGGAGTTCCCTTATCACGCCTGGGCCAAGGTGTTCGGAGTCAACGTCACCGCCGTTTTCCACCTGACCAGGGAGCTGCTGCCGCTGCTCGATGCCGCGGCAAGCGACGAGGATCCGGCCCGCGTGATCAATCTGGGCTCGGTGATGGGCACCCAGCCGCTGGCCGACGACGCCTATTCCTACGCTGCCTCGAAAGCGGCGGTGCATCATTTGACGCGCACGCTGGCGATCGAGTTCGCCGCCCGCCGCATCACCGTCAACGCCTTTGCTCCCGGTCCTTTCCAGAGCCGGATGACGGCGTTCGCCACCGCCACCGAGGATCAGGCGAAACATGTTGGTAACCATGTTCCGCTCGGCCGCATCGGCGTGGCGGATGACATTGCCGGCGCAACGCTTTATTTGTGCAGCCGTGCCGGCAGCTACGTGACCGGCGCCATCCTGCCTATCGACGGCGGCCAGTCGGTGCAGCATGGCATGACTTTGTTCAAGGAATAACGCGCCCGATCTCAAGGAATCGGGCGGGGTTCAAGGAATAACGCGCCCGATCTCAAGGAATCGGGCGGGGTTCAAGGAATAAGGCGTCCGGTTCAAGGGATCGTAATCCGGGCGGGGGTGCGGAGGACATCAGCGTGGAACCGATCAGTCTGGATCTGCTTCTGGCAAGCGTCGGCAAGGAGGTCGGCGTCTCGCCCTGGCGAACGGTCACGCAGCGCATGATCGACCAGTTCGCCGATGCGACCGACGACCACCAGTTCATCCATTGCGATCCGGAGCGCGCCGAGCGCGAGACGCCGTTCGGCGGCACCATCGCGCATGGTTTCCTGTCGCTGTCGCTATTGTCGGCAATGACCTTCGAGACCATGCCGCCGCTGGAAAACACCAAGATGGGCGTCAACCACGGCTTCGACACGCTTCGCTTCCTGGCGCCGGTGAAGACGGGCGCGCGCATCCGCACCCGCTTCGTGCTGGCCGACGTCAAGGTGAGGCCATCCGGCTGGGTGCAGACGGCGCATGACGTCACCATCGAGATCGAAGGTTCGAAAAAGCCCGCCTTGACCGCCCGCTGGCTGACGCTGACCTTGATAGAGCGCCAGACAGAGACCGCATGAGCGGTGACGCCAACACCTCGGACAAGTCGTCGCCAGCGATCGACAAGTCGTCGCCTGCGATCGACAAGTCGTCGCTGGCGATCGACAAGGCAGCGCTTGGGCCTTATCTCGAGGCGCATATCCCGGGTTTTGCCGGCCTGTCCTCGATTGAGAAATTCAAGTCCGGACAGTCCAATCCGACCTATCTCCTGACCGCCGCCAGCGGTCGCTATGTGCTGCGCGCCAAGCCGCCGGGACAGTTGCTGAAATCCGCGCATCAGGTCGACCGGGAGTTCCGGGTGATGCAGGCGCTGGCCGGCACGGCGGTGCCGGTGCCGCGCATGCTGCATCTCTCGGGCGAGGAATCGCCGATCGGCCGCATGTTCTACGTCATGGAATATCTCGACGGCCGCATCTTCTGGGATCCGTCACTGCCGGACGCTTCCGGCAATGACGAGCGCACGGCGATCTACGATGCCATGAATGCCACGCTCGCCGCCCTGCACGATGTCGATGTGGACGCAGTCGGTCTTGGCGATTTCGGCAAGCCCGGCAGCTATTTCGCGCGCCAGCTCGCCCGCTGGACCGGCCAGTACCGCGCTTCGGAGACCGAAACCATAACCGATATCGACAGGCTGATTGCGTGGCTCGAAACGCATATGCCGGCCGATGACGGCCGCGTTTCGCTTGTTCATGGCGATTATCGGCTGGACAACATGATGTTCGCGCCGGGCGCGCCGAAAGTCATCGCGGTGCTCGACTGGGAGCTGTCGACGCTCGGCCACCCCTTTGCCGACCTCGCCTATCAATGCATGCAATGGCGTCTGCCGCACGCCTCGGGCTTTCGCGGCCTCGGCGGTGTCGACCGCGCCGCCGCCGGCCTGCCCTCCGAGGAGGCCTATGTCGCCGCTTACTGCCGCAGGCGCGGGATCGAGGCGATCGACAACTGGTCCTTCTTCCTGGCCTTCGCCTTCTTCAGGCTGGCGGCGATCTGTCAGGGCGTCTATCGCCGTGCGCTGGACGGCAATGCCTCCAATCCGGAAAGGGCAAAGACCTACGGCCAGGCAGTGAAGCTGATCGCGATACGCGCGGCAGAGCTGATCGACAGGAAGAACTGAACAGGGAGGCGAGCAGTGGGCCGTTTCGAGGGGATGACGGTGCTGGTCACCGGCGCGACCGGTGGTCTCGGCAGCGGCGCGGCAAAGGCCTTCGCCGCCGAAGGCGCGCGGCTGGTGCTTTCCGATCTTGACGCGGCGGCGCTCGGCCGCTTTGCCGAGACGCTCGACGCCCAGACCGCGATCCTTGCCGGCAACATTGCCGATGAAAAGCTCTCGGAGGAGCTTGTGCGGCTGGCCATCGAGAAATTCGGCCGGCTCGACATCGCCGTCAACAATGCCGGCATCGTGCACAGCTTCGTACGCCTGCCGCAGGTGACCTCGGAAGAGGCGCGCCGCGTGGTGGAGGTCGACCTGCTCGGCGTCTTCTATGCCATGAAGCACCAGATTCCTCAGTTGGAACGGCAGTTCAGGGAAAGCGGCAAGGGCGGCGTCATCGTCAACATCGCCTCGGTCGCGGGTCTCTCCGGCGCGCCCAAGCTTTCGGTCTATGCCGCCGCCAAACACGGCGTCGTCGGCCTGACGCGCTCGGCCGCCGTGGAATATGCCAGCAAGGGGATTCGCATCAACGCGGTCTGCCCGGCCTATACACGCACCGCGATGGTCGACGGCTTCGTCCGGGTCAAAGGCGCGCCCGAGACCGAAGCGCTTGCCGAGCTCACGCAGGGCGTGCCGATGAAGCGTGTCGGCGAGGTCGACGAGATCACGACCGGCATCCTGTTCCTCGCCGACCCGGCCAATTCCTTCATGACCGGCCATGCCCTTGCGCTCGACGGCGGCATCGGGGCGATCTGAGCAATTCGAGGAAAAATGCCTTGGCGGTTTTCCGTCCGGAATCGCGTTGGGTGCTAGCGCGCACGTAAGGGAACCAGCCTGCTCTCTTGTCCGTTTCCGTACAGCGTATATAATTTCATCAGGCAACCAACGACAAAGGCAGGCAAATATTGGCGCTGAGCGTTCAGAAACGCCGCGAAAAACAGAAGGCAGAGCTCCGCTCCGAACTGGTCGCCGCGGCTCACAAGCTGGTGCAGGAGGAAGGCTATGAGGGCCTGACCATCCGTAAGCTTGCCAAGCGCGTCGGCTACGCGCCGATGTCGGTCTATTCCTATTTCGCCGATAAGCAGGACATCCTGTTTGCGCTCGCCGAGGACGCCTTCGAAACGCTGGCGCGGCGTATCGAGGAGCACCCCGCCGACGACCCGATCGAGGCGCTGCAGGCGGTGATGACCGAATACGCCGCTTTCGGCCTTGGCAATCCCAACGAATACCGCACCGTCTTCATGACCGAGAAGACCAGGCTGCCGGAGGGGCGCAGCTACGAGGACATGGAAGAGGGCAACCCCGCCATGAAGGTGCTGATCAAACGCGTCGAGGCCTGTGTGGCTGCCGGCAGGCTCAAGGGCGACCCGCGCGCCATCGCCACCATGCTGTGGACCGTCGGCCACGGCACGATTTCGCTGCTCATTTCCTTTCCTTTCTATCCGTTTGGCGACGCGCAGGCCTATGTGAAGCGCATGTGCGATTTCGCGCTGGCGGGGCTCTCGGTGAGCGACGTTCCTCCCCTTGCCGAGACACCAATCAACTGCTGATTGCTGATTGCTGGTAGCCTGCACCGCGTCGTCGATCGCTTGATCTGCGCGCCTGAATTTCCATGTTCAAAAAAAGTTGTCGTACACGTACAAAATTTTCACTTGAATTCCGTTTCCAGTGGCCGTATGTGTACGACATATCGTACATGTACGAAAGACGACTGGAGACGCAAAATGAAGAAGACGATCCTCACCCTCGCTGCCGTTCTGGCTTTCTCGGGCGCCGCCTTTGCCGGCGCGAGCCAGCCGGCCAAACATGCCCCTGCTGCCTGCGCCCAGACCAACGCCAATGTGGCGCTCGATTGCACCGCGACCGGCTCGGTCGAAAAGGCGGACACCACCAAGACCCAGCCGAAGAGCCCTAAGCTTGGCATCGACGTCAGCCCGTGGTTCGTGCCCGGCCTGTAAGCGCGCCGGTAAGCACAATTGGCAAGATTTCAAACGAAAACGGGCGGCACTCGGCCGCCCTTTTTCGTTTTACACTGTAGCCTTGGGCGATCTGCCCAGGCTTTATTTCTTGCGCGGCTTCGTTCCTGACACGGCCTTGGCTTTACCCGGCTTTGCCGGCGCGCCGGGGATGGCGCTGCTGGTGATCGACACCGGGTCGCTGGCCGGAAACGTGTCCTCGAGGCCTTCCTCGAGTTCCTCTTCCTCGATCTCGTGATGGCGCTCCTGCTCCAGCGAACGGACCGCCGCTGTCTTCTTCGATGACTTCGGCGCGGTTTTGGGCGGCATCGGCAATCTCCCTCGCAGGCTGCGGAAACGGACAGGGCCGGTGATGGTTCCTGCCGCGCGGCTTTCCGACGGCATGGCGTGAAGATCAGTTCGCCGCGTCGCTCGCCGCTTCCGAGAGCAGAGTAAAGACATAGTCCGAGAAGGAACGCCAGCACTCTACCCGGAAGGAACCCGCGGCGGTGCGCAGTAGCACGATCTCGGATTTGCCCAAAATGGTGCGCGAGGCGGCTCCGACCGGGAAAGCCTCGACCGACAGGTCCTGCGGACAGCCCGAATTGACCGTAACGGCGGCCGCGGGCCCGGCGACCGAAATCCCGACATTGCGATGCGAGATGCCAACCGCCGAATGCAGCGCTGTCACCTTTGCGCAGTCGGCGAGCGGATCGTTGCCCGCCTCGTCGATGATCAGCCACTCGTCCGGTCCGAGCCATAGCGCCGTGCGACCGTCCTTCGTGGCCGAGGTCTTCGGCTTGGCCGGCAGTGTCACGCCGAGCGCCTTGGAGAGCGCCGCAAGAGAGGCCTGCGGCGCGCGCAGCGAGATGCGTTCGGCCGGCGGCAGCATCTCCACCTTCACCCCCGGCGCCGACAGCGTGCGGCCGGCAAGCGCCGGTCGGCGCTCGACGGAAGCGGAAGCAGCAGCGGCTTTTATCTTGGCGGCAGCCTTAGCCATTGAGGCGTTCTCCCTTCTCGTCGACGAACACCATGCCGGTGACCTCCACCTCGATCGTGCCGTTCGGCATCGGCACATAGAGTGTCTGGCCCATCCGGTCGCGGCCGCCGGCAACCAGCGCCAGCGCGATGGAGCGCCCGCAATTCTCCGACCAGTAGCTGGAGGTGACATGGCCGATCATCTTCATCGGGATAGGCTGCTTCGGGTCGGCGACGATCTGCGCGCCTTCCTCCAGCACGACCTTCGGGTCCTTTGTCTTCAGGCCGACAAGCTGCTTGCGGCCCTTGGCCACCAGATCCGATCGGGTCAGGCCGCGAATGCCGACAAAGTCGGTCTTCTTCTTGCCGACCGCCCAGTCGAGCCCGGCATCGTTCGGCGTCACCGTGCCGTCCGTGTCCTGGCCGACGATAATGTAGCCCTTCTCGGCGCGGAGCACGTGCATCGCCTCGGTGCCGTAGGCGGTCGCGCCATGCTTCTGGCCTTCGGCCCACAGCGCTTCCCAGACCGTCTCGCCATAGTCGGCGGGCACATTGACCTCAAAGCCGCGCTCGCCGGTGAAGGACATGCGGAACAGCCTGGTCGGCACGCCGCAGATCCTGCCTTCGCGCACCGACATATGCGGCATCGCCTCGTCCGACATGTCGATACCCTCGACCAGCGGCGCGATGATCTCCCGCGACTTCGGCCCCTGCACCGCGATGACCGCCCATTGCTCGGTGATCGAGGTCAGCCAGACATTGAGATGCGGGAATTCGGTCTGGAGGTAATCCTCCATGTGGTTCATGACGCGCGGCGCGCCGCCGGTCGTCGTCGTCACATGGAAGCGATCAGGCGCCAGCCTGCCGACGACACCGTCGTCATAGATGAAGCCGTCCTCGCGCAGCATGATGCCGTAGCGGCAGCGGCCGGTTTCCAGCTTCTCCCACGGATTGGTGTAGAGCAGTTCCATGAATTTCGCCGCGTCCGGCCCGACCACCTCGATCTTGCCGAGCGTCGAGGCGTCGAACAGGCCGCCGACCTTGCGCACCGTCACGCATTCGCGGTCGACCGCCTTGTGCATGTCCTCGCCGGCTTTCGGGAAATACCAGGCGCGCTTCCAGTGGCCGACATCTTCGAACACAGCACCTTGAGACGCAGCCCAGCCATGCGTTGCCGTACGCCGGGTTGGATCGAACAGCGCGCCTCGCGCGTGGCCGACGATCGAGCCGAAGGTCACCGGCGTATAGGGCGCGCGGAAGGTGGTGAGGCCGACTTGCGGGATCGGCTTGCCGAGCTCCTCCGCGGCGATCGCAAGGCCATGCATGTTCGACGTCTTGCCCTGGTCGGTCGCCATGCCGTTGGTGGTGAAGCGCTTGACGTGCTCGATCGAGCGCATGCCTTCATGCACCGCCTGGCGGATGTCCTTGGCGGTAACGTCGTTCTGGAAGTCCACGAACGCCTTGATCGTGGTGCCCGGCCCGGCGCCGGGCGCGGCGCCCAGCATGCCGCGCGACCAGCTCTCGCCGGCATCGACCTTCGGCTTGGCACTCTTGCCGACCTTGCCGCCGCCGGCCTCTTTCGCCGCCTTGGCGCCCGCCGCATAGGCCTCGTCGACCGTCGCGGCCAGCCCGTCCGTGCCGTTGCAGGCGCCGACCGAGACGCAGTCCTGCGCGTAGGTGCCAGGCACGAACCGCTTGGTCTCGTCGTTGAAGGCAACCTTGCCGCGCGATTGCGAGAAGAGATGCACCGACGGCGTCCAGCCGGCCGACATCAATATGGCGTCGACCGGGATGGTGCGCCCGCTGCCGCCATTCTTCGGCTGCACGGTCATGGATGACACGCGCAATTTACCGCCGGCGCTGACCACCGCGCGGCCGAAATTGATCTCGATGCCGAGGCTTCTCGCCTCGTCGATCACCGGTCCCGACGGGTTGTCGCGCAGGTCGACGATCGCCGCGACATTGACGCCGGCCTTCTTGAGGTCGATCGCGGCGGCGTAAGCGGAATCATTCGCCGTATAGACGCCGACATTCCTGCCGACGGCCACGCCGTAGTGGTTGAGATAGGTGCGCGCCGCCGAAGCCAGCATCACGCCCGGGCGATCGTTGTTGGCGAACACCATGTGGCGCTCAATGGCGCCGGTGGCGATCACGACGCGATTCGCCCGGACCTGCCACAGGCGCTCGCGCGCCAGCTCGCGCCCAGGCGTCTTGAGATGGTCGCTGACCCGCTCGACAAGGCCGACGAAGTTCTGCGCGTAATAGCCGAAGGCTGTCGTGCGCGACAGCACGCGCACATTGTCCATCGCCTTGAGCTTCGCGATCGCACCTTGAGCCCAAGCGTAGCCGGTCTGGCCATCGATCCTGGCGCCGCTCTCGAAGCGCAGGCTGCCGCCGAATTCGGCTTGCTCGTCGGCGAGGATCACCCGCACGCCGGTTTCGGCGGCGGCAAGTGCCGCGGCGATGCCGGCGGCGCCGCCGCCGAGCACCAGCACCTCGCAATGCACGTAGCGGGAGGCATAGTGATCCGGGTCCGGCTTGTCGGGCGAAACGCCAAGCCCGGCGGCCGCCCGGATCTTCGGCTCGTAAAGGTTCTTCCAGGCCGACTTCGGCCACATGAAGGTCTTGTAGTAGAAACCGGCCGAAAACAGCGGCGAGGCGACATCGTTGACCGCGCCGACGTCGAAGGCGAGCGATGGCCAGCGGTTCTGCGAATGCGCGGTCAGCCCGTCATAGAGCTCCTGCACGGTCGCCCGCACGTTCGGCGTCTTGCGCGCATCGTCGCGCACGATCTGCACCAGCGCGTTGGGCTCCTCCGCGCCGGCCGACAGGACGCCGCGCGGCCGGTGGTATTTGAACGAGCGCCCGACCAGATGCACGCCGTTGGCGAGCAGCGCCGAGGCCAGCGTGTCGCCCTCGATGCCGGTGTAGGACTTGCCGTCGAAGCTGAACGAGGCGGTCTTCGCCTGACTCAGGCGGCCGGCGCCGGAGATACGGAATGCGGCGCTCATTTCGCGGCTCCAGGCAGCTTCGCGGGTTTCGGTTCGCCGGCCTTGTAGGTCATGATGAACTTGTCGGTGACGGTGTCGCGCACGGCGTTGAAGAAGCGCGCGCAGCCATGGATGTGCCGCCAGCGCTCATAGATGACGCCTTTCGGGTTTGCGCGGATGAAGAAGAATTTCTCGAAATCGTCGTCGCTCTCGGCGGCAATGTTGGTGGAGCGCGCGATATGCGCCTCGCCCGCATTGCGGAACTCGAGTTCCGGGCGCTCTTCCTCGCAATAGGGGCAGCGGATGAGAAGCATTTTTCGGTGGATCCTACAATTCGCCATGGCCGACGCGGGCGCCGGCCGGTTGATCGCAAAGCCTCTGGCCGAGCGCCGCGAAAGGCGCCACGAGCCGCATGCGTTCCTCGACGCTGGCCGAGGGCCTGAACAGCGCCCGGTTCGCCATGTTGCCGAGCGTCAGCTGCATCGGGTCGGTGGTGACGATGACGCCGCGCGGCTGGAAGGGTTCGCCCTCGTCCAGGTCCTTCGGCCTGTTCTCGAAGAACATCACCACTTTTTGGCCTGCACTCCAGACGCAGGCCAGCATGCCCTCGTCGACGGAGAACGGCCAGTCCATCTCGTTGTCCTCGCGGCTGATTGCCTGGAAACGGACTTCGCCCGGCGTCGGCAGGTGAAACAATCCCTGTTCGCCGGCGAGCACCAGCGGTATCGCGACAGCCATCTCAGCCATCATCAGTGCGCCACCGCCGCCGCCGCGGCCTCGTCGATGAGACGGCCGGTGCGGAAGCGCTCGAG
>RXJA01000003.1 GCA_003963455.1 Hyphomicrobiales bacterium
CGCGCCACATTGCGGATGCGGGCGATGTCGGCGACCGAGGTTCCGCCGAATTTCATCACGATACGCGCCATGGAAGCGAAATGCCCTTGATTGAAGCCGGCTCGAGGCCGGAACGGGAGGAAACGCCTGGATGGCCAAGCGCGGAAATGCGCGGCCTCCTTAGCCAAAACAGCAAGGCTTCGCAAGCGAGGCCGACCGTGGCCGGCCCGGCGCCGCCTATCCTGACGGATTCCCGCCGCCCGCCATGCCATAAGACAGCCAAACCGCCCTTGGAGATTCTCATGGCCGAGACCTTGGAAATCGTCACCTTCCGCCTCAAACCCGGCACCGAGGCCGGCTTTGTCGCCGCCAACGGGGTCATGACCGACTGGCTTGCCCGGCAGCCTGGCTTTCTCGGCAGGCATCTCGCCAGGCGCGAGGATGGAAGCTGGGTGGATGTCGTGCGCTGGCAAAGCATGGAGCAGGCCCGGGCTGCGGCGGCTCGCATCATGGCCGAAATCGGCGGCAGCGAGGCCGTGCAGGCGATCGAGCCTGCCAGCGTCGAAATGAGCCACGCGACGGTCGCGCTGTCGCGTTAGGCTCGATCACCCGAAGCGCGGTCGACCCTGACATTCGCCGCCGGCCTTTAGCGGCAGCCGAAAAAACCTGCCTTGACTTTCCGGGCCCAGGACCCGACTTGCTAGCGTTCCCCGACTTATTGTCGTTCGAGGAGACCCGCCTATGCCAGAGCCCCGCCGATCGACCATCGATGCTGGAGAAGTCGAGCGCTTCTCCGCCCTTGCCGCCGAATGGTGGGATCCGAACGGCAAGTTCCGTCCGCTGCACAAGTTCAATCCGGTGCGGCTCGCCTATATCCGCGACCAGGTGGCGGCGCGCTTCGGCCGCGACCCACGCGCCGCGCGGCCCTTCGAAGGCCTGCGCTTCCTCGATATCGGATGCGGCGGCGGGCTTTTGTGCGAGCCGATGGCCAGGCTTGGCGCCGATGTCGTTGGCGCGGACGCTTCCGCCACCAATATAGAGGTCGCCAGGCTGCATGCGGCGGAGGCCGGGGTCGGCATCGACTATCGCGCCACCACGGCCGAGGCGTTGGCGGATGCCGGCGAAACCTTCGATGTCATACTGAACATGGAAGTGGTGGAGCATGTCGCCGATGTCGACCTGTTCGTCGCCAAATGCGGCCAGATGGTCCGCCCCGGAGGCATCATGTTCGTCGCCACCATCAACCGCACGCTGAAAGCGCTTGGCCTCGCCATTATCGGCGCCGAATACGTTCTGCGCTGGCTGCCGCGCGGCACGCATCAGTTCGGCAGGCTGGTGCGGCCGGAGGAGCTTGGAAAGGCGCTGGGCGCTGCCGGGCTCACGGTGATCGACCGCACCGGCGTCGTCTACCATCCGCTCGCCGACCGCTGGCAGAAGTCCCGAGACATGGATGTCAACTACATGTTGCTGGCGGAGAAGGGGTCGGTCTGAGCGCTCCGGCGCGGCCTTCACGCCGCTTGGCCTTGCACCGTCGCGCTGGCCTGGCTCTGCGCCTTGGTCGTGATGAAAACCCCGGCGGTGATGATGGCGGCGCCCAGCCAGGTTAGAAGCTGGTAGTGCTCGCCGAGGAAGATCGTGCCTGCGAACAGCCCGACAGCCGCGGCGACATAGCCGATCTGGCTGAGATAGACAGGCCCGCCGACCGCCTGCAGACGGAAGAAGAAGGCGAACATCGCCGAGGCCGACGCAATTTGGCCGACCGCCACCAGCGGCACGCCGCCCAGCGGGGCGAAAGCCTGCCTGCCCAGAAGCGCCAAGATGCCGATGGCCAGCAGCGTGGCCGACGCCAGATGACTGCCGACGGCAAGCTCGATCGGGCCGGTGCCTTCCGGCCAATCGACGGTGCGGTAGATGTTGCCGGCGGCAAGGCTGACCGGGATGAGCAGTCCGATCGCCACCCAGAAATAATCGGCCGGCTGGCCGGCCTCCCCACGCGTGAGCGCGACCATTGCCGCGCCGATGAAGCCGACAGCGATGCCGATCACGCCGAGCGGATTGGGGCGCCTGACGCCGAGCAGGATCGAGAATACAAGCGTGACGACCGGCGACAGCGTGAACATGATGCCGGTGTAGCCTGCACCTAGATGCGGAATGGCCGAGAACATCAGAAGATTGGGAAAGGCATAGGAAATCGCCGCGGTGACGAAGAAATAGCGCAGCTTGCGCGGCGACAGCCGGATGCGCTCGCCGCGTAAGAGAAGCGCCAAAAGCAGCACGCCGCCGGCGCCAAGCGAGATGACGAAGGCCCAGACCATGGCCGGCACGCCGGCGGCGATGGCGATCTTGCCGAACGGCAACGTCATGCCGAGCAGCCCGCCAGTCACCACCAGAAGGCCGATCGCCGAATCCCAGAGAAATCTCATCGGCCCTCCTTCAACCTACCGTCCTTCCATTCCGCCTTGGCCGTCGCCCGATCTTCAGGTAAGATAACATAAAGATTCTTTATATCAAGATACTTTTCGGTGAGACACATGGATCGCGCGGCAAGGGCCATCGAGCAGTGGCAAAGGGAACGGCCGGATCTCGACGTCTCGCCGATGGGCGTCATCGGGCGGCTGAACGAGGCGTCATCGCTGATCGCGCGCGATCGTCTCGCGCCGGTCTTCGCCCGCTTCGGGCTGCAGTCCGGCGAATTCGACGTGCTGGCGACCTTGCGCCGCTCGGGCGCGCCCTATGCGCTGACGCCCACCGAGCTCTACGAGGCGACGATGGTCACCTCCGGCGCCATGACTGCTCGCCTCGACCGCCTGGAGAAGGCCGGCCTCACACAGCGCGCGCCGCACCCGACCGACCGGCGCGGCGTTGTCGTTCAGCTCACCGAGAAAGGCCGCGAGCTCACCGACGAGGCGCTCACTGCCCACGTCGCCAACGAGCATGAAATCCTCGCCGGCCTGACGCGCGAGGACCGGGAAATGCTGGCGAGACTGCTGGAAAAGCTGATCGGAGGCTTGAGTTCGCCGTCCTAGTTCCGGTCGTCCGGAAAGCTCGGGATCGGCAAGAACTCGACGCCGTCCTCGGCGAGGCTTTGCGCCTCTTCCGGCGTCGCCTCGCCATAGATGCCGCGCGGATCGGTCTCGCCGAAATGGATCTTGCGCGCCTCCTCGGCGAACTTGTCGCCGACATAGTCGGCGTTCTCGCGCACCTTCTCGGCCAGCGCCTTCAACTGCGCCAGCGCCTGCTTCTGCGCCTCGCCCATGGCGAGAGCGACCTTCTCCTGCTTGCGCGACGTGGAGACGGCCGGCGCCATCAGCGCCTTCTCGACCTTGTGCGAGCCGCAAGTCGGGCAATCGACGAAGCCGCGCTTCTTCTGGGTGTCGAAATCGTCATTGCCGCGGAACCAGGCTTCGAATTCGTGCTCATGTTCGCAGATCAGGGAAAAACGGATCAAGAGGCGGCCCCCCTGAGACGCGGCGCTTCGCCTGTCCCGGCATTGACGGTGAAATCCCGCGCGTTCTTCAGATTGGGGATCTTGCGGCGCGCGGCCAGCGATTGGGCCGGATCGATCTCGGCGACGATCACGCCTGGCTCGTCATGCGCGGCCTCGGCGATGACGCGCCCCCACGGATCGACGATCAGCGAATGTCCATAGGTCTCGCGGCCGTCCTCATGCAGGCCGCCCTGCGCGGCGGCGATCACAAAGGCGCCGTTCTCGATGGCGCGGGCGCGCAGCAGCACATGCCAATGCGCCTCGCCGGTCTGGCGCGTGAAGGCGGCGGGCACCGTCAGCACCTCGGCCCCGGCCATCGCCTCGGCGCGGAACAACTGCGGGAAGCGCAGGTCATAGCAGACGGCAAAGCCGAGCCTCGTCCCTTTGATGTCGGTCACGACCGCTTCCGTTCCCGGCTCGTAGGACGCGGACTCGCGCCAGCTCTCGCCATTGTCGAGATCGACATCGAACATGTGGATCTTGTCATAGCCGGCAATCGCGGCGCCGTCCGGCGAAAACAGGAACGCGCGGTTGGCGAGCTTGCCGTCGGCGCGACGGATCGCGGTCGAGCCGACATGCAGATAGATGCCGAGCTCCTTCGCCAGCCGCCGCGCGGTCGCGACGACGATGTCCTTGTCCTCGGTGGTAAAAGCGGCCGCCCCTGCCTGCTTGTCGCGGATCAGCGCGCCGGTCATTTCCGGCGTCTGGACGTAGGCGGCGCCCTGACCCGCGGCCTGGCGGACCAGAATCTCCATGTCGGCGGCGTTGCGCTGCGGGCTCGTGCCCGAACGCATCTGCACGGCGGCGGCCTTGAAGGTGCCCATGATCATCTCCCGTTGGCGAGCATCGCGTCCAGCCGGCCCTGCGACTCCAGGTCGTGGAGGTCGTCGCAGCCGCCGACATGCGTTTCGCCGATGAAAATCTGCGGAAAGGTAGCCCGCCCATGCGCCCGCGAGATCATTTCCTGGCGCAGTTCCGGCGAGAACGAGGCGTCGTGCTCGGTATAGGCCACGCCTTTGCGGTCGAGCAGCCGCTTGGCCGCGCTGCAGTAACCGCACATCATGCGGGTATAGATCGTCACATCAGCCATTGGCCGGCAATCCTCGCGCATGCCGTCCAATGAGGGTACGAAAACGACATGCGGCAAAACAACAACTCGAACCTATATAGTCGCGGACTCATCGGGCCGGAAGTCCCCCGGCAGGACGCGGGCGAAAGTGAGGATGTCGACCGCTCCGGCGCCGCCCCTCTTCAGCGCCTTGGCGACGGCCCGCACCGTTGCGCCGGTGGTGTAGACATCATCTACGACGAGAACCCTTCGCCCCGCGATTTCGATTTCGGAGTCCGGCGGAACGCGAAAGGCGGCGCGCACATTCTCCTCGCGCTCATGCCGTTCGAGCCCGACCTGCTGGCGCGTCAGCTTCACGCGCCTGACCGCGGATGGCGAGAAAGGCAGCCCGCCGAGTTTTGAAACGGCCCGTCCGAGTTCCGCCGACTGGTTGAACTGGCGCCGGAAGAAACGTCGCCAGTGCAATGGCACCGGCACGACCAGATCGGCCTCCGCGATCAGTTCCGCGCCGGCGCGGATCATCCAGTTTGCCATCCAGGGCGCGAGATCGGTTCGGTCCTGGTATTTCAGCCCCTGAACCATCTGCCGCGCGACGCCCGAATAGACGACAGCGGCCCGCGCCCGCTCGAAGGGCGGCGGATCGGCGATCGCTTCCGCCGACAGAAACCCCTCGCCCATGTCATGGGTGAAGGGCGTGCCCATCACCGGGCACCAGGGCTTCTCCAGCAGCCTCAGCTTCGGCCAGCAGGCGCCGCACAGCACGCCAGGCTGCGACACATGGCGACGGCAGCCGGCGCAAACCGGCGGAAACAACAGGCGCGCCGGCCAGGCCAGCGCCTGCCGCGTCATATCCTGGACCGCGCTGGTCTTGATCTTGCGCACCGGATCGGCCACGTGATTGGAACCCCGCGCCACCTTAACACCACTCCGGCAGGCGCGGACAACAGGAAGCTTTTCATTGCAGCCCTTGATCGACACTGAGCTCTGGCTGGCGCGCAAGCGCCGGGCTCTCGCCCGCCCAGTTGAAGGCGCCGATTTCCTGATGCGGCGGACGGCGGAAGATCTTGCCGACCGGCTGGGCGCGGTCGAGCGCCGCTTTGCCAAGGGGGCCGCGTTGTTTTGTCAGACATCGGCGGCGGCCGAGGTGCTCGCCGGCAGCGGCAAGGTCGGCGAAATCGTGCGCGTCGAGATGGACGAAGCGCTTCTGGCCGGCCATCCCGGCCTGGTGGCGCCGCCGGAGACCGTGCCGTTCCAGGACGGCAGCCTCGACCTCGTCGTTTCCCTGCTCTCGCTGCACGCGATGAACGACATCCCCGGCGTGCTCGCGCAGATCCGCCGGGCGTTGAAGCCGGACGGGCTGTTCCTCGGCGCCTTCGCCGGCGCGGGCACACTCGCGGAGTTGCGCGAGAGTATGCTGACGGCCGAGACGGAGCTTTACGGCGGCGCAAGCCCGCGTATCCTTCCTTTCACCGACGTGCGCGACGCCGGCGCGCTGCTGCAGCGGGCCGGCCTGGCATTGCCCGTCGCCGATGTCGAAACGGTCGCCGTGCGCTACGATACGCTGTTCGATCTGGCTAGCGATCTGCGCGCCATGGGCGAAGCCAACGCCCTGATCGATCGCAGCCGGCGGCCAGTCGGCAGACACTTGTTTGCCCGCGCCGCCGAAATCTACGCCGAACGATTTTCGGATCCGGACGGCCGTATCCGCGCAAGCTTTTCGATTGTCTGGATGTCCGGCTGGGCGCCCGATGCCTCACAACGGAAACCGCTCAGGCCCGGATCGGCCAAGGTCTCGCTGAAGACGATCCTGGAGAACCCTCGGGGAGGTTAACTATCCCGCCTCCGGTTGCCCGGCAGACGTCACTGGAAGGCTTGAACCAGCCTGCTGCTGTTGTCGCTGAACAGCCATTGGAGAGCGCCGGCGGCTTTTCCGACACCCGCGACGATAGCAAGCGACAGCACCGCGACGATCAGGCCATATTCGATTGCGGTGGCACCCGTCTCATCTCTAACGAATTGCTGCAGCAGGTTTTTCATGATCGTTCATCCCTTATGCAGAAATTCTAATGTCCTACCCGTTAAGAAAGGTTAATGGCAAAAGCTTAATGGCGAATGAACCGCGGCTGTGCCGGAAATAAATTCACCGTGTCAGCATTCGCCGCTGCGGCTGCCGTCGTTGCGGATGACGCAGATTGAACTGGGCAATGGCTGCAGCACGCTGCGGCGCACCGTGTATGTATTGGCGCGATGACCGATCGATCCGGTCGCGGTCATGTCGAGCCCGGCCGCCAGGCCGTCGCGGGCGCTCTGCGATCGGGTCTGGTTGTCCAGGAAAGGCGTCGCGATCAGCGCCAGCGCCACGGCGGCCGAGCCGAAGAGAAGCGTGATCCGCAGGATGCCCATGCCGGCGTCCACCGCGCGGAAGCCGCGGTCGGGCCGGATCGAGTCCCACTCTCTTTCGAGGCTCATGCCGTGTTTCCCAGTCATCGACGATATCGCCGCGCGAAGCGGCCTCGTGCAATTTTTCACATCGAGATAAATCTTCCATTAACGCTGGCTAAAGCAGCTCCCGGGAAACGGGCGGAAAGGGCGGGCCGCAAAATTACAAGAGGTCGATGAGGAACTGGATCAGCGGCGCGTCCGCTGGCGGCATTGGATAATCGCGCATCTGCTTCGGCCGCACCCATTTCAGCCCCTGCCCTTCCCTTGGCTGCGCGATGCCGCGGAAACGGCGGCAGACGTAGAGCGGCATGAGCAGATGGAAATCGTCATAGGAATGGCTGGCAAAAGTGAGCGGCGCCAGGCATGGGATCTCCGTCTCGATGCCGAGCTCCTCGTTGAGCTCGCGGACAAGGCATTCCTCGGGCGTCTCGCCAGGCTCGACCTTGCCGCCCGGAAACTCCCACAGGCCGGCGAGTTGCTTGCCCTGCGGGCGCTGCGCCAGGAGCACGCGCCGGTCGGTGTCGACCAGCGCGCAGGCGGCGACCAGCAGCAGGCGCTTTCCGGTTGGCTTCACCTCGCTCATGCGCCAGGCGGCCGTCGATAGTGGTAGCGATAGACTTCCTCGAAGCCGAGCGACCGGTAGAGCGAGAGCGCCGGCGCGTTGCCGGCCTCGACCTGCAGCCAGGCCTCGCGCGCGCCGCGCAGCCGCGCCCATTTCAGCGCCGACAGGATGAGATTGCGGCCATGGCCCTTGTTGCGCGCCGACTTTTCGGTGGCGACTTCGAACAGCCCCGCGAGATCGCCGTCATGGACGCAGATCAGCGTCGCCAGCGGCTCGTTGCCGTCCTCGAGCGCGAACAGCCCCGCTTCCGGCTGGATGGCGCCGATGACCTCGGACAGGCCGGGCCGCAGCGAGGCGTCCGAGCCGCTCGTCCTCAGCGACGCGCCGATGAAGCGGCTGATGTCCTTGAGCGGAATCTGGTCCATGGCCTCGCCAAGATCGAGGTCTTTCAGCGGCAAACGCATCACCAGGGATTCGTCGAACCTGTTCCAGCCGGCCTTGTCGAGATGCGTGGACAGCACCTGCCCCGACAGCGGCGACATGCGGAAGGTGAGCGGCCGGCCATAGGCATCGAAGCGCCGCGCGGCGCGGCCGATGCGCTCCTCAATGGCGTGCGTGTCGCCCGGATCGAGCGGATTGACCGAGTTCAGGCGCTTGGCGGGGTGTCCGGCCGTGAGCCGCACCACCCAGGTCCCGTCATAATGGACGGCGGCCGCCGGCCAGGCGCGAAAACCCGCCGCCTCGTAGCGGCGCACGACCGCCAGCACGCTTGCCGGATGCCTGGACACCGGCGCCATCAGCTCCGGTAATCGCCATTGATGGCGACATATTCCTTGGTGAGGTCGCAGGTCCACACCGTGGCCTTGCCGCGGCCGATGCCGATATCGGCGCGGATGCGGATATCGTCGCGCTTCATGTAGGCCGAGGTCGCTTCCTCCGAATAGGCCGGGTCGCGCTCGCCCTCATGCGCGAGGCGATTGTCGCCGAACCAGATCGACAGCCGGTCGCGATCGGCCGGCTCGCCGGCCTTGCCGACAGCCATGACGACGCGGCCCCAATTGGCATCCTCGCCGGCGACGGCCGTCTTGACCAGCGGTGAATTGGCGATCGAGAGCGCGATACGCTTGGCCGAACGCGCCGATTTGGCGCCGGTCACGGTGACCTCGACCTGCTTGCGCGCGCCCTCGCCGTCGCGCACGACCTGGAGCGCCAGCGACTTCAGCACCTTGCCGAGCGCCCGGCGGAACGCGCCGAGCCGCGCATCCTTGGGATCGCTGATCGCCGGCGCGCCGCGCGCGGCCGCCTTGCCGGTGGCGAAGAAAAGCAGCGTGTCGCTGGTCGAGGTGTCGCTGTCGACGGTCACCGCGTTGAAGGTCTTGGCCGTGCCGCGCGACAAAAGGTCCTGCAGCACGGCGGCGGCGATCGGCGCGTCGGTGGCGATGAAGGAGAGCATCGTCGCCATGTCGGGCGCGATCATGCCGGCGCCCTTGGCGATGCCGTTGATGGTGACGTCGGCGTCGCCGAGCTTGACCGTCGCCGTCGCCACCTTCGGATAGGTATCCGTCGTCATGATGGCCCTGGCCGCCTCGGTCCACAGATCGGGCCTGCCGTCCTTGACCAGTCCGGCCAGCAGATGGCTGAATTTGGTGGTGTCGAGCGGCTCGCCGATGACGCCTGTCGAAGCCAGGAACACCTCGCTCTCCAAGCATCCGGCGGCCTTGGCCGCCGCCTCGCCGGTCAGCGCGGTCGACGCCTTGCCCTTCTTGCCGGTGAAGGCGTTGGCGTTGCCGGAATTGACCACCAGGACGCGCGCCTTGCCGGCGGGCAGGTTCTGGCGGCAGAAGTCCACCGGCGCCGAGGGGCATTTCGACCTAGTGAACACGCCGGCCACGGCCGTACCCGGATCGAAGACCATGGCGAGCAGATCGGTGCGGTTCCGGTACTTGATGCCGGCTTCGGCGGTCGCGATGCGCACCCCCTCGATGACCGGCATCTTAGGGTATTTCTTCGGTGCGAGCGGCGAAATCGTAGCGGACATCATGACCCCGGGGCGGCAAGAGCGCGAAAAGAAGGCCGGTTTGCCCGATAGCGCGCCCCGGCGCAAGGGGCGTTCTGGCCGCGCTTCGCCGACCTGAGCGAGGGCTCTGCAATTGAAAACGCGGCGTTTCGTTTCATCGCCGAAGCCAATATGATTGGCGACAGATTCACCGGCTAAGGAAGACCTCGATGGGCGAAGCCGCGACCCGCGGGCGCAAGTCGATCGGCGCTAAACGCAATCCCGAAAGCGCCGATGCCATCGTCGAGGCCGCCGAAGCTGTATTGCGCGAGGCGGGCTATGCCGGCTTCTCGATCGAGGCCGTCGCCCGGCGGGCGCGCGCTGGCAAGCCGACCATCTACCGCTGGTGGCCCAGCAAGGCGGCGCTGCTGATCGAGGTTTACCAGCGGCAGAAACGCGTCGAGACTCCAGACACGGGAAACGTCGAGGACGACCTGGTCGGCTTTCTCAAGAACCTGTTCGCGCACTGGCGCGACACCCCTTCGGGCAATATCTTCCGCTCGCTGGTCGCCGAGGCCCAGTCGGACGAGACGGCCGCGGCCGCGCTTGCCGAATATTCAAAAGGGCGCCGCAGCCATACCGGCCTGATGATCGAGCGCGCCAGGGCGCGCGGCGAGGTGGCGGCGGACATCGATGGCGCGATCGTCGCCGACCTGATCGCGTCCTACGCCTGGCGGCATCTTTTGACCAATCGCCTCGATGAGCACGAGGCGACGATCCGGACTGCCGTCCGCTATGTGGTGCGAGGCATAGGTCCGGCCTGACAATGCGAAAGGGCGCCCGGAAGGCGCCCTTTGCGATATATTCTGGCCTGCAATGGATTACTTGCCGGCTTCCATCGTGTCGACCGCCGCCTTCAGCTTCTCGTCCGGGATCTCAACCTTGGCGGCGGCCCGCAGGTCCTTGACCATGGCGAAATACTTGTCGCGGATCACCGCCTGCTTGGCCTGGTCCTTGACGTCGTCGAAGGCCGGCGGCTGCTTGGCGCG
>RXJA01000605.1 GCA_003963455.1 Hyphomicrobiales bacterium
GATCTGGGTGAAGAAGTTCACGATCGGGTCGAGCATGGCTGTGGCACCCCCTTAGCATGATGCCAAAAAGTTGCAGACTTCTTGGATAACATCATGCGCCAAAACAAATAGTTAGAACGAAATGACGGTTCATTTCGTTCTAGTCAGTCAGGCCGTAAAGGCGCGCGCGGAACGCCGCCTTGTCCTTCAAATATGTGGTTTTCAGAACGTCCACAACATGGCTTCGCCAGGCGTCGCTGAAGCCGTCATAGTCCTTGTAGAAGCCCGGCTTGTTGAAGACGTAACGCGAGACGAAATCCTGCGGCACGAAATCCGAGATCAGCTGGTTGGTCAGCCAGGCATCGGGGTGGTCGGGCCTGGCGCGCACGACCAGGAAGCGCTGGCGCGGCGGCACATCCTCGATCTTGAGATGGCCGAGCTGGGCGATCTCGCGCTTGGCGGCGTTGAGGAAAGGGAAGTTCCCGTCCTGGGCGATCAGGTCGGCATGGCCGTGGATCCAGGTCTGCAGCCAGACCTTGTCGACATCGGTCAGGTTGCGGTTGGGTTCGGCCTCGCGGATCAGTGCGCGCACGACCATCTCGGCGCGGTGCTCGAGATAGCCGGAGGCCTCGATCCATGAGGCGCGCGGCAGGTCGAGACGCCCGGTGGCGGCAAGGAAGCGGAACACCTTGTCGGCGTCGTTGATCGACAGATAGCTCACCTGCCAGGGGCGTGAGCGGCGGAAGCCGGGAGCGGCCGGATCGCAGATCACCGTCGTCATGTCCGGATCGACGAAGACATAGAGGCCGCCGAAATGGCTGGTCCAGTAGGCGTTGTGGCGGAAGATCACCCGGTCCGGCACCAGCGCGTTCTCGCGGATGTCGCCGCAGACCTTGGCGAGATCGACCATGCGCTGAAGCATGGCGTTGTCGCGCCAGGCGTCGGGCTCCTGCTTCAGCCGGTCGACGAGCTTGCCGAGCTCGGCCGCCTTGCCCAGCACGTCCTCGGCCGACAGCACCTTGAACTCGACCTGGTTGATCGAGAGCAGGTCCTCGATGTCGTTGACCTTGGGAACGGAGTCCTCGATCTCGCCGTAGATGACGTCCTTGATGGTCAGCGCGTCGATAGCGCGCCGGTTCTTCGACATGAACTCGAACATCAACTGCGAGGTGTTGGAGAAGGCGGTGTGCACCACCGGCAGGTCGATCTGCGACGGCGTCAGGATGATGAAGCGGCGGTTGACCTCGTTGGGATCGAGATAGTCGTAGTCGCCGCACTCCTCAGCGATTTCTGGCGAGAAGCCGGTACGGTCGATCTGGAAGCTCTGGAGCTTGGTGGGCTGAAGGCCGAACGCGGCAAGAGCTTTGTTGTAGCGCTGGATGAGATGCGGCTCGTCCACGGCAAGCAGCCTGCCGTAGATCAGCTCGTTGTCGCGCAGAAGGTCGGGCTTTTTCTTCACTTTTCCTTCTCCCCGTTCACGGGGCCGCGAAGCGGCCGGATGAGGGGTGCTCCAGGGAATGCCAGCGTCTCACTCCGCTGGAACACCCCTCATCCGTCTCGGCGCTATCGCGCCGATCCACCTTCTCCCGCAAGGGGAAAAGGGTAAGGCGCGCCTCACGCATTCCACAGCCCCTTCTTCTTCAATTCCTCCATCTCGCGCGCTGCCCTCTCGCGCAGGCGGGCGTCGCGCAGGAGCTTCTCCACCGCGGCATCGTCGGACTTGTCGGAATAGCGGAATTCGGAATCGGCGTAGCGGTTGATCTCCTGCATGACCATGTCCATCGAGAACGGCCCGCGCAGTTCCTCGATCATCGCCTTCTTGTCGTCGTAGCCCTTGTGCATGAAGGCTTCCGGCTTCTCGAACCAGTCGTCCGGCAGCTCGATGTCCATGGCGCGCATCTTGATGGCGTCGGTGACGTTCTTGATCGCGCGGCCGGTGAAGCGCGGCTCGGCATCCTTGATCATGTGCAGGTAGGTGCCGACATCAGCCATGGTCTTCGGCGCGCCATTCTCCTTCATATAGCGCTCATAGACCTTCATCAGCCCGTCTTCATGCGGCTTCTCGTGCTCTTCGTAAGCCTCACTCACCGCACGCTGGATTTCCTGCGCGGCATAGAGTTCGTGCTTGCCCAGCGGGATCTTGTGGTTCTTGCCGGCGAGCAACACGAAGATATCGATGTAGTCGTCGCGCGTCTGCGGCCCATCGACCAGCCAGCGCGCGCCGGCGCGCTGGCGCAGCGCGTCGTCGACGTTTTCGGGATAGTTGGAGAACATGCCGAAGGAGCAGTTGCCGCGAACGACCGTCGAGGCGCCGGCGAAGGCATCCATCAGGACGCCGGTGATCTCCTGCTGTCCGGCCGACGCGCGATCGTCGGACCGGCGCGCCGCCACCTGGTCGATGTCGTCGATGGTGCCGAAGCCGATGACGCGCGGATTGAGAACGTTGTTGATGAACTGGCGGCAGTTCTGGCCCGACTTGCCCTGGTAGGACGAAATCTGGTCGACGCCGAAATTCTCATAGGCGAAGGGGTAGCCGGCCACCTGGCAGTAGCCGTTGACCAGGCCGGCTATCATCTGGATCAGCGTCGTCTTGCCGGTGCCGGGCGCGCCGTCGCCGATGAAGGTGAACAGGAAGCCGCCGAGCTCGACGAAGGGGTTCAATTCGCGCTCGAAGTCATAGGCCATCAGCATCTTGGCCAGCTTGACCGACTGGTACTTGGCGATGTGGTTGCCGACCACCTCTTCCGGCTTCTTGAAGGTCATCACCAGCGGCTTGGACCGCTTGCCGGGCGCGACGTCGAAGCCGTCGAGGGTGAAGTCGTCGACATCGATGCGGATATGCGCGTTCTCGAACGGGCCGATGCCGTCGAAACGGCCTTTTCGCGCCAAGAGCCCGTCGATGGCGACGCGGGCAAAGGCTCGCGCCCGGGTCATCAGGTCGGCGTCGTCCTTCGAGCCGGCGATCGCCTTGTCGAGGCCGGCGAGGATCGACTTCACCGCGTCCTGCGGGGTGTCGAACAGGAAGTCGGGCTCGGGACTGTCGTTGGGCGCCTCGCCGTCGCTGTCGATCAGTTGGAACAGGTAGGAAGCGAAACTGAAGGCGGAGACGTAAGCCGACGCCGACAGAAGCTTCTTGAAGGTGGCCGCTTCCTCGCCTTCGAGAGGCGCGCGGGCGTTCTTCGCCTGTAGGCTTTCGAGGTCCGAGCCCTCGGCGAAGACGTCGGATATGGCGAGCGCGATCGCCAGGCCGCGGCGAGCGCGGTAGAGCAGCGTGTGCTGCGGGATCGTCATCAACTGGTCGTCGGGATGGATGGCCGCGACCGTCTTCGTCAGCTCGACCTCGCGCGTGCGCCGCACCGAGCCGACCGACACGGTCGAGACGAAGCGGCGGTTGGTGCCGGCAAGCGCGGTGCCGGATTCGCGCGAAGGATCCTCCAGCACAACAATGCGGGTGATGAAGCTCTGCGCGATCGCGCGGTGCTTTTCGATTGCGGCTTCCGAGATTGTTGTCAGGCCGGTGTCCATGAAGGATGCTCCGCGGTTTGACGGTCAGACGTCGCTGATGACCTGCCCGTTGGACAGGACGTGAACCTTGTAGCCGGAAAAGATCTTTTGCGCCTCGCCCGCGGCATAGAGCGCCTGATAGGCCTCGTGCGGTATGAGCGCGTGGTTCTCGTAGCTTGAGACGCCCTGGCGCGCCGCTTCGAGATCGTCGGTGTTGATGAAGAACTCCTGCGTGGTCTTCTCGCTGGAGAAAAGGCCCTTGCGGCCGGGCTTCTCGCCCTTGGAAAAAACCTCCTGGATGGTCCAGGTGAGCAGCCAGGCGTTCTCCGGCTTGCGCACCTTGGCCAGCACCTCGGTCACCGTCGAATTGTTGTCGGTGATGCCGGCCGAGTAGAAAGGCCCGAGCACGACGCGCCTCAACTGCTTGGGGTGGAGGGGCTCGAAATCCTTGTCGAGATTGACCGCGATGGTCGCCGGCGAGAGCGTGTAGGCCGAGTTCTTTTCGGTGAAGTCGTCGAAGCGGTGCGCAAGCTCGGGGTTGAGCAGGCCGTCGACGGGGAGCGGTATGTCGACCTTCTCGTTCAGCTTGCCGTTCACGTCGACCAGCTGGCGCACCATGCTTTCGGAGGAGTCCTCCACCGTCACCATGTAGACCAGCGGCAGGTTGGCGCTGCCGTCGAACGTGGCCCAGTGGACGAGGTAATAGGGCCGCATGGTCTTCGGGTTGACCGAGACCTTGGCCGTCTGCGCAAGGGTGAACGGCCCGAACGTCGCCTCGCTCCTGACGTCCTCCAGATAGAGCCGCTCGGCCATCGATCTCTGCAGCGCTTCGGGAAACTCCTTGTGGCGCAGGATGAAGTCGGCCATCTCCTCGCGCAGCTCCGCGGCCTGAGGGATGTTGGCCAGCCGGCTATCTGCCTGCTGGCGGTCGTTTTCCAGCTCGAGCAGGTTCTGGAACACGGGATAGCCGCTCTCGGCGCGCGAAATGCGGAAGGTGTCCATGAAGCCCAGGCGGTTACGCCAGCAGGCAAAGGACTTGTCCAGCCGCGCGATGTACTCCGCGACGATCCTCGCGACGATGCCGTGCCGGTAAAGCGGCGAGCGGTCGTCGCGCATGAACACTTCCAGCCCGCTCAGCGCCGCCGTGATGGCGGAGAAGTAGCGTGCCGCCGCGTCGTTCTCAGGTGTCATGTGGCTGCCGTGGGGATGAAGTCAGTGCCGCCGCCTATTGCTGCACATAGTTGGCGGCGTTGTGCTTCTTCATCACATCGTCGAAGCGGCGGGCGAAGGCATCGTCGGCAAGCTTCTTGCGGCGCTGGATGTCGGCCGAGGCCACCATGTTCTTCTCATGCATCTCCAGCAGGTCGCCGATATGCTTCTGCGAGGCGGCGCCGATGCCGGCCATGGTCTCCTCCGCCGTGTTATCGACCTTGCTGCCCAGCGTGTTGATCTTGTGGGCGACGTCCTGCTGGGCGGCCGTCTTCAGCGAATCTTCCAGGGCCTTGTAGAGAACGATGCGCTGCTCGGTGTCGATGGTCAGCTTGTTGATCAGCGTTGACTGCGCGGCGATCTGGTTGTTGAGCGAATCGACGAAGGTCTGGAACATCGAGGTGTAGCGCTCGAGCGTCTGGCTTTCGGCGAGCAGCTCCTGCTCCTTGGCCTGCTTTTCGTTGTATTCGGTGGCCATCTTCGAGCGCTCGCCCTCGAGCTCGGTACGCTCCTTCTGCGTGGTCGAGGCGGCGATCTTGTTCTCGATGTCGAGCAGCAGGGGGTTCAATTCCTCGATGCGCTTCTGCACTGCTTCGAGATTGGTCATGGTCACCTTGCGGCGCTCGATCACCTGCGACAGGCTGGTCTCGGAGGTCTTGTAGCGCTGGTCGAGGACCTGTTTCTGCGCCTTCAGGATGCCGACGATGGTATCCGACTTCGCCAAAAGCTCCTGCAGGTTGCCGGCCAGCGACATGTTGCGGACGCGGTCGGTGCGCATGCGCTGCTTGCGCTGCGCCGAGAAGACGCCGACGAAGCTTTCCCAGCCGGTGTAGTTCTTCATGCTTTCGAATTCGGCGCCGAAGACGTTGGTGGCGTCCTCCAGCCCGATGATCAGGTCGGCGATGTTGCCTTCCATGACCTTCTGCTGCTTCAACACATCCTCGATGCGGGCGTTCTCGATGTCGAAATTGGCGTCGCCGATCTTCTTGTCGGCCTGCGCGAGCGTGTCGAGCACGGTGCCGGACTGCTCGATCTTGGAGCGCATGTCCTCGACGACCTGCTTGGTCTTGGCAATTTCGGCATCGAAATTCTGCAATGTCGCCATTGGGGCCTCCCGCTTCGGCATGCGTTTCCGTGTCGTGGCGGCGAATATATGTGGGGCTTCAGGGGATTGAAAGATGGAACACAAAGGGCCGCGGCAAAACAAAGAATTGGACCGGCCCTTGAAAGTCGACCACAGCACACGCATGAGCGGTGCTGTAATTCCTCCGCGGCAATGCCTTTTGCCGACGAAACTCTCTCCGATACAGCACGGCAAGCCGCCGATATTCGGGTGTCGGGATGAAATAGCCTCGGCTGCGGGCATTTGTGCATTGTCTTTTGACCGACCGCATCACCCGGTCACCGGCGGGGGGCGGCGTCCGTAGGGGGCTTCTTATGCAGTAGGCGGCGCCACCATCGCCGAGCACGCTTCTGCGCCGCGCGGGCCTCGGGGTGGCGTTCAAACGGGATACCGTATCTACCGCACGAAAGGCAGTTGCGGGTCTGACCGCAGCGTTCCTCCCAGCATCGGACATCTCGCGTCAGCGCGAGAGCAATACGCTCCAGGTGAAGGTTGCTCGAGCCTTTGATCAGGATCACCTCATCCGGGCGTTGCGTTGCCTGAATGTGCTCGGCGGCTTCGCGGACCGAGCGCATCTCGCGGAACTGGCCGCTATCACGGTCCTGATCTGGGGCCGCGGCACGATGGGCATGCTCTCCGACAAAAATGACCTCGTCCGCGATAGCCCGGGCATCCTGATACGCCTTGCGGTAGGTCTTGTCCGCCTTACCGGCATAGTCCGAGATGTGGCCGAGCACCACGCGCTTGTACGGCGCCTCGGCCCGATCGAGAGAAGCGAGGGCCAGGCCAAGGGAATGAAGCGGCGCTTTCACCGAATCGATCAGGAAGGTCGGGCCATTCGGAACCTTCTGCGCAGCGCCTCGGCTGAACAGAGGCTCGAACTGCGCGACCTGTTCACCAACACGCTGCGGGTCGAGGCCGAGTTCGAGGGCAGTGGCGACCGCCGCCGCGACAGGCAGACAGAAATGCTCGGCGATGAAGCGCGTGCGTAATGGCAGGACGCCTCCTTCCCAATGCACGCGCAGCGTCAGCCGCTGCGGAAAGGCCGCGTGCACGTCGGTCACGCGGTAATGCGCGTTTTCTCCACGCCCGAACGTCACGACACGGGCCGCTGTCGCGGCGGCCATCGCCATGACGCGCGCGTCGTCGGCGTTGAGGATCGCCAGGCCCGCTGGCGGCAGCGACTCGACCAGCCGCTGCTTCTCGGCCGCGACGCCGTCGGCTCCCCGAAAGACGGACCGGTGTTCGTCGGCCACCAAGGTGACCACCGCAATGTCCGGCCTGAGCAACGAAGCCATTTCGGCCATGCTGCTTTTTCCGATGGCGACTTCCATCACCGCGTAATCCGCATCGCGTGGCAGGCCGCAAAGTGCCTGAGCGAGCGGCGTCAACGTGTTGCCTTTCGTCTGCTTGTGCACCGATCCCTCGGCACCAAGAATGTGCACGAGAAGCTCGGCCGTGGTTGTTTTCGCCGAACTGCCGGTAATGCCGATCAGCTTGGCCCTCGTGCGCCCGCGACGCCAGCGCGCCATCGCGACGAGCGACCGTCTCTTGAACCTGCGGGCCGCGCCGCGCAGCCTGCCGGCACGACCTAGCCCGAGCATTTGCCGTGCTCGGGCGGAAAGCGTTTCCATCGAAATCCCCCCTGGCGGCAATGGGCGGGTTATCTTGTGCAAGTCCGTCGCTGCTTGCAATCATGCGTTCGGCAAGCGACAGCGCCTTGGGTCAGGGCTTGGGATCCGCCTTCAGATAGGCGATGACATTGGCGATGTCGTCATCGCTGGTCAGGCCGGTAAAGGCCATCCTGTTGCCTGGAACCTTCTGCCTGGGCGCCTTGAGATATGCGGCGAGGTTGGCCTCGTTCCAGACGAGGCCGGCGGCGCCGGCATCCTTCATGGCTTGAGAATAATGGCCGGCAAAGCTTTCCGCGGAGCCGGCCTTGCGGCCGACGACACCCATCAGATGCGGGCCTACCTTGTCGCGATCCGTCGCCGCCTCGTGGCAGGGGACGCATCGGTTGAAGACCTTCTTGCCGAGCGCCGCGTCGCCGTCGGCATGCGCGGCAAGGCCGCCGGCAAGCAGCAAGACCATGGCGGACGGAATGGCGCGAAGCATGGCTGACCCCGGAGAGTTCTGGCTGTCGGCGTTATAGGGCGAAGCCTTGGCAAACGCCACACCCCGGGACAAACGCCGCACCCGGGGCCGCGGGCGATCTCCGCGGCTCAGGTCTGCTGGGCCAGGTCGCGGTGCAGGAAATCATGCAGACGATCGACCGCCAGCGCCGTCGACAGCGGGTTGCGCAGAATGCCGATCTCGAGGTCCGGCAGCGCCGGGAGCCCCTCATTGCCGCCGATGATGCGCAGCGACGGGGGCACGCTACGCTGCGCCAGGCCGGCGACCGCAAGCCCGGCCTGCACGACCGCGACCAGCCCGAGCAGGGACGCGCTGGAATAGGTGCAGCGGTAGGACCGGTCGGCCTGACCGAGCGCCTGCAGGACATTCATCCGCGCCGCGCAGCCAGGCTCGAACAGCGCGACAGGCAAGGGATCGCCTTGCCAGGCGACGTGGTTGGGCGAGGCGACCCAGACGAAGCGTTCCAGCCTGATCACGTCGAGCGGCTGATCCGGCAGTCGGGTGACGATCGCGAGGTCAAGCCGCCCTTCCGCCAGGGTCTTCACCAGGGCGGTCGATTGTTCGCAGACGAGTTCGACGGTGACCAGCGGGTGATCCTCGGCAAAGCGCGACAGGACAGGCGGCAGCAGGAAGGCCGCGTAGTCGTCGGGCACGCCGAGGCGCACGCTGCCTGTTTCCTTCGGCCGGGTGACGCTCGCCCAGGCCTCGTCGGACAATTTCAGCAGCCGGCGCGCATAGATGAGAAAATCCTCGCCGATCGCATTGGGGGTGACCGTTCTCGGCCCGCGCACCAGAAGCTGGTTGCCGACCATTTCCTCCAGCCTTTGCATCTGCATGCTGACCGCCGATTGGCTGCGGCCGACGCGCGGCGCGGCATTGGAGAGGCTGCCGCTTTCCACGACGGCGACAAAGGTTTTCAGCAGGTTGAGATCGAGCGGTGCAACCATGGCGCTATCAATATATCGAATAGGTAGCCACAAATCTATTCGCTTGCTTGAGATCATTGCAACTGCCCAAATGGACCATGGATCCGCTGGAGGGCCGCTGGATGAGGGATGTGTCAATCGACCGTTTTCCTGCCGCGAGCCTCGCCCTGGCCATGGTGATTGCCGGCACGGTCGGCGCCTTCGTGACTGAGTCGGGACAGCATCCGATCACCATCGTTTTCTGGCGATGCGTGTTCGGCTCGCTGTTCCTGGCCGCATGGTGCCTGCTGCGCGGCTATCTTCCGGATCGCACGCTGTCCATATCCCGGCTTGCGCTCGCTGCTCTCGGCGGCGTGTGCATGGTGCTGAGCTGGACGGCCTTCTTCGCCGGCTTCGCCATGACATCGATCGCGACGACGACAATCGTCTACCATGTCCAGCCGTTCTTCGTGGTGCTGATCGGCGTCACCTTCCTCAAGGAACGCATCTCGCTGGACCAGATCCTATGGATGATCGGCGCGTTCCTGGGCGTCGTGCTGGCCAGCGGCCTGGTTGTCACGCATGGCCATGCCGACGCGAAATGGGCGTTGGGCATCGCGCTGACGCTCGGCGCCGCCCTGCTTTATGCGGTGGCAACGATCCTCGCCAAGGGCCTCGGACAACAGCGCGCCGAGATCACGGTGCTTTGCCAGACGCTGGTCGGCGTCGCGCTGCTCGCCCCGTTCGCCGGTATCGGTCATCCGATCCCGCCGGCGTCGTGGGGCTGGCTGGCGGGCATCGGCGTGCTGCATACCGGCATTGCCTATGTGCTGATGAATGCCGCCTTTCCGCGCCTGACGACACCGGTGATCGGCATCATCACTTTCATCTATCCCGTCGTTGCCATCATCATCGACTGGGTTCTGTACCGGCATCCGCTCGGGCCGGCGCAGGCCGCAGGCATGGCGCTGATCGCGCTGGCAACCCTCGGCGTGCGGCTCGGCTGGCGGTTTCCGGCGCGGCGCGCCTCGACAGCTTGAATCAGACAGGTTCCGCAAAAATATCCCACGGCCTTGCGATCAGAATCCGCGAAAAACGAAGGAATCCAATAAGATATCCGCAAGGCGCCCCACGAATATCTGCTTGGGGTCAACTGCTGGTGAAGCCAATGAAGTCGTCGGGGGCGGCCCTGCCCATCTCTTCTTCCCAGTGGCGGCGGCAGAGCGAGACATAGACGTCCTTGCCGATAGCCACCTGCTGGCCCTGTTTCGCCACTTTGCCGTCGGAGCCGAGCCTGACCACCATCGTCGCCTTGCGGCCGCAGCGGCAGATGGTGCGCACCTCGCGCAGGTCGTCGGCTATGGCGAGCAGCGCTCGCGAGCCGGAGAAGAGATTACCCTGGAAATCGGTGCGCAGGCCGTAGCACATGACCGGGATGTTCAGCCGGTCGGCGATGCGGGCGAGCTGCCAGACCTGCTCCTCCTCGAGGAACTGAGCCTCGTCGACGAAGACGCAATGCACGCTCGCGTGCTCGTGATGCTCGGCGACCCTGGCGAAGAGATCGTCGCCGTCGCGGAACATCTCCGCCTCGGATTCGAGACCGATGCGCGACGAGATCAGCCCGCTATCGCCCTTGCGATAGTGGCCGGCGACGAACAGCATCGTCGACATGCCGCGTTCGCGATAATTGTAGGACGCCTGCAAAAGCATGGTCGTCTTGCCGGCG
>RXJA01000296.1 GCA_003963455.1 Hyphomicrobiales bacterium
CGAGGCCAACCGCCGCCGGCTGATGTGCCTCTCGATGTTCTGGCACTTCCTCGACGTCGTCTGGATCGGCGTCTTCACCTTCGTCTATCTGATGGGGATGCTGCGATGAGCGCCCATGATCACGCCGGTCACGACCACGCCCATGGCGGCGCCGCGCACGGGTCGTTGAAGGGTCACCTGATCGGTTTCGTCCTGTCGGTGATCCTCACCGCCATCCCGTTCTGGATGGTCATGACCGGCGCCATCGACAACAAGCAGGCCACGGCCATCATCATCATGGCCTTCGCGGTGGTGCAGATCGTGGTCCACATGATCTTCTTCCTGCACATGAACCCCGCCTCGGAGGGCGGATGGTCGATGCTGGCGCTCATCTTCACGGTGATCCTCGTCGTCATCGTGCTCAGCGGCTCGCTCTGGGTGATGTACCACCTCAACGCCAACATGATGCCGGGCCTCCACGAGATGCGGGAGATGCCATGAGCCCCATTTCGGGCATGGGCGTGTCGGGCGCGGGGAGGGCCAAATTCCGGACTGAAGGCACGATCGCCCAGGCAGGCACAGGCACTCATGCCGCGCCCTCGAAGGGCTCCGCGTCGCGCTTCCTGCTTGTGCTGTCCGGGCTTCTCGGCATTCTGCTGTTTCTCGGGCTCGGCATTTGGCAGCTGGAAAGGCGGGTCTGGAAGCTCGACCTGATCGCCCGCGTCGACCAGCGCATTCATGCTCTGGTCGTCGATGCGCCTGGCCCGCCGAGCTGGAACGGGTTGAGCGCGCCTGACTACGAATATCGCCATGTGCGCCTGGCCGGCCGCTTCCTCGGCGGCGCCAACACGCTGGTGCAGGCGGTGACCGAGCTTGGCGGCGGCTATTGGGTGCTGACGCCGATGCGCGCCGACGGTGGTTTCGTGGTCCTCGTCAACCGCGGCTTCATCCCGCAGGAGCGCAAGGCGGAGTTCGAGCGGGAAAGCGGCGGCTCCACCGCGCCGGCAGCCGTCGACGGGCTGCTGCGCGTCAGCGAGCCCGGTGGCGGCTTCCTGCGCAGCAACGATCCGGCGGCCAATCGCTGGTATTCGCGAGACGTCGTGGCAATCGCCAAGGCGCGCGGCCTGACCGATGTCGCGCCCTACTTCGTCGATGCCGGAGCCTCAGGCGCGCAAAGCTGGCCGCGCGGCGGGCTGACCGTCGTCAACTTCCGCAACAGTCATCTTGTCTATGCCCTGACCTGGTTTGCCCTGGCAGTGATGCTGGCAATCGCTCTTGCCAGGCCGATCTTCACCAGCTGTCCGGGGCGGAGCGCCGCCAGATGAACATCCCGCCCTCGCGGCTTCATCAGGGCAAACCGTTCCTGGCGGCTTCCCCTGGCGGCCAGGGCGCCGCCTCGAATTCCGACCTGACGAACAGGAAGAACCTGCTCCTGCTCGTCCAATTGCGCTGGCTGGCGGTGGCGGGGCAGGTGCTGACCATCCTGGTGGCGCAATACTGGTTCGCCATCCCGCTGCCGCTCGCCGAGATGGCCGGCGTGGTGCTTTTCCTCGTCGGCCTGAACATCTTCAGCCTGCTGGCCCTGCGCGGCAATCGCCGCATCTCCAACGCGCAGCTCTTCGTCGCGCTGAGCTTCGACATGGCGGCGTTGACCACCCAGCTTTACCTGAGCGGCGGCGCCTCGAACCCGTTCGTGTCGCTCTATCTGCTGCAGATCACGCTCGGAGCCGCGCTGCTGGCGCCATGGTCGACCTGGATCCTGGTGGTGGCGGCCTCGGCCTGCTTCGTCTTCCTCATCTTCGTTTTCCAGCCGATCGCCGTTCCGCATCAAGGCGGCAGCGACCTTCTCGCCTTGCATCTGCGCGGCATGTTCATCTGCTTCGTGCTGGCGGCCGGCCTGATCGTGATCTTCATGACGCGCATCAACCGCAACCTGCGCGAGCGCGATGCCTATCTCGCCGGCCTGCGCCAGCGCTCGGCCGAGGAGGACCATATCGTGCGCATGGGCCTGCTGGCCTCGGGCGCCGCGCATGAACTCGGCACGCCGCTCTCGACCATATCGGTCATCCTGTCCGACTGGCGCCAGATGCGCGGCGTCAAGCGCAACCGCGAGCTTTCCGGGGACGTGGCCGAGATGCAGGCGCAGGTCGAGCGCTGCAAAAGCATCGTCACCGGCATCCTGATGTCCTCCGGCCAGGCGCGGGGCGAAGGCACGATCCGCACCACGATCCGCCACTTCCTCGACGATCTCATCCAGGAATGGCGTGTCAGCCGCCAGCCCTTCAAGCTGGATTACAGCAACGGTTTCGAGCCGGACGAGCAGATCGTGTCCGACACGGCGCTGAAGCAGGTGATCTTCAACGTGCTCGACAATGCGCAGGAAGCATCGCACGATTGGGTAAGCATTACCGCCGAGCGGCAGGAAGAGAAGCTGGTGCTGTCCATCGAGGATCGCGGACCGGGTTTCGACAAGGATATTTTGGTCGCGCTCGGCCAGCCCTATATGTCGAGCAAGGGGCGACCGGGCGGTGGCCTGGGCCTGTTCCTGGTGTTCAATGTGGTGCGCAAGCTCGGAGGCGACGTTTTGGCGCGAAACATGGCAAATGGCGCCTGTGTTACGCTTTCGCTGCCGCTGGCGGCGCTGACCGATGGAGGCGATCATGAAGCCTGATCGATCCTTGTTCGTCGTCGAGGACGACGCGACTTTCGCGCGAACGCTCAAACGCTCCTTTGAGAAGCGCGACTACGACGTCGTGGTCTGCCACGACCGCGAGGCGCTGCTCGCCGCGCTGGAAACCGCCGTTCCGGCATATGCCGTCGTCGACCTCAAGCTCGGGGTGGGATCGGGTCTGGAATGCGTCAAGCTTTTGAGCGCCCGCGACCCGTCGATGCGGATCGTCGTATTGACCGGATTTGCCAGCATCGCCACGGCGGTCGAGGCGATCAAGCTCGGCGCGTGCCACTACCTGGCCAAACCCGCCAACACCGACGATATCGAAGCCGCCTTCGGCCGCGCCGAGGGCGACGTTTCAGTGCAGCTCACCAGCCGCCCCACCTCGATCAAGAACCTCGAATGGGAGCGCATCCACGAAACGCTGGTCGAGACCGGCTTCAACATCTCCGAAGCCGCGCGCCGGCTGGGCCTGCACAGGCGCACGCTCGCCCGCAAGCTCGAGAAGCGCGTGGTGCAATAGCCGCCAGGGCAACCGCCGAACGGGAAAGAGCGCCCGGCGCGGTCAGGCGTTGGCCGCGGCGCCGTCGGCCCGCTCGCCGGAACCTTCGGCGGCCGGCGGTTCCCTCAGGCTGATCAACTCAGCCACGTCGACGATCTTCAGCTCACCTGCCACGCCAAGCGCATCGGTGGCGGCGGTGTACATCACCTTGTCCTTGGGGCAGGCGACGACGAACATGCCGACGCCCAGGCCGAGCGCCTCGCGGATGCGGTTTTCGCTGGGGCGTTCCTTGACGCCGTCGTCGCCCTGCCAGATGCGGCCGCCGCCGGCGCCGCAGCAGAAGGAATTCTCGCGGCAGCGCGGCATGTCATGAAGAGTATAGCCCGCCGCCCTGATGAGGTCGCGCGGGGCGTCGAAGCCGCCATTGTAGCGGCCGAGATAGCAGGGATCGTGATAGGTCACCAACGCGCCGCCGGCCGGGGCGATGTCGAGCTTGCCCGCCGCGACCAGCTCGGCAAGCAGCGCAGTATAGTGAAGCACTTCGAACTCCGCGCCAAAATGACGGTAGTCGTTCTTCAGCGCGTTCAGGCTGTGCGGATCCGTGGTGACGATGCGGTTGAAGCTGCATTCGCGGATCGCGTCGATGTTGGATTGGGCAAGCGTCTCGAACAGGCCTTCCTCGCCGGCGCGACGGACGTCATTGCCGCTGTTGCGCTCGGCATCGAACAAAATGCCGAAATCGACGCCGGCGGCCGTGAAAAGCTCGGCCACCTTGCGGGTCACATCCTGGACGCGCGGATCGTAGGAGGCGTAGTCGCCGACGAACCACAGCACGTCGACTGCTTCGCTGCGCGCGTCCTTGACCGGGAAGCCGAGCTCCTTCGTCCAGCGCGCGCGCATCTTGGACGGCTTGCCCATCGAGTTCCCGAGGCGCGTGAGGTTGGACAGCGCGTCCTGCAGCATGGGGCTGACATGGCCTTCATCGACAAGATGGCGCCGCATGTCGATGATCTTGGGCAAATGCTCGATCTCGACCGGGCAGGCCTCCATGCAGGCGCGGCAGGTCGTGCAGGCCCACAGCGTTTCTTCGGCGATGACGCCGCCGACCAGAGGGCCGGACGCATCGTTCGCCAGCGCGTCGCGCATGTCGGTGATCAGCATCTTCGGGCTGAGGGGCAGGCCCGAGGCATAGGCTGGGCAGACCGCCTGGCAGCGTCCGCATTCCGTGCAGGACAGGAGATCGAGCGTCTGCTTCCAGTCGAATTGGGCGAGCGATGCAACGCCCGGATTCTCGCGCTCGGAAGGCACGGCCGGCGCGGTGCCGACGGGTTCGAGGCTGCGAAAATAGATGTTCGGCGCGGCCAGGAACATGTGCCGGTGTTTCGAGCCCGGAATATAGACCAGGAAGGCGAGGATGGCGCCGATATGGATCCAGTAGGCGACCCGCTCCGCCGGATGGGCTGGAAGGTGCAGGGCACGAAGCAGGTCGGCGACCAGTGACGCGACCGGCCGCCATGACCCGTCGGCGCCGTCGACGATCCGCGCCCCGGCTTCGATCAGCAAGGACGAGACGATGAGCAGGATCAGCACATAGATGATCGCCGCGTCCGATCCGCTCGAACCCTTGAAGCGCGCAGGCTTCAAGACGTAGCGCTGGTAGACGGCCAGGCCGAGGCCCAGCAGCATCAGCACCGCGAACAGATCCTGCAGCAGGGCGATCCAGCTGTCGCCGCCGATCGGCGCCAGCGAAAAGCCGGGGAACAGGCGCGAGCCGAAAGCCTCGATCGTGACGGTGAACAGGACGAAGAACGAAACGAAGATCAGCGCGTGCAGGATCCCCGACAGCGGCCTGCGCAGCATCTTGCGGTGCAGGCCGATCGCGATGGCGACGCCCTCCAGGCGGCGCCAGGGCTGGTCGAACCGGCTTGCGCCCGGCGCCTGCGCCAGCGCGGCGATGTAGCGGCGGGACCGCCAAACCGTCAGCGCGACTGCCGCCAGCGTGACGAACCACAGTATGGGCGTTTCGCTCATATCAGCGGCCGGACGCCGCCTGCAGCCGCTCGCTCAGATTCGCGACGAGATCGAACAGGTCGCAAGTCGCGCCGAAATGCGCGACGTTGAAGATCGGCGCCTTGGGATCGGTGTTCACGGCGATGATGAGGTCCGACTTCGACATGCCTTCGAGGTGTTCCGGAGCGCCTGATACGCCGAGGGCCAAATAGAGCTTCGGCTTGACCTTCTGGCCGGATTTGCCGACCTGCCGCACCTTCGGCAGCCAGCCGCTGTCCACCACAGGACGGCTGCCGGCGATCTCAGCGCCAAGGATGTCCGCGAGACCGCGCGCTATGTCGATGCTGGCCTCGTCGCCGATGCCGCGGCCGACGCAGACGATCCGCTCCGCCGTCGTGAGGTCGACGCTATCATAGTCGGGAACGTCGACGCCGACGAGCCGGACCTTGCCTTGGGCCACGACGGCCGCGGCGTCGCAATGCTGCAGCTTGGACGGATCGACGGCGCGCCGCTCGGCCTCGGCGAAGGCGCCGGGATTGACCATCAGGATGGCCGGCAGGGGCACGCTGCATTCGGCCAGGATCTTGCCGCCATAAACCTGCGCGACGACGGTCAACTGGTCGCCGTCACGCCGAATTTCGTTGACGTAGGAGACCAGCGGCCAACCGGTGCGCGCCGCGAGATCGCCGGCGACGTCGAGCCCGTTGGCGGAATAGGGCACCAGCACCAGGCCGGGCTCTTCGGCCGCAACGGTGTCCTTGAGCAGCCGAGCGTAAGATTCGGCGGCGATAAGCTGGGAACCGCTGGCACTTGCCGCGACGAGCCTGTCCGCGGCGCCGAGGTTTGCGACGGCGGGCTCCAGTTCCTGGCCGGCGAAGAAAGCGACAACCTCGTCGCCGGCCATGCCGGCCGCGCGCGCCGCGGTGATCATTTCCAGCGAAAAGGGCTCTATCTTGCCGAATGAGCCTTCCGTGCAGGCGACAATCCGCATCGCTCAAACTCCTGCAAAGCCTTTGGCCGCCAGGATGCTGGCCAGCCGGTCGGCGACATTTTCGGGATTGTCTCCGAGATTTTCGCCGCTGCCGCGCTGTCCGGGCAATCTTAGCGCGACGATCTCGGCCGATCTATCGAACACGACAGGTTCGGACGGCGCCTTGCCTATGGCCGTCTTCGACGCCTCCCGCAGCTTGGAGCCCGAAACATAGCGCGGCGCCTTGGACGCGGTCTGCACGCCGATCACCGCCGGCAGCGCGATCTCGTATGTCGCGGCGATGCCGCCGCCGCGCTCCTGCGTCACGCGAAGCGCCGAGGCCTCGATGCCTACCCGGCTGGACCCGGAGACATGCGGCCAGCCGAGCAGGGCGCCGGCATAGGGCACGAGCTGGCCGAAGAGATCCTCGGTCGACTGGACGCCACAAAGGACGAGATCGGCGGCCTTGGAGCGGGCGAGCGCGACGATGGAACCGGCAATCGCTCGCGAGTCGATCATGCCATCCCCTTCGGCCCCGAGCGCGATCGCCTCGTCCGCACCGCGGGCAACCGCCATTTGCAGCACACGGTTGTTTCCCTCGCCGATGGCGACGGCCACGACCGTCGCGCCAGCGGCTTCCTTCAGCAGGATCGCCTCCTCCAGCGCATGGTCGTCGAAATCGTTGAGCTGGAAATCCAGCCACTCGCGGTCGATACCGTGTCCGTCGCCCGTCAGGTCGAGCTCGCCCGCGGAATCCGGAATCATTCGCAGCACAACGAGAATTTTCAAGGGTCGATCCTCCCCGGGCGTACCTCAGGCTCCCGATACCTGCGGCCTATTAGATCGCAACCGTTGCCGTGCCCAATCGAGAAAATCGTAATAGCAGCTATTACAACTCAGGTGATTGACCTTCGCGGCGATGCGTCCGCTAATCCGAAGCGTTGGGAGGCTTGGGCAACCGGCTGTCACCGGACGTCCTGTATTTTTCGATATAAATTGCAAAATAGACTATAAATTATCCAATTTTTACTTGGGGTAGGAGCAATCGGCACCCAAAAAGGTGACCAGGAGGAGGAAGGTATGACTATAAAGAGCATCTTGGATCAAAAAATATCTCGTGCGAGCTTCATCCGCAAGGCGCCTGCCGCCTTGGCGGCCGCCGGCGCCGTCTCGACCCTGGGACTCGGCGCGACTGAACCCGCCGCCGCGGAGGAAACCAAGCCCGGTTATTACGGCGTGCCGCGGACCTGGATCTGGAACCCGAACGCCAATTCGATGGTCGACACCTCGAAGTGGAAGAAGCAAGGGCCCTATACGATCGGTTTCTCCAACGCCTCGATATCGAATGCCTGGCGCGTGGCGTTCCAGCATGGCGTGTTCTGGGCCGCCGGCCAGCACCGCGACGAGATCGCTCACCTTCTGGCGACGGATGCCAATGACGATCCCTCGAAGCAGATCGCCGATATCCAGGACCTGATCAGCCAGGGCGTCGACGTGTTGCTGGTCGCCGCCGCCACGGAAGACGCGCTGGACTCGGTCGTCGGACGCGCCATGGAGCAGGGCATTCCCGTCATCATGGTCGACCGCAAGGTGAAGACGGCGAGCAATTACATCACCTACATCACCGCCTCGGACTGGGCGCTCGGTCGTCTGGAAGCCCTGTGGCTATGCGAGACGCTCGGCGGAAAGGGCAACATCGTCATGCTGCCCGGCATCGCCGGCTCGAGCGTCGCCGAAATCCGCATCAAGGCGAATGAGGAGGTGTTCGGCAAATTCCCCGGCATCAAGGTGCTGGAGAAGCAATATTGCGACTGGAACCCCGCGACCGGCAAATCAGTGATGGCCGCACTCATCCAGAAGCACGGCAAGGAGATCAACGGCGTGCTCGCCGACAGCGCGCTGCAGGGCTCGGGCGCCATCCAGGCCTTCCTTGCGGCGGGCTACAAGGACGGCGAAATTCCGCCGATGACCGGTGGCGACATCGCCTTGATGTATCAGCTCGCCTCGCAGCACAACATCAAGATGGTCGGCATCGACTATCCGACCTCGATGGGCATCACAGGCATCGAGACGGTGCTCGACGTCATGAAGGGCATCCCGGTTCCCGAAAAGGTCGAGGTCAGCTTCAACGTGGTGACGTCGCCCGGAGCCGACACGGTTTCGGTCAAGGGTGACCGGCACCTCCTCGACCATGTCAGCATGAGCGACCCGGGCGACCTGTCGCCGAGCAATGGCTTGCCGGCCGGATACAATCCGAGCACGTTCAAGCCCGATTATCCGAAGTAAGCCTCCCAGCCTGACCAGGGTGTGCGCTCCTTCGGACGCACACCCTGGCGTAACCGGAATTTCGAGCATCGGATAAATGGTCACTCCCGTCATCGAGCTCAGTCGCATCGAGAAGGAGTATCCGGGCGTAAAACCCCTGGACAGGGTGGATTTTGCCGTTCGTCCCGGCGAGATCCACGCCCTTCTCGGCGAGAACGGGGCGGGAAAATCCACCCTCATCCGCGTCATGGGCGGCGCCATCAAGCCGAATGGCGGCAGCATGACCTATCTGGGCAAGCCGGTCTCCTGGCAGTCGCCCAAGCAGGCGCGCGCGGCGGGCATCCACGTCATTCATCAGGAACTTGCCCTGTTTCCCGAGCTTTCGGTGGCTGAGAACATCCTGGTCGACGCGCAGCCGCGCAACGGCCTGGGGCTGATCTCCGGCCGCGCCCGCCATGCGCGGGCGGCCGAAATTCTCTCGCAACTCGGCGTCAAGATCTCGACCCATGCCAAGATCGACGAATTGCCTCTGGCCGACCAGCAGATGGTCGAGATCGCCAAGGCTCTGGTCGGCGAGGTGAGGCTGCTCGTGCTCGACGAGCCGACGGCGGTGATCTCCGGCCATGAAGTCGATCTCCTGTTCGACAACATGCGGCGGCTGAAGCGCGAAGGCGTCGGCATCGTCTATGTCTCGCACCGGCTGGAAGAGATCTTCGAGATAGCCGACCGTGTGACGATCCTGAAGGACGGGCAGGTGGCAGGCACCGGTCCGGTCGGCGATCTGACGCGCGAAGAGATGATCACCAAGATGGTCGGACGCCGCCTCGAGCAGATCTATCCTGCACGCCGCAAGGCGCGGGCCGGCGGGCCGGACATCCTGAAGGTAAGCAACCTTCGCGCCGGCCACCGCGTGCGCGACGTCAGCATCACGGTCAAGCCGGGCGAGGTCGTCGGCATCGCCGGCATGGTCGGCTCGGGCCGTACCGAAGTGGCCGAGGTCATCTTCGGCACGCGCGACCTCGACGGCGGCACGATCGAATTCGAGGGCAAGCCGCTCGACCAGCGCAGGCCGCGCGAGGCGATCCGCAACGGCGTCGGCTTCCTGACCGAGAACCGCAAGGACGAGGGGCTGTTCCTTGGCCTGCCGATCTCGGCGAATGTCATGGCGCCCGATCTGGTCGGCGTCACCAGGGGAGGGCTGATCGACCGGCGCGGCGAGCGCGACATCGCGCTCGAGCAGATACGCAATTTCGCCGTGGCCGCGCCTTCGCCCGAGGTCAAGGTCGGCAATCTCTCTGGTGGCAACCAGCAGAAGGTGCTTTTCGGCCGCTGGTCGCGCATCGCCCGAAAGTTGCTCATCCTCGACGAGCCGACGCGCGGCGTCGACATCGGCGCCAAGGTCGAGATCTACCGCATCGTGCGCAACCTGGCGGAACAGGGCGTCGGCATCCTCATGATCAGCTCCGAGCTTCCGGAGATCATCGGCCTGTCGGACCGCATCTTCGTGATGTCGCAAGGCCATGTCGCTGGCGAGATCGACGGCGCCTCCGCCACCGAAGAGGCGATCATGGATCTCGCGGTGCGCTCGATCGACCGGCGCGAGAGCGCCGCGGCCAGGCTGGAGCAGGTCGCATGAGCGCCGTCGTCGCCGAATTCCGCCGCAACCGGCTTTCGCTGTCCTATGTGATCGTGGTGGCATTGCTGATCCTGCTGGTCGTGGCGGGCGGCTTCCTGTCCGACCGGTTCCTCACCTGGCGCAATTTCGGCAACCTGTTCCAGCAGCTCGTCGTGCTGGGCATGGTCAGCCTCGGCCAGACATTCGTGGTGCTGCTTGGCGGCATCGACCTCGCGGTCGGCTCGCTGGTCAGCGCATCGACCGTCTTCATCGCCCATTTCCTCGAATGGCGGCCGGATCTGCTGTGGCTGGCCCTGCCGCTCGCCTTGGTCGCCGCGACGGCGATCGGCGCGCTCAACGGCCTGCTCACCATCGTGCTGCGCGTCCATCCGCTGATCGTGACGCTCGGCATGTCGTCGATCATCTTCGGCGGCACGCTGATGTACAACAAGGAGCCGGGCGGATCGGTCCCGCGCGGCCTGGCAGACTTCTCCTACGCGAAGCTGTGGGGCATCCCGGTGACGGCGATCGTGCTGGTCGCGATCTTCGCGCTTGCCGGCCTCTGGCTTCAGCGCTCGCGCTCGGGCCGCAGCATCTATTTCGTCGGTGGCGACCGCGAGGCGGCGCGGCTGAACGGCCTGCCGGTGAACCGCATCGTGGTGATGGCCTATGCGCTGTCCGGCCTGTGCGCCGGACTGGCGGCGATCTTCCTGACCGCCCGCACCGGTGTCGGCGATCCGCGCATCGGCACTGCCTTGACGCTGCAATCGATCACGCCTGTGGTCGTCGGCGGCACGGTTCTCGCCGGCGGGCGCGGCGGCGTGCTGGGCACGCTGCTCGGCGTGCTGCTGGTGACGATGCTCAATAACCTGCTGAACTTCCTGAACGTGTCTTCCTACTACCAGTGGGTGATCCAGGGCCTGATCATCATCATCGCTGTCAGCATCCACACCACGAAGCGGAGGCAATGATGGCGCCGCTGGAGACCCCGCTGCCCCGCTCCCGAGGCGTGTCCGTCGCTTCGGTTTTCGAGCGCTATGGATTGATCGTCTTCCTTGTCGCGCTGTTGCTGGTCGCGGCCGTGCTCTCGCCCACTTTCCTGCAGCCGGCCAATCTGGTCAACGTGCTCACCATCGCGGCTCCGCTCGGCATGGTCGTCGTCGGCCAGACCTTCGTCATCCTGGTGCGGGGGCTGGACCTCTCGGTGGCCTCGCTCATGGCCACGGTGGCCGTGCTTGCAACCGCCTTCAAGGCGACGACCAACGATGCGATCCCGATGATCTTCGTGGCGGCGATCGCCTTCTCCGCCGTCGTCGGCCTCGTCAATGGCTGGCTGGTCGCCAGGCGCAACGTCAGTCCGTTCCTTGCCACGCTGGCCATGATGATCATCCTGCAGGGCGTCCGCTTCGCCTATACGGGCGGGGCGCCGATCAGCACGCTGCCGCCTGGCATGGGCTTTCTAGCATCGGGCCGCATCCTGGGCATTCCGGTCAACCTCATCACCTTGGCGCTGCTGGCCATCATCTTCGGCGTCGTGCTGCACCGGTCGCGCCTCGGACGCGAGATATTCATGGTGGGCAGCAATCCCAAGGCGGCGTTCCTCAACGGTGTCGCGCCCGATCGCGTCATCATCTTCTGCTATGTCATCTGCTCGGTCTGCGCCGGCATTGGCGGACTGTTCCTGCTCGGCTATGTCGGAACGGTCTCCAACTGGGTCGGCCAGGGCTACGAACTCGACTCGATCGTCGCGGCGGTCATGGGCGGCGTCGCGCTGACAGGCGGACGCGGCAACGTCTTTGCCGCGCTGCTTGGCGTCGCGGTGCTGGTCGTCATCAACAATCTGGTGCTTTTGCTGGGCTTTCCGATCGAGATGCAGCTCATCATCAAGGGCATCATCATCATCGGCGCGGCTGCGTTCTACCGCACACGGCTCGCATGAGCCGGTCGCCAGCTATCGAGGGAGGTATGGAATGAATGGCGAGAGCCTGAGCGAACGCGGCGCCCGCGCGCGGCGCGACGAGGAAGTGGATGTCGCAATCGTCGGCGCCGGGCCCTCCGGCTCGGTCGCGGCATTGCATCTCGCGCGGGCCGGCCTTTCGGTGGTCGTGCTGGAGCAGGGCGAATGGCCCGAATACAACGACTACACCGGCGCGCGGCCGGAGCATGAGTTGGTCAGCACCAAGCTCTGGCACCCCAACCCCAATGTGCGCGACAATCCGAACGACTATCCGGTCGATAACTCGACCACCGACATCAATCCGCTGATGTTCGCCGGCGTCGGCGGCAGCGCCACGCTCTATGGCGCGCAATGGATGCATTTCCTGCCCTCCGATTTTCGCGTCCGCTCGCTCGACGGCGTGGCCGAGGACTGGCCGTTCTCCTATGAGGATCTGCTGCCCTACCAGCTCGAGATCGAGCGCGAGGTCGGCGTATCCGGCCTTGCCGGCGACCCGGCGTTTCCGCCCCGGGGACCATATCCATTCCCCGCGCTGCCGATCGGTTCGGTGGGCCTGCGCGGAGCGCTCGGCATGGAGCGCATGGGCTGGCACTGGTGGCCGGGCAGCAACGCGATACCATCCGAGAAGTTCGGCGAGTTGAACGCCTGCGTGCGGCGCGGCACCTGTCTCACCGGCTGCCCTGAAGGCGCGAAGTCGACCACCGACCGCTCGCACTGGCCGCTTGCGCTCAAGGCCGGAGCCCGGCTTGTCACACGCGCCCGCGTCAAGGAGGTCGAGACCAACGAGCAGGGGCTCGCCACCGGCGTCGTCTATGTCGACGCCAACGGCCGCGACCGGCGCCAGCGCGCCAAGGTCGTCATCCTCTGCGCCAATGGCGTCGGCACGCCGCGGCTGCTGCTTATGTCGGGCGGAGCGAAGAACCCGGACGGACTGGCCAATTCGTCCGGCATGGTCGGCAAGCGGCTGATGATGCATCCTTTCGCCAGCATCCTCGCCTCCTACGAGGACCCGCTGGACTCCTGGCGCGGCCCGTTCGGGCAGCAGGTCTATTCGCTGGAATTCTACGAGACCGACGAGCGGCGCGGCTTCGTGCGCGGATCGAAATGGAACTGCATGCCGTCGGGCGGCCCGGTCGGCGTATCGGGCGCCATCGGCTCCAAGGTCTATGTCGCCGAGGAAGGCCGCTTTCAGGATTTCTGGGGCGCCAACCTGCACGAGAACGTCGCCCGCCGCTTCGGCCACTCGCTGATCTGGGGCATTGTCGGCGAGGATCTGCCGGAGGAGAGCAACCAGGTCGTGCTGTCGAAGGACCTTGTCGATTCCGACGGCCTGCCGGCACCCCAGATCGTCTACAAGGTCAATGAGAATTCGAACCGCCTGCTTCAGTTCAACATCGACCGTTGCCTGGAATCGGTGCGCGCCGCCGGCGCCATCGAGACGCTTGTTTCCACGCCGGTGCGCGAATCCGGCTGGCACCTGATCGGCACGACCGTGATGGGCGACGATCCGAAGCGCTCGGTCGTCGACCAGTGGGGCGCCTGCCACGACGTGCCCAACCTCTACATCATGGACGCCTCGACCTTCCCGACCTCCGGGGCGACCAATCCGACCGCGACGATCATGGCGGTGGCGCTTCGCAACACGCGCCGCATGATCGCGGAACGGCGCAACCAGAAGGTCGCCTGAGATGAACAAGGACAAGACTTTCCTCGCCCTTGCCGATTTCCTCATCCCGGCCCACGGCGACATGCCGGCATTCGGTTCCGTCTGCAGCTTCGCCGATGCCGAAAAGGCGCTCGATTTCCGTGTCGATCTGAAGGAAGGCTTCGATCGCGGGCTCGACGCCGATCCCGCGTCGAGCGCGGAAGCGCATCTGGAGAAGCTCAACAAGGAAGACGGCGCCGCCTTCTCGGCCGTCACGACGATCGCGATCTGCACCTACTACATGAACCCGCGCGTGCGCGCGCTGCTCGGCTATCCCGGCCAGGAGAGCGTGCAGTACGATTCCAAGGCGACCCAGATCTACCTCACCGACGGCTCGCTCGGCCATGTGCTGGCGCGCGGTCGCAAATACCGGCCGACACCCGGCCTCTGATCCCTCCCAAGCAGAAAGGAATAACCCGATGGGTAAGGACATGTTCGACAAGGGCTTCGAAATCCGCAAGGCGGTGCTCGGCGCCGAATTCGTGGAGAAATCCTTCGCCAGCGCCGATGATTTCAACCGGCCGATGCAGGAACTGGTGACCGAATATTGCTGGGGCGCCGTATGGGGCCGCGAGACGCTCGACCGCAAGACGCGCAGCATGCTGAACCTTGCGATGCTGGCATCGCTCAACCGGCCGCACGAATTGAAGATGCACGTCAAGGGCGCGATCCGCAACGGCGTCACCAAGGACGAGATCCGCGAAGTGCTGCTGCAAGTCGCGATCTATGCCGGCGTGCCGGCCGGCGTCGACGCCTTCCGCAACGCCCGCGAGGCCCTGCAGGAAATCGGCGCATGATCCAGCGTCCGCCGCTCGCCGAGGACAAGCTTGCCATGCTGATCGGCGGCCGCTGGGCCGCCGCGGCGTCGGGCGAGTATTTCGAGTCCTTCGATCCCTTCACCGGCAAGGCCTGGGCGCTTGTTCCGCGCGCGGGCGTCGCCGATGTCGATGCGGCCGTCGAGGCCGCCTCACAGGCCTTCCGGGGGGAATGGCGGTCGATGACGGCGAGCGCTCGCGGCCAGATCATGGCGCGCTTTGCCGACCTCGTCGCCGAGGAGGCGGAAAACCTCGCCGTCCTCGAGACACGGGACAACGGCAAGCTCATCAATGAAATGCGGATGCAGTGCAAATACATTCCGCAATGGTTCCGCTTCTTCGGCGGGCTCGCCGACAAGATCGAGGGGCGCGTCATCCCGATCGATAAGCCCGGCGTCTTCAACTACACCAAGCTCGAGCCTCTGGGTGTCGTGGCGGCGATCACGCCATGGAACTCGCCGTTGATGCTGGCGACCTGGAAGCTGGCGCCGGCGCTGGCCGCCGGCAACACCGTCGTATGGAAGCCTTCGGAGTTCTCGTCGGTCTCGGCGCTCTTCTTCGGAAGGCTGTTCGAGAAGGCCGGCTTCCCGAAGGGCGTCGTCAATATCGTCACCGGCTTCGGCCATGAGATCGGCGACCGCATGGTCACGCATCCCGGCGTGGCGAAAGTCGCCTTCACCGGCGGCGACGCCACTGGCCGGCGCGTCTACCAGGCCGCGGCCGCCGGCTTGAAGAAGGTTACGCTGGAGCTTGGCGGCAAGTCGGCGAACATCGTCTTCGCCGACGCCAAGCTGGAGGCGGCGATCCCCGGGCTGGTCTCCGGCATCTTCGCGGCGACCGGCCAGACCTGTATCGCGGGGTCGCGCGCGCTGGTGCAGCGCTCGGTCTACGACCAGGTGGTCGAAAAGCTGGTGGCGTTCGCGAAGACCGCCAGGATCGGCGACCCGCTCGACCCCGATACCCAGGTCGGCCCGATCACGACGCTTCCGCAGCGCAAGAAGGTCCTCGACTATATCGGCATCGCCCGGGACGAGGGCGCTTTGCAGCTTCTCGGCGGCAAGGTGCCAGAGGACAAGGCGATCGCCGATGGCTGGTTCGTCGAGCCGACCATCTTCGGCAATGTCAGCCAGTCGATGCGCATCGCCCAGGAAGAGGTGTTCGGCCCTGTCCTTTCGATCATTCCGTTCGAGGACGAGGACGAGGCCGTGGCCATCGCCAATGACAGCATCTATGGGCTGGCCGCCGGATTGTGGACACAGGACATCGGCCGCTGCATCCGGCTGCCGGACCGGCTGGAAGCGGGCATCGTCTGGGTCAACATGTACCGGGCAACGAGCTATCTGTCGCCCTTTGGCGGCTACAAGCAGTCGGGTTTCGGCCGGGAAAACGGCCGCACAGCCATCTACGAATATCTCCAGGAAAAGAGCGTGTGGATCGACGCCGGAAACTCCATTCCGGCTCCGTTCGTCCAGCGCTGAAGATTGGCGGGCCGGAGGTTCCACCGTCCGGTCCGCTAAGCCCAGACCATTGCCATCCGCCCATAAGCGAGACCGCCGATGTCCTGCTACGAGATCATCGATCCGCGCTTCGGCGACCTTATCGATCCGGTCGCCTTCCTCGAAACGCTGCACACCGGCAACCGCTGGGCGGAGGGGCCGGTCTATTTCGCCGACCTGCGTTCGCTGGTCTGGAGCGATATCCCGAACGACCGCATGCTGCGCTGGGACGAGGAGACCGGAGCGGTTTCCTTGTTCCGCGCCAATGTCGCCAACCCGAACGGCAGCACGCGCGACCGCGAAGGCAGGCTCGTCACCTGCATGCAGGGCGAACGCCGCGTGGTGCGCACCGAATGGGACGGCTCGATCACCGTGCTGGCGGATTCCTTCGAGGGAAAGCGGCTCAACTCGCCGAACGACGTGGTGGTCAAGTCGGACGGCAGCATCTGGTTCACCGATCCGAACTACGGCATCATCTCCGACTATGTCGGGCGCCGGGCCGACCAGGAGCAGCCCGGTTGCCGCGTCTATCGCATCGATCCGCAATCCGGTCGGATCAGCGTCGTCGCCGACGATTTCTCGATGCCCAACGGCCTTGCCTTCTCTCCTGACGAGAAGACGCTCTACATCGCCGATTCCGGCTATCTGACCGACCGCAGCGCGCCGCACCACGTCAGGTCGTTTGACGTTGCCGGCGACAGGCTGGTAAATTCGCGCGTGTTCGCCGAAATATCGCCCGGTATTCCGGACGGGTTCCGGATCGATATCGCCGGCAACCTCTGGATCAGCGCCTGGGACGGTGTCCAGTGCCACACGCCGGCCGGTGAATTGATCGGCAAGATCCTGGTGCCGGAAATGGTGGCGAACGTCGCGTTTGGCGGCGCGCGGCACAATCGGCTGTTCATCACGGCGACAACTTCGGTCTATGCCGTGTTCCTGAACGTGCGCGGCCTGAAATATCCGTTCCGCACGTAGGGTCGAACGCTACGGGCAAAGCACCGCCCGGCGGCGGGTTGGGTGATTTGAGTTGGACACGAAGCAGCTACAGGTCTTCATCGCGGTCGGCTCGGCGGGCAGCTTCTCGAAAGCCGCCCTCGACCTCAATGTCACCCAGCCGATGATCACGCGCCATATCCGCGGGCTCGAGGAGGAACTGGGCGTGGAACTGTTCCACCGCAACGGCCGCGGCGTGGTGCTGACCGAAGCCGGCGCGCTCCTCAAATCGCATGCCGACGAAATCGTCGAGCGCATGCGGCTCGCGCAGAACGCCGTGTCCAATCTCAGGGCCTCGCCGCGCGGCAGGCTGGTGCTTGGCGTTCCGCCGTCCGTCGGGACGGTGCTGACGGTGCCGCTGGTCAAGAAGATCAAGAACGAGTTCCCGAACGTCGCCCTGCAGGTCATCGAGGGTTTCAGTGGCCATATCCTCGAATGGCTGATCGCCGGCCGCATCGACGCGGCGGTGCTTTACAACTCGCCCAACCACCCTTCCGTGCTGACCGAGCCGCTCGCCGATGACGAGCTCTTCCTGATCGGTCCGGCGTTGGCCGAGCCGGCGTTGCCGCGCGGCCCGGTCAGCCTCGGCGTGCTGGCGGAACTGCCGATGATTTTGCCCAGCCGGCCGCACGGCCTGCGGCGGCTGATCGACAACATCGTCGCCGAGCACGGCATCTATCCGCGCATCGAGATGGAACTGGAGGCGATGCCGTCGACGCTGCTGCTTGTCGAGGAGGGCGGCGGCTACACGGTCCTGCCCTATGCCTCCGTGCATCTGCTTGCCGAAGCCGGCCGCATCGAGGTCTGGCCCTTCGAGCCGCAGATCACGCGCAAGCTGATCCTTGCGACATCGTCGCAGAAGCCGATGTCCTCGACATTCCGTCCGCTGTTCCGCGCCGTGCGCACGGAACTGAGGGACATAATCTCCACCCATGTCTGGAAGCCACCGCAGCACAATCGCTGAGGCCGGTGGGAGGCGATGGCTTACGCGTTCGGCCGGGCCAGTGCCATGATCGAACCGACGTCGCCAAGGTCGCGTAGCGCCCACAGCCGGTCGGCCAGCACCTCGGCATCGATCGCCGGGCAGCCGTACGCGGCGAGGGCGGCGAACTTGTCGCGCAGCGCGGCGTCCGTCATTGGCCGCGCCGGACTGCCGGTGGCGGCCAGCTCGCGGACCTCGAAACGCGATCCGTCGCTGCAGCGGACGGAGATGTATGCCGCCTCGACCGGAATGGCTTCGTCCGTCTCGATCGGGCGCACCTTGGCGCGCAATGCCTTCACCTGAGGATCGGTCACCGCCGCGTCGCTGAAATCGGCCGCGCCCGCCGTGCCACGCAACAGGGCTACGGCGACGGCGTGCTGCGCGCTGACCTGCGCCTCGCGGCCTGTAGTGACGTCGGGCCTGTCGGCGCGCGCCTTGAGCAACGGGCAGCCGCGCACTGTGATGTCGCTGACAAGGGGGGCGGAGAAGTCCGGTTTCCGGTGCAGGTCAAGGCATGCGTCGATGACGGGGTTGAGCACCACCCCGCAGGGATATGGCTTGAACATGTTGCGCAGGTTTTCCCAGTCGCTGCCCAGCCCGCGCTCGACCAGCTCGGGCTGCGGCGCGTCGCACAACACCTTGAGGAAACCGCGCGGACCTTCAAGCGGCATCGGCGGTCCCTCGACGCCACCCTTCGCCATCAGCGCCGCGAGCAAGCCGCCGCGCGCGGCGGTGCCGACGCCGACGCTCTTGGCCATGAAGCCCAGTGTCTCGACGAGGCCCGAAGCCTGGGCGGAAGCATTGCCGAAGGCCCAGAGGATTTCTTCCTCGCTGAGATAGAGCAGCTTCGCCGCGGCCGCGGCGGCGCCGAAAATCCCGCAGGTCGAGGTGATGTGCCAGCCGCGATTGTAGTGGCCCGGCGAGATCGCGTTGCCGATCCGGCAGGTTACTTCCACGCCGAGAACGAAGGCATGCAGAAGCTCAGCCCCGCTGACGGGCCGGGCTTCGGCCAGCGCGAGAACGGTGGGCGCCACGGGCGCGGTCGGGTGGATGATCGTGCCTTGATGGGTGTCGTCGAAATCGAACACGTTCATCGACGCCGCGTTGAGGAACGCCGCGGTCGGCGCGTCCCGCCGCGTAGCATGACCGATCACGGTCGCGGTTTCGCTGGCGGAGAAGGGCGCGAGGCTCGCCGCAAGGCGCAGGATCGCCTGGTCGGATGAGCCGCCAAGCGCGGTTCCGAAGCCGTTGAAGAGGGCGCGCAGCGCATGCTCGCGCACCGGCTCCGGCACGTCGTTCCATTGCGCATTGCGCACGAACGCCGCAAGCCGGCGCGACAGGCCTGGGGCAATCGCCTGGGGGGGATTGGCGCTCATCGGATGCGTTCCAGTCGCCGTCAGGCCTGGGTCTTCTTGCCGGCGACCGTCACGCCTGCCCAACCCTCGATCGGCTTGATGATCTCGGTCAGGTCCGCATCGGCGCCGAGGTCGCTCTTCGCCACGGTCAGCAACTGCCGCACCGCGCCGCCGACGATCATCGGCACGCCCAGCGCGTCGCTCTCCTCTAAGCAGAGGCGGATATCCTTGGCCGACAGCCCGATGGCGAAGCCGAAATCGAAACCGCGGGTAAGGACGAATTTCGGGATCTTCGTCAGCGTCGCGTTGGAACTGCCGCTGCCCGAATTGATGACCTCGAGCATGACGTCGGGGTCTAGCCCGGCCTTGGTGCCGAGCACGAGCGCTTCGGACGCGATCGACAAAGCCGTCACCGACATCAGGTTGTTGATCACCTTGATCATCTGGCCCATGCCCGGCTCCAGGCCGACATGGACCGGTTTGCCAAGCGTTTCTAGGACGGGGCGGATCGTTTCCATCGTCTCCGCATCGCAGGCGGCCATCATCGCCAGCGTGCCCTTTTCAGCGCCGCCCACGCCGCCGCTGACAGGGCAGTCGGCCAGCGCGATGCCGGAGGACTTGAGGCCTTTCGCGACGAGGCGCTCCGTCCGAGGCCCGGTGGTGGAGAGGTCGATGACGATGGTCGCGCCCTTGGCGGAGGTCAGTCCGTCGGGGCCTAGGCAGACGGCCTGGACGATCTCCGGCGTCGGCAGCGAAAGCAGCACCACGTCGCAGCTCTTCATCAGTTCGGCGGGCGTCACGGCCTTGCCGGCGCCCTGGGCGGCCAATGCTTCGACGGCGGCGGTATTGGTGTCATAGACGCTGACGCCGTAGCCGGCCGCCATCAGGCGCTTCGCCATCGGCGTTCCCATCCTGCCGGCGCCAGCCAGGCCGAGCTTGAGATTGTTCATTGTCGTCTCCATGCGATTGTGACGAACGCCCCGGAGTTTCGATCATCAGGGGGCGCCGATCATGAGGCGCTCACGGCGCCCCGGGGATCGGGTCGAGATCGAGGCGCACGATGTCGTCCACGCCCGCCAGCGCGGCGGGATAGCGGGCGAGCACCAGCGGATCGTGGCCCGGGATGATATGGTTCGGCGTGCTGGCGAGCTTCCTCATGGTGGCGTAGCCGTCAAGCATGTCGGTGGCGCTTTCCAGCACTGGGAAAGGTCGGTTCTGCTCGAAATTGGCGTAGAAATGCGATGCATCGGAGCCAAGCACCACAAAGCCACGTTGCGTCTTCACCCGGATCACCTGCAGGCCCTTCGAGTGGCCACCGACGCGATGAACGGTCAGGTTCGGAGCAACCTCCGAGACGCCGTCATGGAAGGTCACGCGCCCGGCATAGAGCTTGCCGATCATGCTGGCCACGTCCTCATAGTCGAACGGATGCCTGAGGTAGTTGTGGCACATGCAGCGTCCCGTGCAGTAAGCCATCTCCACGTCCTGGACGTGGTAGCGGGCCTTCGGGAACAGTTCATGATTGCCGGCATGATCGAAATGCATGTGCGAGATGATGACATCCTCGACCTTGTCCGGATCGATGCCGATCATCTTCAGCCCCTCGCCGACCGGGCGCAGCAGGTTGCGCTGGCGCCGGTCCGCGACTTTTGCGTCGAAGCCCGTGTCGAACACGAAGGTGCGCGACTTGCCGACGATCGCCCAGACGAAATAGTCGAGCGGCATCGGGCCGTCATGCGGGTCGCCGCCGATGAAATTCGCGGCCGCGTTGCGGTCGTGGTGGCCGTAACGGATGGCGTAGACTTCGTAGAGGTCGTCCATGGATAGCTCCCTTCAGCGCCGTGCCCGCGCGGGCGATGCCAGTCCGCTTCAGCGTCGGCTCAACTTGCCAGCCAGCCCGCTTCGACCGGCAGCACGGATCCGGTCATGTCGCGGGCGATCGGCCCGCACAGGAAGACGAGCAGGTCCGATATGCTCCGCGCCGAGACGAAATTGCCGCCTGGCTGCTTGCCTTCGAGGAAGAGCCGTTCGGCTGCCGTCCGATCGATGCCGCGTTCCGCCATCAGCCTCTCCACCCGTTCCTCCGTGCCCGGCGTCAGCACCGACCCGGGGCAGAGGCTGTGACAGGTCACGTCGCGATCCAGGTTCTCCAACGCCACGGCGCGGGTCAAGCCGAGGATGGCGGACTTCGTCGTCACATAGCCGACGCGGTCGGTCGTTCCGCGCATACCGTAGACCGAGGTGATGTTGAAAATCCTGCCGAAATTCCGGCTGCGCATATTCGGCAGCAGAAGCCGGATGGCATGGAACGCGGCGGAGAGGTTGACCGCAAGCGCAAGGTCCCACTGCTCGGCCGGGAAATCCATGACCGGCGCGAAGTGCCGGACAACCGCGTTGTTGACGAGGATGTCGATCGGACCAAGCACCGACATCGCGGTGTTGATCAGTCCTTCGACCCCCGACCGGGTCGACAGATCGGCCTTGTGGTAGGCAACGCGGGCGCCGGTCTTGCGGGCGAGCCCATCGCGTTGCGCTTCGATCTGATCGGCGTCTTCCAGCCCGTGCAACATGACGCTGCATCCGGACTCGGCAAGCCTTGCCGCCATTGCCTGCCCGAGACCGGCGGTGGAACCCGTGATCAAGGCGGTGCATCCATTGAGCGGTTTTGTCCGGATGGATGGGGCCGTTTCGTCCGCTTCCTTCGCCAAGCTCACGTTCTGTCCTGCCATTGTGTGAGCATTGTCAAACCCCTCGTTCCTACCGACGGTCCGCCAACCATGCGACTGCCGTGCGGATTACCGGTCTTTATATTGGTACCGGTAACAAAATGCAATCACGGAAAGGCGGGAGCGGTGTCGTGCTTCGGCCCCAAGGGTGGATCAGGTGCTCTCGCGCTGGATGACCTCGAATTTGAGGTCGACGACGCTGCCGCGCAGATGGTCGGCGCCGTCGATGATGCGGCTCAAGAGGATGCGCGCCGTCCGCTCGCCAATGTCGTAACGCGGCAGCCGCAAGGTGGTTATGGAGGGGCTGACATGCCGCAAGAGGTCGACGTCGTCGAAGCTGGCGAGCGCGATGCGGCCGGGTACCGGCCAGTTGCGCCGCTGGCATTCGAACAGCGCGCCGACAGCCAGAACTTCGCCGGCGCAGAAAAGCGCGTCGACCTCCGGCACGCTCTGCATCACCCGCGCGACGACTTCCGCGCCGGCGGCAAGGCCGCGTCCCGTCTCCAGCACCATGCGCGGATCGGGTTCATGTCCCAATTGCTTGAGTGCCGCCAGATATCCTTTCAGGCGGTCCTGCGAGCGGTCGTTGTGCACGGAATAGAGGCTGGCGAAGGCGATCTTGCGGTAGCCGAGCCTGCCCAGATGCATGGTCATCGCGTAAGAAGCATCGCGATTTGAATAGCTTACGACCATGTCGAGCGGCTCTTTGGGGATATTCCCGTTCTCGACCACCGGAATGCCCGACTTGCGGATCTTCTCGATGGCCTGAGGCGTATGCTCCGTGCTGTGCAGCACGAGCCCGCCGACCCGGTGGCTGAGGAAGACGGTGATGAGTTCCTCTTCCTCGTTGGGATCATAGCCCGACTCCGCGATCATCAGCTGGAAACCGGAGCGCTTCAGCACCTCCGACAGGCCTTTGATCGTCTGCGTGTAGATCGAATTGTCGATGCTGGGGACGATGAGCCCTATGGTCGTCGAGCGGTTCGAGGACAGGCTGCCCGCCAGGTGGTTCGGCAGGTAGCCGATCTCGCGAACGGCCTTCAGGACCCGTTCGCGCATGTCCTCGGACACCTTGCCCGGTTCGTTCAGGACCCGCGACACGGTCATGGTGGAGACGCCGGCGCGAACCGCGACGTCGCGCATCCTGGCGCTCCCGTTGCGCTTGCTGGTGTCCTTGGATGATCGCCTGGGCATGTTTGTTATCGCTCGGTCCGGCCGGTGCGCATCAAATCATTACCTTGTCGAACAAACAAGCTGTCGGGGCCGGTTGGAGCAATTCTGTTGTTACCGATATCAAAATCAGGTAATGCCCAAGGGAGGAGGGCGCCGCGATGCCGGCGCGGAGGATTTGCGATGGGCGTGTATTCCTGCGTCGGCGTGACGGAGCAGTCGCTGCTGCGCTATGCCGATTCCGCGCGTTCGGCGCAGCAATTGATCAGCCAGACCCTGACCCAGCTTTCGGGCTTCGCGCTGCTCCTGCTGACGTCCCACCGCCAGGCGACGCTGGCCGAGGGCGCCTTGTCGGGCGCAAGGCAGGCCGTCGTGCAAGCGGCCGAGGCTGTTCGCGCCTTGCAGGCGCCGGAGCCTGCCGCACACCACTATCATCATATGCGCGGTGCCGCCGAGACGCTCATGGAAGCCTTTACCGCGGCGACGGCCTGTCGCGGGGCGCGGGACAGGTCGGACAAGCGGTTCGATACGCTGACCTGCGCGCTGCGCGCCACGAGCGATCATCTGCGGGCGACGGCGCGCTTGTTGCCGGGCTTCGAGATCATCGATTTCGGCCAGGCCTGTTGCGCCGTCCACGCGCCGCGCCTGCCTGGGCAAGGCATCGAGAGCAATTCCAGGAAAAGTGTGGGCGGTTTTCCGTCCGGAATTGCGTCAACAAGGAGATGGAGCGGTTCACCGTTTCCGTGAAACGGCGAACCGCTCCAGTCTATAAGGGAGGATTGAATGGCACACTACTCGATCTGGGTGCTCGAATACGCGGCGGTGGAGAAGTTCCCGTTCAGCGTCATGATGTATGGGCCGCAGCACCAGGGCACGCGCAAGCTTCCCTATGCCTATGCGCTGCTGAAGGGCGGCGGCGAAACCATCCTGATCGACACCGGCTACGACCATGTCGCCTATGGCGAACAACTGGCCAATGCATATGGCGTCTCGAATTACCACGGCCCGCGGACGGTTCTTGCCGAATGCGGCGTGAAACCGGAGGACGTCACCAGCGTCTTCATCACCCATGCCCATTTCGACCATATGGGCGCCATGCATTTGTTTCCCAACGCCAAATTCTACGTCCAGAAGAGCGAGCTGGACAAATGGGTCTGGGCCCTTACGCTCGGGCCGGAATACCGCTTCCTGGTCGGTGGCGGCGATCCGGCCGATATCGTGCGCGCGGTCGAGGCGGCCAAGGAAGGCCGCATGATCTGCATCGAGGGCGACCAGGAAAACGTGCTGCCGGGGATTGACGTCCATCTCGCAGCCGACACCCACACCTATGGCAGCATGTATGTGACGGTCCGCAATGATGGCACCAGCGGCGGCGAGGATCGCTGGATCTTCGCCGGCGACCTCATCTACACCTACGACAACCTGACCGGGCTCGATCCGGCCGCGCCGCAGATCGTGCCCATCGGCCTTGCCGTGGGCAGCCAGCACAATCTGATCTTCTCCAGCGCCGAGATGCTGAAATCGGTTGGCGGCGAGGCGCGCAGGGTGATCCCGGTGCATGAGGACCGGCTGCGCACCACGTTCCCGTCGCGGCTGACGGACAGGGGTCTTCAGGTCGTGGAGATCGCCCTCGCCAAGGGCGAGAAGAGTTGCGTCGCCTGAGTGGGGACGAGCAAGGCAGGGGCTAGAGCAATTCCAGGAAAGTGTGAGCGGTTAGGCTCGGCGGCTTCGCCATAGCCTTCCGTCCGGAATTGCGTAAAAACAAAGAGATAGAGAGTTTCACCGTCTCACGGAAACGGTGAAACTCCCTAACCCCAGCCTTGAGGCATCAAAGCTTGTCGGCGCCCGCGACGAAGCCGCCGCCGTCGATGACCACGGCTTGCCCGGTGATGAAGGACGCGGCGTCGGACGACAGGAAAAGCACCAGCTGCGCGATTTCGGAAGGGTCGCTGATGCGGCCCATCGGGATCATCGGCAGCACCGTGTCCTTGGCGCTCTGCTCGCTGCCGAACATGCCGCGCAGCAGCGGCGTCATCACCGAGCCGGGCGCGATGGCGTTGACCCGGATGTTCTTGCGCGCCACTTCCAGCGCCACCGAGTTGGTGAGGCCGATCACGCCCCATTTGCTGGCGCAATAGACCGCGGTGGTGGCAAAGCCCATGACGCCGAACAGCGACGAGGTGTTGACGATCGCGCCGCCGCCCTTGGCGGTCATATGCGGGATCTGGTGCCGCAGGCCGTTGAAGATGCCGCGCAGATTGACGTCCATCAGCAGGTCGTAGTCGGCGTCCTCGAGCTCGTGCACCGGCGCCGTCTTGCCTGGGACGCCTGCATTGTTGAAGGCGATGTCGATGCGTCCGAAGCGCTCGAAGGCATGCTTGTGCAGGGCCGCCATCGCCTTGCTGTCGCGAACGTCGACTTCTTCGAACTCGATCTCGACGCCAAGCGGCTTGACTTCGCCCTTGAGGCTTTCCCCGGAGTCCGCGCCGATGCCGGAAACATAGAGATTGGCTCCGGCCTTGGCGAAGGCCAGCGCCGTTGCCCGCCCGATGCCGGTCGTCCCGCCGATCAGAATGACGTTCTTGCCGGAAAAGTCATAGGTCACTTTCATGTCTGCTCCCATCTCGTTCGAGCTGTTACGCGCTCGTGGCGCTCTCCACTTCAGCCGCCTCAGCCATAGCTCCAGGCTGATACCGATAACAAGAAAAATCGGCTTAGCAACGCGATCTTGTCCGGTTCAAATCACATGTGATGGCGCAAAGGCGAATTTCGCTGGGTGGGCGATGCTTGCTATTGCCGGTCTGCTAAAACTACCATATGGTACCGGTACCAAGATTAAGCGGCAGACACCTCCGTCTCATGTTGGCTCACGAGAGTCGCAACGGAGTCGTGCATGCAAGCGGCCGATAGGGGTGCCCGACGGATACGGCAAAGCCGGTGTCCCGGCGCCCCTGGTCGGAGTCCGAGGAGAGGGAACGGTCGGCTCGCCATGGGCCGGCACCAACGGGAGAGGAGGATTTCCCAGATGAAAAGGCTTTTGCTTGCCTTACTGACCGCCGGAACGATGATCGTTTCAACCGCCGTGCAGGCGCAGGACCACAAGACGCTCGGCATCGTGGCGCTGCTCGCCAACGATGCGCTCAACATCGCGGTCATCGGCGGGGCGACGGACGCCGCCAAGGCAGCCGGCTGGGACGTCAAGGTTACCGACACCCAGGCCAGCGCCGACCAGGCCAATGCGGCGATGAATAACTTCGCGGCCCAGCATGTCGATGCCATCTTCGTGCTGGCCTTCGCCAGCAGCTCGATCGGCTCCGGTCTGGCGGCCGCGCGCGACGCGCATATCCCCGTCGGCACCTGGGGCGGCGAGATCGTTCCCGGCATCGTCGCGACGACCAGCGGCCGCCAAGTCGGCGACGATTCGGTCAAGTACCTCCTGGAGAAGGCCGGCGAGAAGGCCAATGTGCTCGCCATGACCTTCCATCCGGGCAAGCTCTGCATCGACCGCGGCGTGGCCTTCGATGAAGGCGTAAAGGGCAAGTCGGGCGTCAAGGTGGACTACAGTGAGGTGGTCGCGCCTGGGCAGGTCCAGTTCGGCAACGCCACGGCCGCGGCCTGGCTGACCGCGCATCCCGCCGGCGGCGATACGCCGCTCGCCATCTGGTCGTGCTGGGACGAGCCCATGCAGGGCGCCGTGGCGGCGCTGCGCCAGGCCGGCCGCACCGATGTGACCACCGTGTCGATCAACGGCAGCGCCCAGGCCCTGCAACTGGTCAAGGAAGGCGACATGACGGCCACCGTCTGGCAGCCCGCCTATCAGGAAGGCAAGGAAGTGTTCCAGGCCATTCTCGACTCCATGAAGGCCGGCGATTCCTGGCAGCCGAAGACCATCGAGATTCCTGGCGTGGTGGTGACCAAGGACAATGTCGACAAGTTCATGGCCGAACATCCCAATGGCATGTGAGACCTGCCGGCCAGGCCGCTCCGCGAAACGGAGCGGCTAGGTGTCGGCGACCGTTTCGGCCGCCGACGCATGGATGCGCATCCGCGGCCTGACCAAATCCTTTGCGGGTGAACTTGCGCTCGACCGCGCCGATCTCGACATCGAGCGCGGCCGGGTGCACGGCCTTGTCGGCGCCAACGGCGCCGGCAAGTCGACGCTGATCCGTTGTCTCGCCGGCGTCGCCACTCCGGACCAGGGCAGCGTGACCATCGCGGGCAACGAGCTGCAGATGAGCTCGCCGCAGGCGTCAGAGCGCGCCGGGCTTGCCTTCATCCATCAGGAACTCAATCTGATCCCGCATTTCAGCGCCCTGCAGAACATGCTGCTCGGCGCGCCGAAGGTGACGCGGTTCGGCATGATCGACTGGAAGCGCTCGGGCGTCGCCGCGCGCGCCGCGGCCGAGCGTGTCGGCATCCGGTTCCCGCTCGATACGAAGGTCTCCGAGCTGTCGGTCGCGCAGCGCTGGCTGGTCATGATCGGCAAGGCGCTCACCCGTGACGCCAGCATGATCGCGATGGACGAGCCGACGGCCTCGCTCTCCGAGCCGGAAAGCGAGCAGCTCTTCGCCATCATCCGCGACCTCGCTGCCCAGGGCGTCGCCATCCTCTACGTGTCGCATCGGCTGGAAGAGGTGCTGCAGCTTTGCGACAGGATCACCGTGCTCCGCGACGGCCGCATCGTCAGCCAGGCCGAGCGCGGCGCGCTGGACAAGAAGGGGTTGGTCCGCGCCATCATCGGCCATGCCATCCGCACACCGGACGAGCGCGACCGGCTTGCGGCCGACCGTAATCGGCAGCCCGTCTTCTCCGCGCGTTCCATTGCCTGGAAACAGGCGGTGAAGGATGTGAGCCTCGATCTCTACAAGGGCGAGGTTCTGGCGCTGGGCGGGCTGGTCGGCGCCGGCCGCACCGAATTCGCTCATCTCGTTGCCGGGCTTGATCGCCCCGAGGCCGGCCATTTCGAACTGGAGGGCAAGCGGCTCGACGTCGCCAACCCGTCCGAGGCGGTGAAGGCCGGCATCGCGCTGGTGCCCGAGGAGCGCCGCTCGCAAGGGGTGATGCTGCAGCAGTCCGTTGCCTTCAACATCAACATCTCGACGCTGAAGCTTCTGCGCAGCGTCCCTGGTCTTCCCTTCCTTTCCGACGCCAAGAGCAGGCGGCAGGCGGAAAGCCTCGTCGCCCATCTCGGCATCAAAACGCCGGGCGTCAATGCCAGGATCGCCGGCCTCTCCGGCGGCAACCAGCAGAAGGCGTTGATCGCGCGCTGGCTGAACGCCGGCACCAAGCTGCTCATCCTCGACGAGCCGTCGCGGGGCGTCGACGTCGGCGCGCGCGAGGAGATTCACGACGCCATCCGCGCGCTTGCCCGCTCCGGCGTCGGCATCCTGGTGATCTCCTCCGACGTCGAGGAGCTCACATTGCTGGCGGACCGTGTCCTGGTCATGCGGGAGGGCCGCATCACCGGCGAACTGACCGGCGCCGACATCACCGAAGCGCGCATTATCGAGCTCAGCTATCACGACGCGCATGACGATCAAGGAGAAGCCGCATGACGGCCGAGACTGTCCCCGCGGCAAAGGAAGCGCCGCAGCCCCGCAAATCCTCGTGGAAGCGGACCGCGCTGATCGGCCTGTCGCGCTACGGGACGATCATCGGGCTGCTGCTGATGGTGCTGTTCTTCTCCATCAATGCCCCCGGCGTCTTCCTGTCGCGCGCGAACTTCCTCAACATCCTGAGCCAAGCCTCGCTCACCGCCATCATCGCCAGCGGCTTGACCTATACGCTTGTGGTCGGCGAGTTCGATCTCAGCATCGGCTATGTCGCGAGCTTCGTAGGCCTCATCGTCACCGGGCTGATGGCCTATGAAGGTTTTCCGATCTGGCTGAGCATTGTCTGCGCGCTCGCTCTCGGCGCCGGCATCGGCATCCTCAACGGCCTGCTCGTGACCAAGGTCAGGATCAATGCGGTGATCTCGACACTTGGCATCGGCACGATGCTGACGGGCATCGGTTTCACCTATAGCGCCTTCCCGATCGCCACCGGGATACCGCGCGCCTTCACCGACATTTCGCTCGGCCGGATCGTCTTCGGCCTGCCCAATCCGGTGATCATCATGGTCGTGGTGCTGCTGGCGCTCTGGACGGTGCTGAACAAGACCGACATCGGCCAGAAGATGCAGGCCGTGGGCAGCAACATGGAGGCGGCGAGGCTCTCGGGCATCCGCGTCGACCGCATCAAGATCTTCGCCTTCGCCACCGCCGGCTTCTGCGCCGCGCTCACCGGAACGCTGCTGTCGTCGCTGCTCGGCAGCGGCACGTTGGCCGCCGCCGACGGCTACCTGCTCGATGCCTTCGCTGCTGTGTTCCTCGGTTCCGCCACCTTGCGCGAGGGCGAGTTCCACATCACCGGAACGCTGGTCGGCGTGCTCATCCTGGCGGTCGGCTTCAACGGGCTCAGCATCTTCGGCGCGCCCACCCATTTCCAGCCGATCTTCAAGGGCGGGATCCTGGTGCTGGCCGTCGGCATGTCGGCGCTCGCCCGGCGATACGCCGCCTCGGCCTGACGGGCGACGAGCCGCTCACGCAAGGACTCCGGCTGTTCTGGGTGGAACGTCGCTGCGCGCTTTCCCGGACTGCTAGCCGAGATATTTGTTGAGGATCGACATGCCGCCGGAGCGGATCGTCTCCGGCTTCATCTCGTCGACGATCTCGCCATGCGTCATGACGTAGAGCCGGTCGCAAACCCGGGTTGCGACGTCGGTGCGCTGTTCGACCAGAAGCAGCGAGGCGCCGCGTTTGCGCAGCTCCAGCATCGCCTTCACCACGATGTCGACGGCAACCGGTGAAAGCGCCACCGAGGGCTCGTCGAGCAGCATGATCTCGGGGTCGCTCATCAGCATGCGGCCGATCGCGACCATCTGCTGCTCGCCGCCGCTGAGGAACGACGACAGCCGCTGGCGATAGGTCTTGAGCACCGGGAAGAGATCGTAGACTGAGGCGAGCAAGGCCTGGGTGCGCGCCCGGTCATGGCGCAGATGCAGGGCCCCCAGGAGCAGATTGTCCTCCACGGACTGGTCGAGGAACAGGCGGCGCCCCTCGGGCGCGATCGCGGCCAGCCCGCGCGCGATGCGGTGGGTGGGCAGCGCCGAGACATCGGTGCCGCCAATCCGGATCAGGCCGCGCCGCTGCTTGACCAGGCCCATGATCGCGCGCAGCACCGTCGTCTTGCCGGCGCCGTTCGGGCCGAGCAAGGCGACGGCCTCGCCCTTGCCGACGCTGAGCGCCACGTCGCGCACGACATCGAAGCGGCCGTAGCCGGCGCTCAGCGAGTTGATTTCGAGAGTGGGGTGTTCGCTCATTCGCCGAGATACACCTGTCTTACCACCGGATCGGCGCGCACTTCGTCGGCGGAGCCGGTGAGGATCACTTCGCCGGCGTTGAGCACGGTCACGCGGTCGCAGAGCGGAAACAGGAAGCGCGTCTGGTGCTCGATGATGATCATCGTCACGCCCTGGGTTTTCAGATTGGCCAGGATCGCGGCCAGATGCCTGACCTCCTTTGCGGAAAGGCCGGTGGCCGGCTCGTCGAGCACGATGATGTCCGGCCCGGCCACGCAGACGGAGGCGAGCTGCGTCAGCTGCTCGATGCCGTGCGGAACGTCCGCCACCTGCCTTGCCGTCCAGTCGCCGGCGCCGACGAGGGAAAGCGCCTCGCTGGAGCGGCGTTGCATGGCCGCGAGGTCACGCCGGCCCGAAGCAAGCATCGGCCAGAATGGCGCGCGCCCGACGATGCGCGGCACGCGGTCGAAGAGCCCGACCATGACGTTTTGCGTCGGCGTCAATTCCTTGACCAACTGCGCGGCCTGGAAGGTGCGCCGCAGTCCCAGCCGCGAACGGCTGCTCGCCGGCATGCCGTCAACGCGCGTGCCTTTGAGCAGCACTTCTCCGGCGTGCGGCGTCAGGCGGCCGGATATCACATTGGCCAAGGTGCTCTTTCCCGAGCCGTTCGGGCCGATCAAGCCATGGATGTGGCCGCGACGGACGGCCAGGTCGACATTGCGCAGCACCTTCGGGCCGAGCCCGTAGCCGAATTCGATGCCCCGGCACTCCACGATGATCTCGGAGTCTTTCGGCGAAGCGGGCGCGGCCGCGACGTCGTGCGCAACAGGCAGTTCGGTGGCGGCGACATCCGACGCTGGAGCGATGCTGCTGGCGCGCCGGGCAAGGGCCCGCCGGGCGATGCCGACGACGCCGTCGGGCAACAGCGTGATCGCCAGGATCGACAGTGCTCCGTAGACGATCTCCTGCAGCCAGGGATTGATGTTGACGACATTCGGGAACATCGAGACGAACATCGCGCCCACGACCGGGCCGATGCTCGTATTGATGCCGCCGATCAGCACCATCACCAGCACATTCAGCGACACCGACCAGTCGAACTGGCTGGGAGAGACGACGCCGAGGAAGGAAAAGAGCCAGCCGGCTCCTCCTGCCATCGCGGCCGAGACGCCGAAGACGCCGACCTTGATCGCCGCGGTGCGCGCGCCTGCCGCCTCGGCGAAAGGCTCGGCGTCGCGGATCGAAAGCAGGATCGGGTAGAGCGGCGAATGGCGGATGTTCCAGACCAGGCCGAGGCAGGCAAGCAGCGCCAGCATGATGCACCACACCAGAGGTGTGCCGAGCCACTCCAGGCTTGCCGGGAAATCAGGAAAGGCCGGGCCGAGCAAGCCCTGCAGGCCGCCGGTGACGGTGACCATGTCGGTCGCCAGGACCGTCAGCACCAGCGTGAAGATGAAGGTGGTGATGGCGAAGTAGAGACCGCTGACCCTGAGCGACATCGCGCCTACGGCCATGCCGACCAAGCCCGTAGCCGCCAGGACCAGCGCCAGCAGGCCGAAGACGTTCCAGCCATAGTCGTTGGCGAGGATCGTCGTTGCATAGGCGCCGATCCCGAAAAAGCCTCCCTGGCCGAGCGAGTATAGGCCGAGCATGCCTGCCACAAGGTCGAGGCTGATGGCGAGGATGCCGAAGACGGCAGCGACCAGCACCAGGCTTTGCAGGCCAAGATCGGTGTGGGCGACATAGGCGGTGGCCGCCAGATAGGCGATCAGGACAGCGGCCAAGCCGGCGGCGCGCCAGCGGCCGATGCGAAGCCTTGGAGCGGCGGCGCCCGACTGAGTGTCGAATGCAGGGGCCATGCTCACCTCAGCCGCGCGTCACGGCCGCCCGGCGCGGGCGAAACAGGGGATTGCTGGTGCTGAACAGGCCCTTGGGCGAGACGATCAGGATCAGCACGAGCACGATGAAGGGGAACCAGTCCGAGGCCTGCGAATTGATCAGCGCGTTGGCGCCTTCGGCGCAGACGCCGAGCAGCAGGCCGCCGAACATCGCCGCTATCGGCCGCTCGGTGCCGCCTCCGATCATCATGGCGATGAAGCCGTAGGTCCCGAACGTATCGCCGAGATAGGGATTGGCGAAGGTCGAAGGTCCGATAAGCAGGCCTGCGATCCCGGCATAGACGGCGGAGACCGCGAAGGCGACGATGGCGACGACCGTGGTGTTGGCGCCGATGGCCGACGCCATCTCGGGATCGGCCGCCGTCGCCATGCCGAGCTTGCCGAACAGCGTATAGCGCCGCACGATCTCGAAGCCGGCGGCGAGCCCTGCTGCGGTGACGATGGCGAGAAGCTGCTGGGCGGTCAGCACCGCGCCGCCGATCGGCAGGCTGATGCCGTTGAGGATCGGCGGAAAGGCCTGCGAGGTCGGACCCCAGATATAGGCGGCCGCGTTTTCCACGATCACGGCGAAGCCCAGCGTCGACACCAGCCAGCCGAAGCTGAAGCGGTTCGACAACAGGATCGGCCGCACCGCGATGACATAGGACAGGATACCGACGATGCATGAGCACGCCAGGCCGGCGAGCGCGGCCAGCCAGACCGGATAACCGGACGAGGCGAGCTCGGCGGTGACCATGACGGTGACCATCATCAGCTGGCCCTGCGCGAAGTTGATGATGCGGGTGACGTAGAACGAGATCGCGAGCGCCATGCCGATCAGACCGTAGATCGATCCTATCGCTACTCCGCTCAACACGAATTGCAGCACTGGTGGCTTTCCCCTCTCCCTCCGGCCGGCGTCGCCTCCTCAGCCGGCTTGGCCGCCTCGCGGGAGACGCCTCCCTCGGATAGCCGCCCCGGTTCAGCTGCGAGCCGTCGGGCCGGGGTTCCCTATCGCAATATCCAGCTTTGGCATGCTGCGCCGATGCCAAAAACCTAGTCGAAAGTGACAGTCTGGAAATAGCTGATGCGAGTGACATAACAGCTATGAGGGCAGCGATTGAGCGCCGTTTCGGAAGGCCGAAAAGCGAGCGCGAACAGGCCGCTCAATACGTGTTTCCATTTGCGGATAGATCAATTGAAATGAGCGAAAAAGAAAAATAAAAGCAGTAGGTTAGGATGACGTTCGACGCTCCTCCAAGCGATCCCGGGAACCGTACCAGCCAGTTTTCCCGGTGACATTCGGACGTCTGCGGAACGGGCTCCGGGGGCGCCGGCGCTCGCGTTGACAAGGCCGGGCAACGGGATAGCAAAATTCAGCACCGAGAGGGCGCTGGAAGCGCAGGGCAAACAAGGCGATCGGGTTGTCGGTTCATGCCCACCGATCGCAGGGAGGAAATCAGACATGAGAAAGCTCGCGACGACTTCCGCGATATTGCTGGCCACGACGGCGTTCTGGGGGCTCGGCGTTCAGGCCGGCGCCGCGGACGAATATCTTATCGGCCTGATCGCGGGAACGACCGGCGCCTATGGTTCGACCGGCGTCGCCACCGTGAATGGCTCGCAGATGGCGGTCGACGAGGTCAACGCCGCCGGCGGTGTCGACGGCCACACCTTCAAGCTCGACCCGCACAACGACAATGCGTCGGCCACGCTGTCCGGCCAGCTCTATGAAAAGCTGATGTCGCAGGGCGCGATCGCCATCGCCGGCTCACCGGACACCGGTCCGGTCACGGCGCAATTGGCGCAGCGCCACAAGTTCCCGACCATCGGCGTCGTCGACGATGGCGGCCTGACGGTCAATCCGGACGGTCCGACCAGCCCGCCCAATCCGTGGGTGTTCGACTTCGGCCTCAACACCTTTGCCTGGGGCGAAAAGATCGGCCAGCATGCGCTCAAGCACTGCCCCGACGGCCTTGCCGTGCTGCATGATCCATCCACCTACGGGCAGGGCGGCCTGTTCGGCATCCAGCTTGCCTATGACAAGGCCGGCAAGAAGATCGCCATGGATCATACCATCACCGAGAACTGGTCGACGGGTGCGACCGCCGGGCTCATGCCGGAGGTCAACGCCATCAAGGCCGCCGGCATCAAATGCGTCGATGTCTGGCTGACGCCGCAGGACCAGGCCGCCTTCATGCAGGACCTGCATTCGATCGGCTACGACGCCATCGTCTACGGCAACGACGAAACCAATGCGGACGACACCTACTCGAAGCTGGCCGGCGACCTTGCCGACGGAACGATCACGGCGATGCTTACGACGGAACTGCATCCGGGTCCGGAGCTTCTGGCATTCAAGGACGCTTACAAGAAGAAGTTCAACGTCGATGCCACGCCGTTCTCGGCCGGCGCCTATGACAGCATCAAGATGTTGGCGCAGGTCATCAAGGACGTGAAGTCGACGAAGCCGGAGGACCTGCAGAAGGGCTTCAACGCGGTCCAGGGCTTCAAGGGCATGACCGGCACTATCGGCTTCACCGAGCAGAGCCACATCACCATCACCGCCGAGCAGGTGACGCTGGTCAAATACGACGCCAAGAGCAAGACCTGGGTCGAAGTGACCGACTGACGCCCGAGTGAAAAAACATAAGGGCCGGTTCCGATTGGACCGGCCCTTATCCGTTTCTAATGTCTGCTCTCAGAGCTGAACCAGCCAGGCTTCGGGCACCAGGCGGTAGCCCGCGCCGGCTTTCACCACATGCGCGAAACCCGGCAGGTGCAGGTGTCCGCCGGTGACGAGCAGTCTCTCATTGGCGACATGTTCGAAGATCTTGCGCCGGTTCTCGTGCGCCATCGCTTCGTCTACGTCGTACTCGCTGGTGACCTGTGGCCGCGGGATCTGGATTTCCGGCACGTGCACCGTGTCGCCCCACATCACCAGCGTTTCGCCGGCCGAGTCGAGCTGATAGCCGCTGTGGCCGGGCGTGTGTCCAGGCAGCGGGAGCTGCCTGATGCCCGCCAGCACTTCCCCGCCATCCGTGGGGCGGAAGCGGCCCCGATACGTCGTCAAAAGGGCATCCGCCGAGCCGGCATAGGGCGCCGCCGCCGCCGACTTTCCTCGCTTTTCGGGGTCGGACCAGAAGTCGAGATCATCCTCATGGACAATGATCTCGGCACGCGGGAAGAGCGGCTTGCCGGACGTGTCGATAAGGCCGCTGGAGTGGTCGGGATGGATATGCGTGAGCAGGACGGTGTCGAAGTCTGTCGGCTTGAAGCCGGCGGCCTCGAGATTGCTCGGCAGGAGGCCCATGGAATAGACCGTGGTCGACCCGCCTCCAGCGTCGACCAGGACAGTGTTCTTGCCGGTCTCGATCACGAAGGCATTGACGGTAAGGCGCGGCTCCGTATGGCGGAACTGCTCGCGCATCAGCCCCTCCATGTCGCTGCGCTCCGTCCCGCGCAGGATGGCCACGCTGATATCGAGGAAACCGTCATTGATGACGGTGACCATGGCATCGCCCACCTTGCGTCTGTAGACCCCCGGCGCCTGTTTGCGTGGCTCGTCCGTCATCGTTTCCTCCCGGTGCGACAGGCGCCTGCGCGCCTCCTCTTGTCGCTCCGCAGTTTTGCGTGATTGGCAAGACGGAGTGAAGCGGCGAGGCTGTACGGAATCCGGATAACAGCTATGGCGCTGATCGCATGAAAGGCATTGCCGGACGCGTGTCCGGCCCTCTGCTCCCGCAGCTCCATCCGATGCCGCGCCCTATGCCCCGGTCCGACATGAAACATAACTGATATTCCCTGGGCGGATATGTCTTGAGCTACCCAAAAAGGGGATGGTCGCCGGGAGGAAAAGCAGGTCGCGAAGGGGGTTCGCGGCCAGGCCGAAAGGCCTGGTTCGGGAGGTGGCGCAATGGCCAAGGCGCGGTTGTCGCAGGAGGGCGTGGTGTTCGCGCTCGCCGTCGCGCTGTTCGTGGTTTTCGCCGCCACGCTGAACAACTTCCTGACCGCGGGAAATCTGATCGCGCTGGTGCGCAGCGTCTCCATCCTTGGCATATTGGGCCTCGGCATGGGGCTGGTCGTCATCGGCCGCGGCATCGACCTCGCCATGGTGGCGACCATGGTGGTGTCGTTGTCCTGGGTGCTTTCGATGGCGCAGGCCGGCACGCCCTTCGACACGGCATTGGTCTACGGCGCCCTACTGGCGCTGGCCATCGGCCTGGTCAGCGGCATCCTCATCGCCTATGCCGATATTCCCGCCATATTCACGACGCTTGCGATGGGCCTCGTGATGTATGGCTCGGGGCGGGCCTTCCTGTTCCAGATCGACGTCCAGAACTCGCCGGTCGGGGTCGCGTGGTTCGATGCCCTCGGGCAAGGGGCCTTCCTCGGCCTGCCGATGCCCATCGTCGCCTTCGCGGTGCTGGCCGCGCTGGTCGCGCTGGTGCTGATGCGCACGCGCTTCGGCCGCTTCGTCTACGCGGCCGGCGACAATGCGCTCGCCGCGCGCATCACCGGCCTGCCGCTGCGCCCGTTGATCGTGGCGCAATATGTGATCAGCGCCCTGATCGCCTTCCTCGCCGGCGTGGTGATGGCCGCCGCCGTCTCGGGAATGAGCACCCGCGTCTACAACTCGACGATGATCTACGACGTGCTGTTGGTCGTCGTGCTCGGCGGCATCAGCCTCAGCGGCGGCCGCGGCAGCGTGCGCAACGTGCTGGTGGGAACGCTGCTGGTCGGCGTGCTGCTCAACGGCATGACCATCCTGGACATCACCTACACGACGCAAAACCTCATCAAGAGCCTGATCCTGCTGCTCGCCATCACGGTCGATAGCTTCATCAACCCAAGGGACGAGCAGACTTCGCAACAGAGCCAGGGCGACATCTGAAGACAAGCTTTGCAATCTAAACGGGAGGAAACCATGAAATTCAGAAGTATCCTGGCGGCCGGGCTCATGGCGCTCGGGTTGGCCGGGGCCGCTCACGCCGATGACGGCCTCGACAATCCGTCGCGCAATCCGTTCTACGACGGCCTCAAGGGCAAGCGCGTCGTCTTCATTCCGCTGGCCATGGGCTTCGACCTGACGGAAGGCTGGGCGGCGATCATGCGCAAGCAGGCGGCCGATCTCGGCTACACGCTGGAGATCCGCGATCCGAACTGGAGCACGGATGCCGGCACGCGGGCGCTGACGGCGCTCATCGCCGAGAAGCCCGACCTGATCATCGCCCACAATCCGGACGTCCAGTCCTATGCGCGCCTGCTGAAGCGTGCCATGGACGCCGGCATCAAGGTCGTCCAGCTCAACCTGGAATCGGTCGTGCCGACCGACGCCTATGTCGGCGCCGACTGGTCGCGCGTCGGCTATATCGAGGCGGATGCGCTGGTGAAGCAGTGCGGCACGGGATCGGGCAAGTCCGGCAAGATCGCGATCATCCGCGGCCAGCCCACGGCGGCGTCGGATCTCTATGAACTCTATGCCTACAAGCAGACTTTCGCCAAGGACCCGGCGATCAAGATCGTGTCCGAGCAGGCGGCCCAGTACGATCCCGCCAAGGCGCGCGCCATCATGGAGACGGTGCTGCAGCAGCATCCCGACCTCTGCGGTGTGGTCGGCAACTGGGACAACCAGGATGTCGGCGCGGGCGCGGCCATCCAGGCGGCGGGCAAGGCCAACGACGTCTATGTCGTGACCTCTGGCGGCGGCAACCAGATCGGCTGCGACAACATCCAGAAGGGGCTTCTCGACCTGATCATCAGCTACGACGTGCCGCTGCAGGGCAACGCGATCAACCAGCAGATCGTCCAGACGCTGCTGTCGCCCGCCAAGGCCGGTGAATCGAAGACCTCCTACTACACGCCGCTGACGCTGCTGACCAAAGACAATATCGGTCCGCGCACCTGCTGGTCGCTCGACCAGTTGAAGTAAGCCGGGGCAAGTCAATCAGCATCATGTCCAGCGACACCCTAGCGTCTCTGCGCTCGCGCTATCTCCCCGATCATCTGATCGGGGAGATCATGTCCAAGCGATGGATCGACAACGCCATCCCCTTCACCGCCCTGGTGCTCACGGTGCTGGTGATGGGATCGATCATTCCCGACTTCCTGTCGCTCTCCAGCCTGTCGGACCTGGCCCGCCAGTTCGCCGAATTCGGGCTTGTAGTCCTGGCGCTCACCGTGGTCATGATCTCGGGCGGCATCGACCTTTCGGTGGCCTCGGTCTTTTCGCTGGCCGTCCTGTTCTCGCTCATCGGCGTGAATGTCTACGAGCTGCCCGTGCCGGCGGTTCTCGCCGGCATTCTCGTCATGGGAATGATCTGCGGCGCCATCAACGGCGTGCTGATCGGCTATCTGCGGCTGCGCGCCTTCCTGACGACGCTGGTCAGCCTGATCATCTTCCGCTCGCTCTACGAGATCGTCTTCGTGCGCATGTCCACCTCGATCATGTCGGGCTTCTCGATGTCGGATCTGTGGGTGTTCATCGGCGAAGGCACGGTGCTAGGTATTCCGGTGTCGCTGGTGATCACGCTGATCATCGCGCTCGCCTGGCATCTGGTGCTGTCGCGCATGCGGCCCGGCTGGCGGCTGACGGCCGTCGGCGGGGCGCGGCGCTCGGCCTTCAATGCCGGCATCAATGTGCGCTTCATGGTGTTCCTCACCTATGTCGCGTCGAGCACCATGTGCGCGCTGGCCGGCTTCCTGTTCGCGGCCCGCCTCGGCAGCACGGGATCCGACACCGGCGTCGGCCTGGAGGTTCAGGCGCTGACCGCCGCTGTGCTCGGCGGCACCGCCATCGGCGGCGGCCGCGGCTCCGTCGCCAAGGCCATTATCGGCAGCCTGCTCGTGCTCATGCTGACCAACGGCCTGATCAATCTCGGCATCAGCGGTCCGATAACCTCGACGATCCTCGGCGTGATCCTCTTGCTCGCCGTCTTCGTCGACATGCGCTGGCAGAAGCACCGCCACCGCATCCTCGCCAAGGTCTACGTCTCGCCCGCCTATCTGTCGCTGCCGCCTTCGCCGCAAGTCGATGCGCCCGGCTCGCCCTATGTGCTCAACGACCGGCTGCGCTCCGTCGAGATCATCGGCCTCGGCGAGATCGAAGGGCCGGAGGACGTCATCCTCGATCGCGACGACAATCTCTATTGCGGCACGCGCCATGGCGACATTGTGCGCTTCTTCGGCCCCGATCATAAGCGCTCGGAAGTGTTCGCGCACATTGGCGGCCATCCGCTCGGCATGGCTTTCGACAAGGCCGGCAACCTGCTCGTCTGCATCGGCGGCATGGGGCTTTTCCAGGTGGCGCCGGACAAGACGGTCACCAAGCTGACCGACGAGACCAACCGCAGCTGGTTCTCGGTGGTGGACGATTCGCGCCTTCGCCTGGCCGACGACGTCGATGTCGCGCCGGACGGCCGCATCTATTTCAGCGAGGCGACCATTCGCTACGAGCAGGAGGACTGGGCGACCGACGCGCTTGAGAGCCGCGCCAGCGGCCGCATCATCTGCTATGATCCCCGCACCGGCAAGACGCACACGGAAATCCCCAAGCTGGTCTTCGCCAACGGCGTCGCCATGTGCGCCGACGGGCAATCCTTCATGTTCGCCGAGAGCTGGACCTGCTCGATCAGCCGCTATTATTTCGACGGCCCGAAGAAGGGCAAGGTCGAGAAGGTCATCTCGAACCTTCCGGGCTACCCGGACAACATCAACCGGTCTTCCGACGGCAATTACTGGCTGGCGCTGCTCGGCATGCGCGGACCCGCGCTCGATCTGGCGCTGCGCATGCCCGGCTTCCGTAAGCGCATGGCCCGTCGCGTCGCGCCGGACCAATGGCTCTATCCCAACATCAACACCGGCTGCGTGGTGAAGTTCAACGAGAAGGGCGAGATCCTCGACAATCTCTGGGATCTCGGCGGCCTCAATCATCCCATGATCACCTCGATGCGCGAGCATCGCGGCTGGCTCTATCTCGGCGGCGTCTCCAACAACCGCATCGGTCGCTACCGCTTGCCCGATGCCGACCCGAACTGGTGCGCCCAGGACGCCTATTGGGGCGCCCGCTCATGATCGCCGCCATCTGGAAGGCCTGGGCCAATTTCCGCGGCTTCGATCTCACCGGCAGCACGGTGCCGCCGATGGACGGACCCTTGCGCCCGAACGCGAAGCTGGATGCGATGCCGGTGCTGATGCAGCTTGACGACGTCGACAACATCACGGCTGTGGACGATGCGATCCTCTGCTCGTCCGGCAGGGATCTGCTGACCCTCTCAACCGCCGGCGACATTTCGCAATTGCAGGTGGCGGCGACCCGTTCAATGGATGGACCGGTGACCAGCATCGCCGCCTTGGGCGAAAGCCTGGCGATCGCGGTCGAAGGGCGCGGAATTTTCCTGGAAAGCGCCGGCGCCGCCTCGCGGCCGCTGACCATCGAAGGCCTCAATCCGTCCTGCGCGACGGCCATGGTCTTCGCCGATCCCACGACATTGTTCGTTGCCGTCGGATCGGATCGCCACGCGGCGAGCGAATGGAAGCGCGACCTGATGACGAAGTCGGCGAGCGGCTCGGTCTGGCGGATCGATACCGGCAGCGGCCGCGCCGAACGGCTTCTGGGCGGGCTGGAGTTCGCGGCGGGCCTCGCGCTTTCGGGAAAGGACATCTTTGTCGCCGAAGCGTGGCGGCATCGCGTCCTTGCCCTGGCGGGCGGCTCACGGCCCCGCGTCGCGCTCGCGGCCTTGCCCGCCTATCCGGGCCGCATGACCCCGTCCGCTTCGGGCGGTTTCTGGCTGGCGATGTTCGCGCCGCGCAATCCGCTGGTCGAATTCGTGCTCAAGGAGGACGAATACCGGCGCCGCATGGTCGACACGATCGAGCCGGCCTACTGGATCGCTCCGGCGCTGGCGACCGGAAAGAGCTTTCTCGAGCCGATCCAGGGTGGCGCCCGCAAGAAGCTCAACATGCTCAAGCCCTGGTCGCCGACATGGTCGACCGGCCTGGTGGTGCGATGCGACGAGCGCATGGCCATGCTGCGCAGCTACCAGAGCCGCGCCGATGGCGGTGTCCATGGCGTGACGTCGCTCTGCGAGGCAGGCGGCAGGTTGATCGCCGGCGCCAGGGGCTCGGGCAAGATCGTGGCAATCGACGACGAGACGGCGGCATGAATTCACTGGTTCAGTTGCGCGGGGTTTCCAAGGATTTTCGCGGCGTGCTCGCGATCTCGGACGTCAACCTCGACGTCCGCCCGGGCGAGATACATGCCATCCTCGGCGAAAACGGCGCCGGCAAGTCGACGCTGATGAAGGTGCTTGCCGGGGTCTATCAGCCGTCCTCGGGCGAGATGGTGCTGGACGGCAAGCCGACGGTTTTCAACTCGCCTTCCGACGCGCTCGTGCATGGCGTCGCCATGGTCTTTCAGGAAACCAATCTGGTTCCGTCCATGTCGGTGGCGCAGAACATCTATCTCGGCGACGAAAAGCTCTTCAACCGCCTGCGCGGCCTCAACATCCAGGCGCAGCGCTATCTCCTGTCGCTCAATTTCTACGTCGATCCCACCTCGCAGGTTTCCACCCTGGGCGCCGGCAAGAAGCAGATGGTCGAGATCGCGCGCGCCGTGCATCACCACGCCCGGCTGATCATCTTCGACGAGCCGACCGCGACGCTGACGCCGGAAGAAAAATTCCACTTCTTCAACCTGGCGCGCCGGCTGAAGGAGCAGGGCATCGCCATCATCTTCATCAGTCATGCGCTGGAGGAAGCGCTCTATCTGTCGGACCGCATCACGGTGATGCGCGACGCCAAGGTCGTCGTCACCGACGACACGCGCAATTTCGACCGCGATCGCATCGTGCAGGCGATGGTCGGGCGAAGCCTGTCCGGCGAGCTCTACGCCGGCGACAAGCGCAAGGCGCGGCCGATGGGCAAGAAGATCCTGAGCGTCGAGAATCTCTCGATGGGCAACACGGTCCGCAACACCTCGTTCTCCGTATTCGCGGGGCAGGTGACAGGCATGTTCGGGCTGGTCGGGGCAGGACGGACGGAGACGATGAAGATCGTCGCCGGCGTCTTGAAACGGGACTATTTCCACGGCGGCACGGTACGCTTCGAGGACCGGCCGGTCCGCTATCGCACGCCGCGGCCCGCGGTGCGCGACGGCATCGTCTACGTCACCGAGGACCGCAAGATCGAGGGCTTCTTCGAGACGATGACCATCGCCAGCAACGTCCAGCTCGGGGCGCTGGCGACCGGCACCAATCCGCTGACCGTCGTCACGCCGCGCAACGCGCGCGAGCTTGCCACGGCCTGGACCAAGCGGCTCGGCGTCAAGGCGATCGACGCCGATGCTCGCGTGATCGAGCTGTCCGGCGGCAACCAGCAGAAGGTGGTGCTGTCCAAGGCCCTGATCCAGAAGCCGAAGCTGGTCGTCCTGGACGAGCCGACGCGCGGCGTGGATGTCGGTACCATCGTCGAGATCCACAACTTCATCAACGAGCTTGCCGACAGCGGCATGGCGGTGGTGGTGATCTCGTCCTATTTGCCCGAGATCCTGGCTCTGTCGGACCGTATCCTCGTTGCCCGGCAGGGGCGCGTCGTCGAGGAGATGGATATCGCCGAGGCAACCGAGAGCCGCATCATGTACGCGGCCGTCCACTGAGCCGGCCGGAAGCGGCGGGCTCAGGGCAAACCCGAACGATGACTAAAGCCGATGGTGGGGACCTACCATCTGTTCGTCGGCAGCACGAACATCTGCGCGATCTGGACATGCGGCGGCTGGCTCAGCGCGAACATCACGCAGCGCGCCACGTCCTCGGGATCGAGCGCCATGCCGAAGCGCTCGAAATATTGCCGCGCCGCTTCCTCGTCGCCGCGGTGCCGGGTCGTGACGATGTTGGTGCGCGTCAGGCCGGGCATGATCTCGATAACGCGTAGCGGGGTTTCCGCGAGCTCGCCGCGGATGATGTCGCTCAGCATGTGAACACCGGCCTTGCTGGCGGAGTAGGGCGCCTGCTCGGGTACGATCCGGAGCGCGCTGATCGAACTCATGTTGACGATGTCGCCCCGGCCGCGCGCGACCATGCCCGGCAGGATCGCGCGCGTCACGCGCATCAGGCCGATCAGATTGGTCTCGATGATCGCCGACCAGTCGTCCGGCGATCCCTGGTCGAAGCGTATGCGGCCGCCGATATCGTGGCCCGCATTGTTCACCAGTATGTCGATGTCGCGGAATTCGGCCGGCACGTGCTCAAGGCAAGCGTCGACGGCGGATGCATCGGTAATGTCCAGGGCAAGCGCAAAAACCTCGCCGCCCAACTGGCTCGCCAACGCCTGAAGCGCCTCGGCCTGCCGATCCGCGAGCACGATGCGGGCGCCTTCGGCCTGGAGGCTTGTCGCAATGGCGCGGCCGATGCCGCTCGCCGCGCCGCTCACGAAGGCTGTCTTGCGCCGAACTGTCATCCAGACCCCTCCCCACGGGCCTTCCCGCTCAAGCCGCTTTTCGCTGCCTGGTCTTTTCCTTCGTTGCGCAGAGCGGCATCAGCCGGCCGGCATCCTTCTTGGAGTCCAGCCTGTCGATGAAGTCCTCGATCGATCTTGCCGGCTCGTCGCCCACGATCGGCACGGCGGCCGACCTGAAGCGCTCGCGGATTTCGGCTTCGGTGGCCGGTATGACGTCCTGAAGGCCCATCGACAGTTGCCGCCCGTCGCCGAGGACGACATCGATGCTGGCGCCCTGCCTGGCCGGAAACTGCGCCGTCAGTTCCTCGCTCGCCGAGAGGTCGCAGGCATCGATCAGCCGCAGCGTCTCCTTGTGCCGCAGGTTCCTGTAATTGTCTTCCGACAGGCGGCCGCCGGCGAACACCGCCGCGACGCCGAAAGGAATGCTCATCTTAGCCTGCAGCGAACGCTCGAAGGGCCCGGTGTTGTCGCAACCCGGATAGGCCGCCGCGGCGGCGGGGACGCGGATATGGATCCGTTCGACGGGTGCCGCGCCGGGGCCGATCATTTCGACGAGCTTCAGCGCGGTCTGGCAGGCCGTCTGGGCGAAATTGCAGGCGGGCGCCGCCTTGTGATAGACGGCCAGGATGTCGGCTTCGCCGTCGGGAAAGAGCTCCACCGGCCCTGGCATCGGCCGGCGTGCGAACGCCGCGAAGTAGCCGGAGCGTCCCTCGAGCGCGTCCGGGCTGCCATAGGCGCCGGCGGCAGCCAGCTGGACGGCCATCCATGCGTTGCGCGCGGCGAAGCCGGGATGGAAGAACATATCCGATCCGCCACTCTGCGGCCATTGGTTGAGGCCGGAAGATGTGTTGGCGGCGAAGGCGATCGCGGCCGCGGTCTGTCCCTTGTCGAGGCCGAGCAGCCGCGCGGCGCCGCATCCCGCGCCGATCGGAGCCACCAGCCCCGTCGGCCTGAACAGTCCCGAAAGTTCCCGGTCGATCAGCATCCTACCCAGCCGTCCGCCGACCTCGTAGGCGACGATGGCCGCCCGCAGCAGGTCCGCCCCCGAAACAGCCTTTGTCTCGGCCAGCGCCAGGAGAAGCGGCCAGACGACGACACCGTGATGGCATACCGATCCGGCATGCATGTCCTCGCGGACCAGGCCGTGCCCCTTTACCGCGTTGACGAAAGCCGCGTCCGCCGGGGTGGCCTGCCGGTTTTCGCCGATGATGTGGCCGCCGCGCGCCGGCGTCACCGCGGCCAGCGCCTGCTGGCTCGGATCGAGCGCGGAAGCCTCGAAGGCGCAGCCGAGGAAATCGAGCAGGCAAAGCTTTGCCTTGGCGATGGCGGCCGGACTGAACACTTCCAACGGCAGGTCGGCCAGAGTGTCAGCCAATTGCTTCGTGAAGCTTGCCATCCCAAGTTCTCCGCGGTTCCTGCCCTTTCAGAGCAATTCCAGGAAGAGTGTGAAGCGGTTTTCCCGTCCGGAATTGCGTAAAAACAAAGGCTTAGAGCGGTTCGGCGATTCCGTGAAGCGCTGAAACCGCTCTAGCCGCGGATTTCTATTCCCGCCCATTCTTCGACGATGCGTACCATCGAGGTGAAGTCCGAGTCCGGTCCGAAACGGGCATTCGTGGCGGCCAGCATTTGCCTTACCAGCGAGCCCGCGACCATCGGTACGCCGAGATTTTCCGCTTCGTCGACGCACATGCGAACGTCCTTGTAGGACAGGGCGGTGGCGAAGCCGAAATCGAACGTTCCCGGCAGCACCGCGCGAGGGAACTTGTCCTGGGTGGCGCTGTTGCGGCCGCTCGACGCATTGATGATGTCGCACATGATGCGCGGGTCCAGCCCGGATTTCACACCCATCGCAAGCGCCTCGGCGGAAAGCAGGATGACGGCGGCCGCGATCATGTTGTTGCCGAGCTTGGCGACCTGGGCGGTGCCGGCGTTTTCGCCACAGTAGAACCGCTTGCCGAAATTGGCCAGCACCGGCTCGATCTCGTCGAATACCGATTTCTTGCACGAAACCATCACCGCGAGCGAACCGTTGCGGGCCCCGGCGATGCCACCTGAGACCGGCGCGTCGACCCAGGCGATGCCGCGGCCGGCCAGCTCCGCCGCGATGGCCTTGGCCATGCTGGGACCGGTGGTCGACAGGTCGATCACAACCTTGGCTTTTGCGCCCGACGTCAGGCCTTCGGCGCCAAGCACCACTTCCTTGACAATGGGCGGTGTCGGCAGGCTGCAGAATACCACTTCGGCCTCGTCCGCGACGGCGGCGGCCGTGGCGGCCACGCTTATCGAGTTGCCCGGCAGGTCGGCGGCCGCATCCGGCCGGCGATCATGGACGATGACGTGGTGGCCCGCTTCCGCGAGCCGTCTTACCATGGGCGCGCCCATGCGGCCGAGCCCAACGAACCCAAGCGTTCGAGTCTGCAAAGTATTTACTCCGGGAAGGCCATCCTCGTTCAGGCGGCCATGTGGTAGCAACTAAGCCAATTCCGGAGCGCAGCATAAGCTTCGCTCGCCGCATAACAGCTTTGCAGGGCGCCGGTTGGGCCTCACTTGTCAACCATCGCTCCGTGTCCCAAACTCCGGCGTTTGCCGCGTGCTTCGACAATGCGGTTCCGCATTCGAGCCAGAGGCCGCACTGAATGTTCGATCTGAAGCAATTGCAGCTGTTTACCGCCGTGGCCGAGTTCGGCAGTTTCTCCCGCGCGGCGGTGGCGCTGTCCATCAGCCAGCCGGTGCTGAGCCGTCAGATCAAGTCGCTCGAGGACAAGGTCGGGGTAGCGCTGCTCTACCGCAACGGCCGCGGCATCGTGCTTACGGAAGCCGGCAAGATCCTGCAAAGCTACGCCGTGGCGCTGCTCGAGCAGGCGGCGCGCGCCGAGACGGAACTTGCGGCGCTGCGATCGAATCCACGCGGCACGATCGTGCTGGGAATGCCGCCATCGGTCGGCGTCGTGCTGACGGCGCCTCTGGTGCAGAATTTCCGCGCCCAGTTCCCTCAGGTGAGCCTGAGGGTGATCGAAGGCTTCAGCGGCCATCTGCTCGAATGGCTGGTGATGGGCAAGATCGATGTCGCGGTCCTGTACAACGCGCCGAGGATGAACAATCTTCTGGCCGAGCCCATCCTGCGCGACGAACTGTTCCTGCTCGGCGCCAAGAACGACCCGCACAATCTCGGGCCCGGACCCGTCGATGCCGACGTGATGTCCCGGCTGCCGATGATCCTGCCGGCAAGGCCGCACGGTCTGCGGGTGGTGCTGGATCACATCCTCGGATCCGCCGGCATCGAGCCCAACATCGAAGTCGAGGTCGACGCCATGCCCTCCACCTTGCGCCTCGTCGAAGCGGGGATAGGCTACACCATCCTGTCCTATTCGAGCTGCCACAACCTCGTCGCGGAGGGCAGGATAAACTACTGGCGCATCCGCAATCCGCCGATCGAGCGGGAACTGCTTCTGGCGACGTCCAGCCAGCGGCCGACCACGACAGTCATTCGCGCGTTGACGACCCTCATACGCGATGAGGTGCGCGTCCTGCGGAAGCTGGGCGTGTGGGAGCCGCGCCAGCCTTCTCCGGGCCCCGAAAATGCGGACGATCCCGGAAAAGCAGGATAAGGAGCGAGCCATGCCGGGCGCGCTGGAGGGAATAACCGTCGTCTCGCTGGAGCAAGCCGTGGCCGCGCCCTTGGCGACGTCCCGGCTGGCCGACGCCGGCGCCCGCGTCATCAAGCTGGAGCGCCCCGAGGGCGATTTCGCGCGCGGCTACGATGATTATGTTCAGGGCCTGTCGAGCTATTTCGTCTGGAACAATCGTGGCAAGCAGTCCTGCACCGTCGACCTGAAGCAGCCGGATGACCTGGCGCTGGTCGAGGCGATGCTCGCCACGGCCGATGTGTTCGTCCAGAACCTGGTGCCCGGCGCCACCGACAGGCTGGGTATCGGCAGCGCCGAGCTCAGGCGGCGGTTCCCCAGGCTGATCGTGTGCGACATCGGCGGCTATGCGCAGGGAACGCCGGATCAGGAGCGGAAAGCCTACGACCTGCTCATCCAGGCGGAGGCGGGTCTGGCCGGTGTCACGGGATCGGCTACGTCGGGCCCGGCCCGCGTCGGCATATCGATATCCGATATCGCCACGGGACAGGCCGCCTATGCCGCCATCCTCGAAGCGCTGATCATGCGCGAGCGGACCGGGGAGGGGGCCCACCTGCAGGTCTCCTTGTTCGACACCCTCGCCGAATACATGAACGTGCCGTACCTGGCGCGCCGTTACGGCGGCAAGGAGCCCGGCCGGCTCGGCCTCGCCCACCCCTCGATCGCCCCTTACGGGCGGTTTCGCGTGAGCGACGGGGAAATCCTGATCGCCGTCCAGAACGAGCGCGAATGGGCCGTCTTCTGCGAGAGCGTTCTGCGTCAGCCGTCGGTGGCGATGGATCCGAGATTCGAGCGCAACGTGCTGCGCATCAAGAACCGCGAGCCGCTCGACGCTTGCGTGCAGGCGATCCTGGCATCCTACACCATATCCGCCTTGTGCGAACTGCTGGACCGGGTGCGCATCGGATATGGCCGTGTGTCGACCATGGCGGATCTGGCGGTGCATCGCAGCGCGACCAGGGTCGCTGTCGAGACGCCGGTCGGTCTGGTCGAACTCTTTGCGCCGCCGGTCACCGTCGATGGCAAACGTCCCCGGCTAGGCAAGGTGCCCTCGCTCGGCGAACATGATGTGGTTTTGCGGCGGGAGTTCGGTCCGCCGGATACGGCAGGATCCCAACGCACAGGGAATAGAACGCCATGAGCCTGACCCGTGACCTGACCCGGCTGATCCGTGAAAAGCCGGTGACAGAACGCGATCTGGAATGGGCGTCGCTGTTCGTTCTGGACACGCTCGGCTGCGCGCTTGGCGCGTTGCCGACCGAACCCGCCCGCATGCTCAAGGCGGTCGCGCCGCCGACGCAGGCGGACACGGCCCGCAAGGCGTTCTATCTCGGTGGCTTGTCCCATATCCTGGAGATGGACGACCTGCATCGGGATTCGGTGACCCATCCGGGAAGTGTCGTCATTCCGGCGGCCTGGGCCGTGGCCCACGACCACGACCTTGGCGGAGAAGCGTTCCTCCGCGCGGTTCTCGCGGGATACGAAGCCTGTTGCCGCGTCGGCATGTCCGTCGGCAAGAAGCATTACCGGATCTGGCACAACACCTCGACCTGCGGGCCGTTCGGCGCGGCCTTTGCCGTGGCCGAGCTCATCGGCCTCGACGAAACCAGGACCGTCTGGGCGCTCGGCAACGCCGGGGCCCAGTCATCGGGGCTTTGGGAGTTCCTGGCCGAAGGCGCCATGAGCAAGCATCTTCACACCGCCCGCGCAGCGGAATCGGGGGTGCTTGCATCGTTCCTGGCCAGGGAAGGCTTCACGGGCGCGGAAAACATCCTGGAGGGCGAGAAGGGCTTCTACGCGGGCATGTGTCCCGACCCGATCCCGGAGGTCGTGACGGCTGGTCCCGAAAGAGCCTGGCAACTGATCAACACCTCGATCAAGCCCTGGCCTTGCTGCCGCCATACCCATCCGGCGATCGATGGCGCGATCGCCCTGCATAAGGAGATTGCCGGCGAAGTCATTGCCAGGGTGAAGGTCAAGGCTTACCGGGCCGCGCTGGACGTGTGCGACCGGCCCAACCCCGAGGACTACTACAGCGCCAAGTTCTCGCTCCAGCAGACGGTGGCGATAGCGCTCGCGAACGGCCGCGTCGACCAGGCAAGTTTCGACGCCGATGCTCGGCAACGAATGGCCGGCGAACGCAAGAAGGTCGACGTCGAGCTGGCGCCGAAGATCGAGGCTGCGTACCCCGAATCCTGGGGCGCCGAAATCGTGGTGGAGACGGTTTCCGGCCGGCGTCTTTCCGCCGTGCGGCACGACGCCAAGGGAGATCCGGGCGATCCGCTGACGGCAGGCGAGCTCTCCAAGAAAGCGCGCGCACAGCTCGTCGCCGGCGGCAGTTCGCCAGCCCGTGCCGACGGACTGATCGGCGCTGTCCTCGCACTGCCCGACAACCGTCCGGTGCGCTCGCTGGGTTTGTTTGAAATTGGTGGAGACGCGCGTCCCCAGGCACGTGCCGCACGGAGCGCTTGATGTTCAAGGATGTCGACAACGAGGAGATCCGCGAGGCCGTGCGTCGGCTCTGCGAGCGGTTTCCGGGCGAATACTGGCGCAAGCTCGACGCTGACCGCGCCTACCCGCTGGATTTCGTCAACGCGCTGACGGAAGCGGGCTACCTCGCGACGCTGATCCCCGAGGAATATGGCGGGGCGGGCCTGACGCTGGCGTCGGCGGCGGCCGTGCTCGAGGAGATCCAGCGCGCCGGTTGCAACGGCGCCGCCTGCCATGCGCAGATGTATGTCATGGGGACGCTGCTGCGGCATGGCAATGAGCAGCAAAAGCAGCGGTATCTTCCGAAGGTCGCTTCCGGCGAGTTGAGGCTGCAGGCGTTCGGCGTCACCGAGCCCGGCAGCGGCACCGACACGACCTCCATCCGCACATTCGCCCGTAAGGATGGCGACCATTATGTCGTCAGCGGCCAGAAGATCTGGACGAGCCGGGCCGAATATTCCGACCTCATGCTGCTGCTTGCCCGCACGACCCCGAAAGATCAGGTATCCAAGCGCACCGAAGGCCTTTCGGTGTTCATCCTCGACATGCGCGAGGCGCTCAACCAGGGTCTTTCGATCCGGCCCATCCGGACCATGATGAACCACTCCACGACCGAGGTCTTTTTCGACAACGTCAAGGTCCCGGCCGAAAACCTCGTCGGGGAGGAGGGCAAGGGATTCCGCTATATCCTATCCGGGATGAATGCCGAGCGGATCCTGATCGCCGCCGAATGCATCGGCGACGCCAAATGGCTGATCGGCAAGGCTTCCGCCTATGCCTGCGAGCGCAACGTCTTCGGCCGGCCGATCGGCGCCAATCAGGGCATCCAGTTTCCGATCGCCAGGGCCTATGCCAACATGCGCGCGGCCGAACTGATGGTCCGCGAGGCGACGCGCCTCTACGAGGCCGGCCTCGACTGCGGCGCCGAAGCCAACATGGCCAAGATGCTGGCCGCCGATGCCTCGAACGAGGCCGCCAACGCGTGCATCCAGACGCATGGCGGTTTCGGCTTCGCCGAGGAATACGATGTCGAGCGCAAGTTCCGCGAGACCCGGCTCTACCAGGTGGCGCCAATCTCGACGAACCTCATCCTGTCCTATCTCTCCGAGCATGTGCTCGGAATGCCACGTTCCTATTGACAGGCAAGGCCAGTGGACGCGACCGATCGATCCGGCCAGGGCGCTTCTCACAGGCCCAGATGCTTGTACACTGTCGTTCGCGAAAGGCCGAGCCGGCGCGCCGTTTCCGAGATGTTTTCGGACGCGTCGCGATAGGTCCGGCGAATTTCGCGGCACCTGTTCTCGTCGAGTGGGTTTCCGCGGCAGGCTGCGCAACTGTCCGTTTCTTCCGGTGGCGAGCAATCGTCGAAGGATCCTTCGTCCACGAAATCCATGCCGCGGACAAGCGCGCGCTGCAGCGCTGCCTGGAGTTCGCGGATGTTGCCGGGCCACTTGCGTAGCGAAAGCGCCGTGATCGCGGCGTCGGTGATGGCCGCCTCCGGCGCGAGCTTGCGCATCAGGTGCCGCACGATCAGCGCGAAGTCGGAACGTGCTCCCAGCGGCGGCAGATGCAGCGTGAAGGCGTTGAGCCGATAGAGCAGGTCGGCGCGGAAGCTGCGCTCGGCAACCATTTCGCCAAGATCGCGGTTCGTGGCGGAGACGATCTGCACATCCACCCTGTGCGTGTGCTGTCCGCCGATCGCGCGGACTTCCATGGAATCGAGGAAGCGCAGCAGCGCGGTCTGGGCGGGCAGGGGTATGTCGGCGACCTCGTCGAGGAACAGCGTGCCCCTGTCGGCGAGGCGCGCGAGGCCTGGCGACCCTTCGCTGCGGGCGTTGGTATAGGCGCCGCGTTCATGTCCGAAGATCTCGGCTATGAAGAGCTGCTCCGGCACCGCGCCGCAGTTCACGGCGACGAATTCGCCTTTCCTGCCGCTGACGGTGTGGACATGGCGCGCCATCAATTCCTTGCCTGTTCCCGTCTCGCCCGTGATGTGGATCGGCATGCGCAGCGCCGCGGCCCGGCCGATCTCGGCGACGGCGCGCTTCAGGCCGCGGTCCTCGCACACGAAATCAGGCGCGCGGTCATTATGGGCCGCTGGCGCGACGCCGGACGGCCGCGCCGGTGATACGCGCCCGCCCGGGGCGATCTGGCGGCACACCATGAAGACGCCGCTGCCCGCCCGGTCGCGGATGGTGGTGACGCCGCCGTTGAGGAGGCCGCTGATCGTGGCCCCGAAGCTTGTCTCGAACAACTGGTCGAAATGGCTGCCAGGGGCCACCGGGAGCCCCGCGAGCAGGGAGGTGCCGGGCCTGTTGAGCGAGATCACCTCGCCGTCGCGCGAGACGGCGACAAGGCCGGCCGAAAGCGTATCCAGATATTCGGCGCGCGGGTGAAAGGCCAGGATGAAGCACTCCGCGCGTTCCTGGAAGATCAGGCCGTTTTCGATCTGCGCGGCGGCCATGCGCACCAGCGCGTGGGTATGCTGCTGGCGCGCTTCATTGGAGCAGGATGCGTCGAGGAGGCCGAGGATGCGGCCGTTCGAATCGAGGATGGGCGCTGCCATGCAGCTCAGATGGCCGTGGCAGGTGAAATAATGCTCGCGCCCGTAGACGGCGGCGGCCTCCTTGCCGGCGGCGGCCAGTCCAAGCGCGTTGGTTCCATACAGAGCCTCGCTCCATATGCTGCCGGGGATGACCGATCGGCCGGCGGTGCTGTCCGCGAAGTGCTGGTCGCTGATCGTATCCAGCACCATGCCTTCGGCATCGCCGAGCGCGATGATGAAATTCGACCCGGCGATCTGGGAATGCAGCAGCTTCATCTCCGCGAGCGCCAGGCGGCGCAGGGCCGCAACCTGCTCGCGCTTGCGCGTCACGTCGGCGAAAGCCATCACCTCGCCGTTCGGGATCGAGCGCGGATCGAGCCCGAGATCGCGGCAGCGCTGCCAGCTCTCGGCGATGGCCGCCGGCAGCGTTCCGCCCGGCAGCCGGTCTCCGCGTTCCAGGGCCTGACGCGCGCGGTCAATTCCGGACAGGTGCAACATGGTTCCTCCGCTGCGCGGCACGTCCGAATGAAGCGCCGCGACATCGACTTGAGCTTGGCTGGAAACTGGACGGTTTGCGCCCGGAACTGTTCAGCCGATGGACGTCTGCGCTCCGGGGCCCGAATATCAAGCAATTGATTTTATTGAAATTTATGGTCTGGCACGCAGGTTGCTGATCTCCTGGTCGAAGGCCGGCGCAATGCTCGGGCCCGCGGAGGAGACAACGATGAAAGCCCAGGTTCTCACCAGATACGACGACAGCCTGACCGGGAGCGAATGGGTCTCCCAACAGGAAGTCCCGGACCCTAAGATCACCAAATCCACGGACGTGATCGTGCGCATCGGCGGCGCCGGCGTTTGCCGGACGGACCTGCACATCATCGAGGGCGTATGGCGCCCGCATATGGATCCGACCGGGGACGCCCTGCTGCCGCTGATCATGGGCCACGAGAACGCCGGCTGGGTCGAGGCGATCGGCAAGGAGGTGGAAGGCATCAAGGTCGGTGATCCGGTCATCGTCCATCCGAAGATATCCGGCGGCACCTGCCTCGCCTGCCGTCGCGGCTTCGACATGCATGGCCCCGGGAAGTTTCCGGGGCTCGACTGCAATGGCGGCTACGCCGAATATCTTTGCACCTCCGAGCGCAACATCGTGGCGCTGCCGAAGACGCTGGCGCCCAAGGATGTCGCGCCCTACGCGGATGCGGGCCTGACGGCCTACCGTGCCGCCAAGAAGGCGAGCCGGCATTTGCTGCCCGGCGAAAGCTG
>RXJA01000390.1 GCA_003963455.1 Hyphomicrobiales bacterium
CACACGCGCGCCATCGTGATGTATCTCGAAACCATACCCAATCCGCGCAAGTTCATGTCGGCCGCGCGGGCGGCGGCGCGCCTCAAGCCGGTTATCGCGATCAAGCCCGGCCGGCACGAACAGGCGGCCAAGGCGGCGGCGACACACACCGGCGCGCTTTCGGGCGCTGACAGGGTGGTGGACGCCGCCTTGCGCAGGGCAGGGGTGCTGCGTGTGGATGATCTCGCCGAGCTGCTCGACGCCGCCGAGACGGTCGCGCGCCACGCTCCCCTCGAGCGGGCACGGGTCGGCATCGTCACCAATGGCGGCGGGGCCGGTGTCCTTGCCGTCGACAAGCTCGTCGACCGTGGCGGCGAGTTGGCTGAACTTGCGCCGTCGACGATCGAGCGGCTCGACAGCGTGCTGCCGCCGACCTGGTCGCATGCAAATCCGGTCGATATCGTCGGCGACGCCGCGCCGGAGCGTTACGGAGCGGCGCTCGAAGCCCTGGCGGCGGATCCGGGAACGGACGTCATCCTGGTCATGAACTGCCCCACAGGGCTCGGTTCTTCGCCAAACGCGGCCAGGAAGGTGGCCGAGCTTGGTGACGAGGGCGAGATCGGCGGAAAACCGCTCCTTGCGTGCTGGCTCGGCGAGTATACCGCGCGCGAAGGCCGGCGCATCCTGACGGAAGCCGGCATCGCGAGCTTCGAGACGCCGGAGGACGCGGCGATCGCGGCGTCCTATCTCGGCGAGTGGTCGCGGGCCCAGCGGGCGCTCCTGCGGACTCCCTCGAGCCGGGGTGGCGACCAGGCCGACGGCAAGGCATCGGCTCAAGCCATCTTCCGGCAGGTAGCCGCCGAAGGGCGGCGCATGCTGACGGAGCCGGAAGCAAAAGCGGCGATAGAAGCCTACGGAATTCCCGTGCCGCGAACCATTGTCGCCGGATCCATCGCTGAAGTGGCGCGGGCAGCCGGCGAGCTTCTAAAAAGCTCGGAAGCCGTGGTTGTCAAGTTGCTGTCGAAGGTGGTCTCGCACAAGTCGGACGTCGGCGGCGTGGTGCTGGACATTGGCACTGCGGAGAGGGCAGCGGAGGCAGCCCGGTCGATCGAGACACGCCTGCGGGAGCAGTCGCCTGGGACGAAGGTGGACGGCTACAGCGTACAAGCGATGGTCGCGCGCAAGCATGCGCAGGAACTCATCTTGGGCATGAACCTGGATCCGATGTTCGGCCCGGTCATTCTGTTTGGCGCCGGCGGCACGGCGGTCGAGGTCGTGAACGACACCGCGATCGCCCTGCCGCCTCTTGACGACGTGCTGGCCGGAGACGCGATCGACGCGACCAGGATAGGCCGGCTGCTTGCCGGCTACCGCGATCGCAAGCCGGCCGACCGCGGCGCGATCGTCGCCGCGCTGAACAGCCTGTCGCAAATGATCGTCGACTTCCCTTGCCTGGTCTCCCTCGACATCAATCCGTTGCTGGCCGATGCCCAAGGCGTGGTCGCGCTCGATGCCCGCATCGAAATCGACCCGCTACGGGTGGATGAACCAGCGCCGAACCCGGCGCTTGCCATAAGACCCTATCCGTCGGGATGGAGCCGCGATTTTCTGTCGGACGGCATGACCTTTCACATCCGGCCGATCATGCCGGCCGACGTAGAGCTCTATCCCGCGTTCCTGGCAAGGATCTCCCCTGACGACCTGAGGTTCCGGTTCCTGTCGCTGCGGAAGAACTTCCCGGACCAGATGCTGAAGCGGCTGACGCAGATCGACTACGATCGCGACATCGCCTTCGTCGCGCTTGAAAAGGACACGGGAGCGCTGGCGGGAATCGGCCGGCTTTCCTGCGACCCCGATCGCAGGAGCGGCGAATATGCGCTGCTCGTGCGGTCGGACCTGCAGGGCCATGGCTTGGGATGGGATCTGCTGAACCAGGTCATCGACTATGCGAAGGCTGAACGCATCGGCCGTATTGAGGGCATAATCCTCAACGAAAACAGCAAGATGCTCACAATGTGCCGGGAGCTCGGGTTCGCGATAGCCCGCCACCCCAGCGAGGCGGGCCTGTCCATGGCGACGCTTGAGATCAGCTAAGCGCCGGTCGGCCCTACGATCCCGTCTTCTTCCTGGCGCTCACCTCGGATGAGGCGATGCCTGCGGTAGAGGCCGCCATCTCGGCGGCGATTTCGGCCACCTTGCGGTCCGCCTCGATCTTGCGCCAGGTCACGGTGCCGGCATCGCGCTGCAATTGCCGCGATAGGATGTCCACCGTGGCATCGGAGGGGCCACCCTTGCGCTCGCTGACCCGGCGCCAAAGCACCGACGGATCCGCCGCCAGCCAAAACCCCGCGAACGGGACATTTACGCCGCTCGCGGCGCGCTCGATCCTGTCGCGATCCTCAGGCTTGTCGAAGACGGCGTCGGCGACGACGGATCCGCCCTCGGCAAGGATCAATTCCGACAGCCAGGCGAGTTGACGATAGACGCGTTCCGATACGCCCGGCCGGTAGGCCTTGTCCGGCAGTCGCGTTTCGGCCGGAACGCCGTGCATGGCCTTGCGGATGCGGTCGCTCTCGATGATCCGGGCGCCGGGCGGCGGGCCGATCCGCGGGGCGAGCGCCTCGGCGACCGTCGTCTTGCCCGAGCCGCTCAAACCGCCGATCGCGACGAGCCGAGGCGGCGCTTCGGCCAGCAGGGCTTGCGCGAGCTGGAAATAGGACCGCGCTTCGGCGATCAGCTTCGCGGAGTCCCGGCTGCCTTCCTCGACCTGCGTCGCGGTCACGTGGGCGCGCACCGCCGCCCGCACCGCCATGAAGAAAGGCAGGAGAACGAAGCCGTCTTCGTCATCGGCGTCGTCGAGATAGCGATTCATCACCAGATTGGCGAATTGCGGGAAACCGCGATGCCACAGATCCATCAGCAGGAATGCGAGATCATAGAGGACATCGACGGTGGCGATCTGATCATTGAACTCGATGCAATCGAACAGGCGAGGCTCGCCGTCGAAGATGCAGATGTTGCGCAGATGCAGGTCGCCATGGCACAGGCGGACCCGGCCCGCTGCCTCGCGCCGGTCAAGCAGGCTGGCATGGCGGGCGAGGGCGGCGCGAAACGCCGCGGTGAGCGTTTCGATCTCCGTTCCGTCGAACACGTGGCTCGTCGCGAATCCGGCCGAGTTGATCTCAAGCACGCCGCCGATATTCGCCGACCCGCTACCGGCATGGATCACTTCGGCGCCGCGGTGGTATTGCGCGATCATGCGCGCCACGCCCGTCATCAGCGCGGGTGTCAACATCCCCGCCGCGGCCATGCGATCGAGAAGTCTCGATTGGTCGAAGCGGACCATCTCAATGGCAGCGTCGACCAGTTCCCCCGATCCGTCCATGACGAGCCGATCTCCCGAGCGCGTGATGCGGTGAACATCGAGATAGAGGCCGGGCGCCGTCCTGGAGTTTAACTCCACTTCCCTCTCGCACGCAGCGAGCCGCAAGGCCGGCGTCGAAAAATCGACATAGGGTAGCTTGACCGCCCGCTTCATCTTGAACGCGCGTTGCCCGACAAGGAAGATCCAGGAAATGTGCGTTTCGATCGTCTCGACGGGACCGGCCTCGCCATGGCTGGCGGGATCCTTCAACATCTCGACCGCGGCATCCTGGTTCTCAGCGATCATTGCATCTGCTCTTGGCTTTGGTTGCATCATCGTTCCGCCTCGACGACCGAAGTTTCGCGGGACTTGCTAGTGCTGAAGCGTCTGAAGGTAACCGGCGAGGTTATGGATGCGTTCCGTGGTCACGGCCTCCCCGCCATAGGGGCCGTAACGCTTCACGTCGTCAGGCAGGAACTGATTTCCCCAGACCGGCATGTCGCGCTCGCCATGTGCCGGGACGAGACCGCGACCGTCGATCGTGGCATAGACCCGCCAGTACGGAAATTCCCCGCCATTGCGCTTCGTCAGCGTCGTCAGGTCTGAGGGGCGCTTGCGCAGTTCATCGGCCAAGGGCCCGTCGCCCTTGCCGTCCACGCCGTGACAGACCGCGCAGGAATTCAGATATTCCTGCTGGCCGTTGCTCATCTGTTGCGCAGCCGCGGAACTCAGCGTCAGCGCGAAAAGACACATCGTCGTCAAGATTCTCATTGATCCGCCTCCAGCAGTCGGTGTCAGGCTAAACTGCGCGACGGGCGCGTACGTTGACCGGGATCAATCTTGCGGGGGATCAATTTGATTCAGCGCAAGGAAGGAGGCCGTTCGGCTGGCTACGGCTGCGTCTGGAGCGAATATTTTCCCAATGAATAGTGAATAAGGAGCCGCCGCCATGCCATTCAAGACATTGCTCACGGTTACAGGACCCGATCACGGAGACGGTGATCTGAAGCTCGCCGCCGGTCTGTGCGAGGAAATCGAGGCGCATCTGTCCGTGCTTGTCGTGGTCATCGCGGCGCCTCCGTCAGGCGGAGAATACGCGGCCGTGGTCTCGCCGGCCTGGCTCGCGGAACGCGAGGCCGAAATGCAAGTCCTGGAGAAGCGCGGCTCGGCGGTATCCAAGATACTGTCGGAAAGCCCCGTGTCGGCGGACCTCAGCAGCGATTACCCGGAGCAGTCCTGGGCGGATGAAATTATCGGCCGGCGCGCCCGCTACGCCGATTTGACCATTGTCGGGCCGGAAATGCTCGCGAGCCGCCTGCTCAAGGAGAAGGTCATTGCAGGCGTGCTGTTCTCATCCGGGAAGCCGATCCTGCTGGTCCCCGAGGGAGCGCGCGCGACGTTGAAGCCGAAACGCGTCCTTGTCGCCTGGGACGCCAGCCTGGAAGCCTCGCGTGCCGTGCGGGAGGCGCTCGACATCCTGTCGTCCGCCGACGAGGTCCGTATTGCCATGGTCGACCCGATCGATGACGAGCGGCATCACGGCGCGGAGCCTGGAGCGGATGTGGCGGCCTATCTCTCCCGACATGGCGTGAAGGTCGCGGTGGATCGCATGCCGAGCTCGGGCCATTCCGTCGCCGATGTTCTTCGCCAGCATGCGGTCGACACAGGCGCCGAGCTCATGGTCATGGGGGCTTACGGTCATTCCCGGCTGCGCGAGCGGATTTTCGGCGGCGTGACCAAATCCATGATCGAGGATGCGGGGCTGGCTGTCCTTATGGCACGCTGAAAAGGCGCATTCGCCGAAAGGCCAGATTGAACCCGCAGGCTTGGCCTGCGAGAGCTACCTCCATTGCGGTACAGCAACGGCGGCGTCATCTGAAACATATCGGCGCTTGCGCGATAGGGGCAGCGCGAAAAGAACATGAAAGCAGCACTGATGCATCGCTACTCGCAGATCACGATCGCAATTCATTGGCTGACCGCGGTGCTTGTGGTCGTTGCATGGCTGACGGCCGTGAGCGGTCCCAGCGCGCGCACCGACCCCTCCTACCTTCATTTCACAGTGGGGCTCGCCGTATTGCTGTTGGTGGTTCCTCGCCTACTGGCCCGATGGATCGGTGCCGCGCCCCGGGTCGAAGATCCTCAAAAACGCTGGCTCGATCTCGCAGCGCGCGCGGGACATGGCCTCCTTTACGTCTTTCTCATCGCACTGCCGTTGAGTGGCTGGTATGCTGCCTCTAGGCTGGGCGTTCCGGTCTCCTTCCTTGGGATTGATCTGCCGAGCCTGGCAGCATCGGTACAAGGCGCGCCGGGCGAGATTGCCGATCTGCACGAAACCGGCGGAACGCTCATTCTTTGGCTGGCGGGCCTGCATGCGCTGATCGCGTTCTGGCATCAATTCATTCTGAAGGATCGGACGCTCGAGCGCATGAACCCGTTGGCGCCGTCCGATTTGCCTCAGGACGGCCGGTAGCTTCGGATCGTTTGTCGAACCATGTCCGCCCAAGGCCTTCTGGATTGGGGGCCGTCTAGATCGGGCCGAGCGATCCAGCGATCCCGCTCATCAGATTCTGCATGTCGATCCGCATGGCCGGGTTGATCGCCTGTGGCCAGGTGGAGAGCTTCACGCCGACGAAATCCCGCCGGTGGTCGATATAGATCATCTGCCCGTAGACGCCGAGCGCCAGGATGACTGAACCGCCGACGTCGGCGATCCAGAACTGATTGCGATAGGCGCCGTTGGGACGGTCGACCCTGTAGCGCGGGGGGAACAGGCTGGCGTCGCCGATCCGGGTCTGCTTCACCCATTGCTCCGGCACGATTTGCCTGCCGTTCGCCCAGCCGTCCTGCGCGTAGACGAGACCGAAACGGCCGAGATCGCGCAGGCTCGCGGAAAGACCGCCATCGGCGATGGCGTATCCTTCCGGATCGACCGCGAAGTTCGCCTCGTGCTCGGCGCCCATCGGCTGCCAGATCAGTCGGGAAACGAGATCCGCCAGCCTTGCCCCGGCGGCGGCCTCGATGCAAAGGCCGAGCACCTCGGTCTCCATCGACCTGTACTCGAATTGCTGGCCGTGCGGGCGCGACTGCTGTCGCAGCGAAGCCACCAGTTGGCGTACCGACGCCGGGCTCTTGTTGCCGGCGGGTATGGATTTCCACCCCACGGCCATGTCCATCAGGCCGATGCCTGAGACCGGATCGGCAACGTCCTCGGGGAAGTTCACGCCGCTCGTCATGTCCAGCAACTGGCTGATGGTGACATCACGATAGGCGCTGCCGGAGAATTCCGGCACATAGGCCGCCACGGTCCTCCCCAGCGGGAGGCTGCCCCCATGATGGAGAATGCCGGCCAGCGCCGCCACGACCGATTTCGAAACCGACTGTGTCAGATGCACGCTGCCGGGGTGCATTCCGTTGCGATAGTCTTCATGGAGGACACGGCCGCGATGCATGACGAGGAAGCCGTCCGTCCACGAGGCGTCCAGCGCGGCGCCGGCGTCGACCCTTTCCCCGCGATGATTGTCGAAGGACAGGCCGGCGAGCCGCAGTCCTGCCTCCGCCGGCGCGAGCGGCATCGGGATCGCCACGCCGATCGGAACGGTGGGAAGGAAATCGCTTATGTGCTGATAGGCCCACCGGTTGTTCGGCGCGCTATCCCAGTTGGCCAGCGTGAGGTTGTCGGGCCGGCGCGCCTGCCCGGATTCAGGATCGCGCATCGGCGAGGATCATGTCGGCCGCCTTCTCGGCGATCATCACGACGGCGGCATGGGTGTTGCCGCGCACGACGCGCGGCATGATCGAGGCATCCGCAACGCGTAGCCCGCTGACACCGTTGAGGCGCAGGCGCGGATCGACCACCGCGCCGGCATCGGCGCCCATGCGGCAGGTTCCGACGGCGTGGATGTCGGAGCCCGCCTTGTCGCGGATGAACTGCAGGATTTCGGCGTCGCTTTGCACTTCCTTGCCCGGCTGCAGTTCCGAGGCGATGTAGGGCTGCATGGCGGGCTGCTCCGAGATGCGGCGCACCAGGCGGATGCCGAAGGTCATGGCGCGGATGTCGTATTCACTCTGGAAGAAGTTGAAGACGATCCTGGGTGCCGTGCCAGGGTCGGCGGAACGCAGCGTGACTGTGCCGCGCGCGTCGGGGTTGACGTGCTCCGGGCTGAAGGAAAAGCCGGAGAAGGGATGTTGGCGCGCGCCCTTCACGGTGCGCTCGACGACGCTCCAGGCCGCCATTGCCATCTGGATGTCGGGCCGGTCCTGCGTTTCGTCGCTGCGGGCGAAGCCGCCGACATAGATGCCGGTCTCGGCGAGATAGCCTTTTCGCGTCAGGGCATATTGAAGGCCGACGCCGATGCGCCGCGCCAGGCTGTTGGCTATGTCGTTCACGGTGATGGGCTTCGTGCAGCGGAACATCAACTGGATGCAGGTGTGGTCCTGCAGGTTGGCGCCGACTTCCGGCAGGTCCCGCACGCTCTCGATGCCATGATCGCGCAACGCCGCGGCCGGACCGATGCCTGACACCATCAGCAACTGCGGCGAGGCGATCGTGCCGGCGGAAAGGATGATCTCGCCGGCGGCGGCGTAGCGTCTCTGGCCGTCGTGGCTGAACAGCACGCCCCTGGCCGCGCCGCCCTCGACCACAATGCGCTCGGCGCGGGCGTTGGTGAGGATCCTGAGGTTGGGACGCTTGCGCGCCGGCGTGAGGTAGCCGCGCGCCGCGCTCCAGCGCCGGCCGTTGTGGATGTTCATCTGGTAGTAGCCGAAGCCGTCCTGGCTGGCGCCGTTGAAATCCTCGTTGCGCGCCAGCCCGGCCTCGGCGGCGGCCCGGCACAGGGCGTTGGGCAGTTCGTGGTCGAAGGACTGGTCGGAGACCTTCAGCGGCCCGCCGACGCCATGCCAGCGGTTCGCGCCGCGCGATTGGTCCTCGGCCTTGCGAAAATAGGGGAGCACGTCGTCATAGGCCCATCCCGCGCAGCCAGCCTTGGCCCAGTCGTCGAAATCGAGCGCGTTGCCGCGCACATACATCATGCCGTTGATCGAGCTGGAGCCGCCCAGAACCTTGCCGCGCGGCTGGTAGAGCACGCGCTCGTGCAGGGCGCTTTCCGGCTCGCTCTCATACATCCAGTTGTAGCGGCTATCGGTGTAGAGTTTGGAATAGCCCATGGGCAGATGGATCCATGGGTTGCGGTCGCGCGGGCCTGCCTCCAGCAGAAGCACCCCGTGGCGTCCGTCCTCGCTGAGGCGAGCGGCCAGGACGCTGCCGGCCGAGCCCGCGCCGATGACGATGAAATCATAAGGCCCGCCGTCGAGCGGCGTGGCGGAACTGGCATCGGGCATCGTCTACGACCTCGAACAAGAGCAGCACGGCGGCGGCAGCCGGCGGCGCGGACTGGCCGCCTTGGCTGATGCGCGCTGAAGGCCCCGCGTCATTGCGGCTGACCCGCATTGACCGGCGACAGATATTTGCGCAGATCGAGAAGGTCCAGCGTCAGCGAGCCCTGGCGCAGCCGCTCGCGGATTTCGACCTCCTGGGCGAGCCGTCGGCCGGTGCTGTCGAAGACGCGATCGATGTCGGCCGAGGCCACGACGCAGGCGCCGTCGTCGTCGGCGACGACAAGGTCGCCAGGAGCGATCCGCATGCCGCCGCATTCCACGGGTCGGCCGAGTTCGCCCGGATGGACCTTGGTCGCGCCGCGGATGGCCAGGCCCCTTGCCCAGACGGGAAAGCGCATCCTGTTCAACTCGGCGGCGTCGCGCACGAAGCCGTCGACGACGACGCCGGCGATGCCGCGACAGGCGGCTGCCTCGGCCAGGATGTCGCCGAGATAGCCGCAGGCCTCGCCGTTGCCGGAAAGCACGATCACGTCGCCGGGCGCCGCCTCCGCCACTGCGCGGTGAAGCGCCAGATTGTCGCCGGGCTCGCAGCGGGCGCAAAAGGCGGGGCCGGCGACTGCCAAGCCGGGTACGATGGCGCGCAGCGCCGGGTCGAGGTTGCCGGCCCGGCCATAGGCCTCGTAGACGGTGGCGGCGCCGGCGCGGGCGAAGAACTCTATCCGCGAAGCCTCATTCATCGATTTCCTCCATGAGTTCTATGCGGCAGCCGGGCAAGGGCTCGAAGAAGGCGATGCGGCGATGGCCGAACCCGCCCTTGATGGTGGAAGGACCCCAGATCAGCCTGGCCCGCCAGTCGGGATCGGCGAGGATGGCATCGAGGCTCGGCACCGCGAAGCTGGCGTGCAGGAAGCCGGCGGGAGCTTCGGCCGCGCTGTCATAGAGAGCGGTCTCGAAGAAGTTGATGCGCACGCCGCCGAAACCCGCTTCCAGGAACTGCTCCCCGTCTATGTCGTGCATCGCCCGCTTCGACCAGCCGCCGGTGCTTTCGACGAGCGCCTCGGCCTCGGCCACGCTGCGCACGCGGAATGCGAGATTGATCAGCTTCGCCTCGCCGTCACTCATTTGGGCGCCATCCTCTTCCTGCGTCTTGACCCATATCGATGGCCGGAAGTTTGATCAACAGAAATTGTTTTATGAGAACAAAAAATTGTGCCTAGCGAAAAATAGGCTCAAAATCGCTTGACATGAAGGGTATTCACGTCCTTACATCCGCTCATTCGGCATAAATGTTGTGTTAAAAACAAACAATGTCGACCTCAACAGGAATGGGAGAAAGACGATTATGCGTGGTTCGATACTGGCCGCAGGCCTTATTGCGGTGGCTTTCGCCGCGTCGGCGTCCGCCGAAGAGACGACGCTGACGCTGAACACGCCCGGCGGCGCCGTGCAGGAGGGCGGGCGCGCCGTGCTGTGGGGACCGGCGGCCAAGAAGCTTGGCCTCACGATCAAGGAAGAAACCGCCGACAACGCGCTCGACGTGCTCCGCCTGGAGGTCGGGTCCAACTCGGTCAAGACCGACATCATCATCATGAGCGGCTATCAGGCGGCGATCGCCGGCAGCGAGGGCATGCTGGAGCCGATCGACTACAAGGCCGTCGATGCCTCCGGCTTCCTGCCGGGCACTGCCGCGCCCTATTGCGTGGGCATCTACGGTTATGCCGCGGTCATGGCCTGGAATACCAAGACCTACGCCAAGGAAGCGCCGTCGAGCTGGGCCGATTTCTGGAATGTCGAGAAGTTCCCGGGCAAACG
>RXJA01000530.1 GCA_003963455.1 Hyphomicrobiales bacterium
TGATGAAGGACATCGAGCAGACGCTGCAGGATTCCGGCATCATCATCCAGCCTTACTGGCGCAAGCTCTACATCAACATCAAGCCCGAGGTGAAGAACCACTCGATGCACCCCACCTACGAGCACGACTTCGGCAAGGTCTGGCTCGACCAGGCGTGATCCATGGCGCGATGAATACGAGGGGCGCAAGCCCCTCGTATCTCAAGCTTCGTCGCCGTTGCATATCCTGCAACGGTGGCGGGGCATCATCCGCTTTTCGAAACAGGGTTGAGCCTATCTGACCCCAACCCGGCCGGCAGGGGGCGCGCATGTTCTCATTCATCGCCAGACGCATCGGCACCATATTGCTCACGATGCTGTGCCTGACGCTGGTCGTCTTCTTCCTCGTCAATCTCGAGCCCAATCTCAAGAAGCTGGCGATCAGCCAGACCGAGATGCATACGCCCGCCGACCAGCTCGAAAGCTGGCTGGTCAATCATGGCTACCGGCAGAACTTCTTGCTGCGTTACGGCCAATGGCTGGGGGTCCTGCCCAAGCATCCGATCACCGATCCGGCGACCGGCAAGACGACGCAGCGCTTCACCTTCTGCAACGACCCTGTCCAGCCGACGTTCTCCGGTGTCCTGCAGGGCGATTTCGGCTGCTCGACCAAGTTCAAGACGACGGTCGCGGCCAAGTTGTTCCCGGCCCTCGGCGCAACCGGATTGCTGATGTTCTGGGTGCTGGCGGTCATGGTGCCGATCTCGCTGCTGATCGGCATTCTCGCCGGCATGCGCGAAGGCTCGCGCACCGATCGCGTGCTGTCCGTGGCCTCGATCGCCTCGACGGCGACACCCGAATATGTGTCGGGCGTCATCTTCACCGTCATCTTCGCGTCATGGCTCGGCTGGCTGAACGGTTCGGCCGCATCCGCCAGCCAGGGCATCACCTTCTACAATTTCACGCTGCCGGTGATCACATTGGCGATCTACGGCATCGGCTATATCGCGCGCATGACACGCGCCTCGATGGTCGAGGTGATGACGCAGCAGTATATTCGCACCGCCCGGCTGAAGGGCCTGTCCTTCAGCAGCGTGGTCATCAAGCATGCGTTGCGCAACGCGCTCATCGCGCCCTTCACCGTCATCATGCTGCAGTTCCCCTGGCTGCTCACCGGCGTCGTCATCGTCGAGGTGATGTTCCGCTACCAGGGTTTTGGCTACACGCTGGTCGAAGCCGCAGGCAACAACGACATCGACCTGCTGCTCGGCTGCTCGCTGGTCTCGGTGTTCATCGTGCTGATCACCCAGCTCATTTCGGATGTCGGCTACGCGTTTCTCAATCCGCGTATCAGGGTTCAGTAGAGGGCAGGGCCGATGCAAACCGAATATATCAGCGCCTTCGACGTCGTCATCGGCGTGCTATGGCGGTTCTGGCCGGTGTGGGTCGGGCTCATCCTGGTGATGGGCGCAAGCTTCACCTACAGGAGGCGACTGGGCCTCTATGGCCAGCTCTTCGACAGCGGCGTCGGCATCGCCGGCGTCTTCATCTGCCTGTTCTGGCTGTTCACGGCGGTCTTCGCCTCTACCATCTCGCCCTTCGATCCGCTGGCGCAGATATCGGTGATGAAGGATACGCTGCCCGGCGCGATCGAGCCGGCGTCGAAGCTCGTCTATTATTTCGGTGGCGACAAGCTTGCTCGCGACGTGTTCTCGCGCATGGTCTATGGCAGCCAGATCGTGCTGATCATCGCGCCGGCCGCGACCGGCTTCGCGCTGATGGTCGGCATCACGCTCGGCCTGCCGGCCGGCTACTATGGCGGCAAGATCGACACGGTGCTGTCCTTCCTCGCCAATCTGGTGCTGGCCTTCCCGGTTATCCTCCTGTTCTACCTCCTGGTGACGCCGGGCATCATGGATACGCCGATCCCCTATGCGATGGCGGGATTGTTCTTCCTGTTCCCGATCGTCTTCTTCTGCGTCCTGTTCTGGACCCGCTACAAGAACCGGCCCGACCGGCTCTATATCCTGCTCGGCATCACGCTGGTCGTGGGCGGCTGGATCTATGCCGGCCTGGTCTTCGACAAGGATCCGCTGAAGATCGTCCACATAGACCCCAACCAGCTCAACATCTTCGTGGCCGTGGTGTTCGCTTCCAGCCCCGGCGTGTTCCGCATCGTGCGCGGGCTTACCATGGACATCAAGACGCGCGACTATGTGGCGGCGGCGCAGACGCGCGGTGAATCGCCCTGGTACATCATGCTGTGGGAAATCCTGCCCAATGCGCGCGGTCCGCTGATCGTCGATGCCTGCCTGCGCATCGGCTACACGACGATCCTGCTTGGAACGCTCGGCTATTTCGGCCTGGGCCTTGCGCCGGAAAGCCCGGACTGGGGCACCGCAATCAAGGACGCCAGCCGACTGTTGCGTTCCTTCATCCACCCGGCGCTGCCGCCGACGATCGCGCTGATGTCGTTCGTGCTGGGGCTGAATCTCTTGGCGGACTCGCTGCGTGAACAGTCGATGAAGGATTGATGGCTGGGGCCGAGGCCCCAGGGAGCATGATCCCGAAAAGTGGGACCCGGTTTTCGGACAAGATCATGCTCGAACAAGAAACCAAGGATTGGAGCGACCCATGAACGAGGCAGTTCGAGATCCAGCCAAGGCGACCGGTCAGCCGATCATCGAGATCGAGAACCTCTCGATCTCCTTCTTCACGCGCAAGGGCGAGATCCCGGCCGTGATGGACTTTTCCTGCACGGTGATGCCCGGCGAGGCGATGGGCATCGTCGGCGAGTCCGGCTGCGGCAAGTCGACCGTGTCTCTCGGCATCATGCGCGACCTCTCCAACATCGGGAAGATCGTCGGCGGCAGGATCAAGTTCCAGGGCAAGGACATGGGCGAGCTCTCGGAGGAGGAGCTGCGCGCCATCCGCGGCAACAAGATCGCCATGATCTACCAGGAGCCGATGGCGAGCCTCAATCCGGCGATGAAGATCGGCCAGCAGCTGATGGAAGTGCCGCTGATCCACGACAAGGTGTCGAAGGACGAGGCGCATAAGCGCGCGCTGGAGATGGTGCGCGCGGTGAAGCTGCCAGATCCCGAGCGCATGATGCGCTCCTATCCGCACCAGCTTTCGGGCGGCCAGCAGCAGCGCATCGTCATTGCCATGGCGCTGCTGTCGAAGCCGGCGCTGCTTCTGCTCGATGAACCGACCACCGCGCTTGACGTCACGGTCGAGGCCGGCATCGTCGAACTGGTCAAGGGGCTCGGCGAGAAGTTCGGCACCTCGATGATCTTCGTGTCGCACAATCTGGGTCTCATCCTCGAGACCTGCGACAAGATCACGGTGATGTATTCCGGCGAAGCGGTCGAGACCGGCAAGATCGAAGACGTGTTCGACCGGATGCGCCATCCCTATACGCAGGGGCTGTTCCGCTCGATCCCGCTGCCCGGCGCCGACAAGAACTCGCGACCGCTGATCTCCATCCCCGGCCAGTTGCCGCTGCCGCATGAGCGGCCGAAGGGCTGTAATTTCGGACCGCGCTGCCACCATTTCGTCGAGGGCGTCTGCAACGCCGCCGAAGTCCCGATGATCCCGGTCCATGGCCACGAAGGCCATTTCTCGCGCTGCGTGCGTTTCAACGAGATCGACTGGGAGGCGCTGCCGCCCGGCGCCAAGAAGGTCAACGAAAAGGTCGAACCCGGCGCGCCGGTGCTCAAGATCCAGGACCTCAAGAAATACTACAAGGTCGGCGGCGGCGAGGTGTTCGGTTCCAGCGAAGGCCGCGTCGTCAAGGCCAACGAGACGATCTCGTTCACCGCGCGCGAATCCGAGACCGTGGCGATCGTCGGCGAATCCGGTTGCGGCAAGTCGACGCTGGCCAAGGTGCTGCTCGGTCTGGAGACCGCCAGCTCCGGCACGGTGACTTTGGCCAACAAGGAAATCCAGTCGACGGGCATCGAGAGCCGAAGCGTCGATACGGTGTCGTCGATCCAGATGGTGTTCCAGAACCCGTTTGACACGCTGAACCCCAGCCACAGCGTCGGCTCGCAGATCATCCGAACGCTGGAAAAGTTCAATGTCGGCAAGAATGTCGCCGAGCGGCGCCAGCGCATGCTGGAGCTGCTCGACCTGGTGAAGCTGCCGCGGGCCTTCGAGACCCGCAAGCCGCGCCAGCTCTCGGGCGGCCAGAAGCAGCGCATCGGCGTCGCGCGCGCCTTTGCCGGCGACGCCAAGGTTGTGGTGGCCGACGAGCCGGTCTCGGCGCTCGACGTCTCGGTGCAGGCGGCGGTGACCGAACTGTTGATGGACATCCAGCGCAAGAACAAGACCACGATGCTGTTCATCAGCCACGACCTGTCGGTGGTGCGCTACATCGCCGATCGCGTCGTCGTCATGTATCTCGGCTACATCGTCGAGCAGGGGACGACCGACCAGATCTTCTCGCCGCCTTACCATCCCTATACCGAGGCGCTGCTGTCCGCGATCCCGATCGCCGACACCAGCGTGGTCAAGAAACACATCGTGCTCGAAGGCGACATCCCGTCGGCGATGAACCCGCCGACCGGCTGTCCGTTCCAGACGCGATGCGGCTACAAGAAGCTGGTGCCGGACAATCTGTGCGAGACGAAGGTGCCGCCGGTGAAGAATCTCGGTGGCGGCCATACGAGCCTGTGCTGGCTCTCGGACGACGTGCTGGCCAAGATGGAGCCGGTCATCAAGTTCGACAAGGAGCATGCCGCGCATGAGGGCGTGCCGGACGATGCGCCGCATGGCGCGGGGCCAGGCCTTGCCGGAAAGGCGCCGAACCGGCCGCGTGGAAAAACGGGCAGCGCGGAAGCCGACCAGATCGGGGACGCCGTGGAGCAGGGCAAGGCCGGCATGAAAGCCCGCCGCCACCAGGTCCGCGACGAGGTCTCGGAAACGGGTGCTAAGAAGCCGAGAGATACGACAAGACGGCACTAGCCCGGAAAAGTGCTAGTTTCCGCATTGCCGTAGCTGTGCCTGATAATCGCGCGCCATCTGGTCCGTGGCGCGTGCGTAGCTTTGAACGCCGGCGTCACCGCGATTGCCACGGCCATAGGCGGTCCAGCCGAGATAATAGGCCAAATAGAGATTGTAGGTGTCGTTGCGGGCGACGCCGAAGGTGTCGGCGGTCTTGGAGTGGTACCAGCCGACGAAATCGATGGCGTCGGCAAAGCGCGTGCGGCGCGCCGTCCAGTTGCCGGTCTCGTTCTGATATTGCGACCAGGTGCCGTCGAGCGCCTGCGAGTAGCCCGTGGCGCTCGACACATGCGTCCACGGGATGAAGCCGAGCAGCTTGGTGCGCGGCGGGCGGGCATTGCTCTTGAAGCCGGATTCCTTGCGCACCGTCGCCATCAGCACGGGAACGGGAATGCCGTATTTCTGTTCGGTCCGCTCGGCGGCGGACTGCCAGTTGTCGAACCAGCCGTCATTCTGGTCGAAGACGGCGCAGACATTGTTGATGTGGCTGGGCGCCGTCGCGCAGGCCGAAAGCGCCAGCAGCACGGAGACAGCGACAATTTTACTAAAACTCGACCTACGCATCGAAAGACGAATAGGCCGAAATCATAAAAGGAGTCTTGCGCAGTTCCTTAACGTGGAGGCGGGGGGTGCGTAAGGCCGAGTATCGATATTACGACTGACGGTGTCGCTATTCTTTTCATCGATTTTGAAAAATGCCGCCTTGGCTAAAATCACGCCGGCAAATGGCGAATTCCTGACAGCTCGCATGGAATGACGACGCTCTGATGCGCGCATGAGCGAACCAAGACGCAAGCGCGGCGCCGAGCGCACGAGCAACCGGGGGCCAGCCGCCATTCCGCAACTGCCGCCGCGGCGGGTGGAGAACCCCTATCCGCCGATGGCGCTGCTGTCGGCCGACCAGATCGAGGCCATCCACCAGGCATCGATGCATATTCTGGAGAATTTCGGCATCGAGCTGATGAGCCCGCGGGCGCTTTCGCTGTTCGAGCGCGCCGGCGCCAAGGTCGACCACGGGTCGATGAATGTGCGCGTGGATCGCGGCATGGTCGAGGAGGCTCTGAAGTCGACGCGCGCCAGCTATACGCTTACCCCCCGCAACCCGGCCCGAGCCATTCATCTTGGCGGCAGCACGATCAACTTCACGCTCGTCGCCGGTCCGCCCAATGTGCACGACATGGAACGCGGCCGCCGCGCCGGCAACATGCCGGACTATCAGGACCTTGTCCGGCTGGCGCAGCATTTCAACTGCATCCACATGCTTGGCAACCAGGTCTGCGCGCCGATCGAGCTGCCTGCGAACACAAGGCACATGGACACCTATTTCGCCAACCTGACGCTGACCGACAAGTGTTTCCACGTCTCGGCGATCGGCCGGGGCAGGGCGCTCGACGGCATCGAGATGATGGCGATCGCGCGCGGGCTGACGCTGGATCAGATGCGCGACGATCCCGGCATCAACACCATCATTTCGGTCAACTCGCCACGCCGGTTCGACGAGATGATGGCCGAAGGGCTAATGACGATGGCCGAATACGGCCAGTCCGTGGCGGTCACGCCGTTCACGCTGATGGGAGCGATGAGCCCGGTGACGCTGGCCGGCGCGCTGGCGCAGCAGAATGCCGAGGCGCTGTTCGGCGTCGTGCTCACCCAACTCGTACGCCCCGGCGCGCCGGTGATGTATGGCGCCTTCACCTCCAATGTCGACATGAGGTCGGGCGCGCCGGCCTTCGGCACGCCGGAAAACACCAAGGCCAACGTCATCTCGGGCCAGCTCGCGCGGCGCTACAAGCTGCCCTATCGCACGACGCCGGGCTCGGCCTCCAATGCCGCGGACGCGCAGGGGGCCTATGAGACGATGATGGCGCTGTGGGGCGCGGTGCTCGGCCATGGCAATCTCGTCTACCATGCGGCCGGCTGGCAGGAGGGCGGGCTGACGGCATCGTTCGAAAAGCTCATCATCGATGTCGAGATGATCCAGCACGTGATGGAATTCCTGCAGCCGATCGTCGTCGACGAGGGCGAGTTGGCGGTGGAGGCGCTGGGCGCGGTGCCGACAGGCGGCCATTTTTTCGGCGAGCCGCACACGCTGGAGCGCTACGCCACCGCCTTCTACCAGCCGATGCTCTCCAACTGGCAGAATTACGAGGCCTGGCAGGAAGCCGGTGCGCCCGACACGACGGCGCGCGCGACGCGGCTTTGGAAGAAGGCGCTGGAGGAATATGTCCAGCCGGCCATGGACCCTACGGTGCGCGAAGCGCTCGAAGCCTATATGGCGCGCCGCAAGGAAGCGATCGGGCAGGGCGAGCCGTGAGAAAGCAGCTTCTCAATCCGATTCACTTCAATCTCCCAACTTGCTGAATCGACGAGAGAAAACCCTATAGTCATCGGCGGCGGCAAGCGCCGCGCGCACTCATGCTGCGCCGCTGTCCAGATCAGGATGACGTAAACCGGCTCCCACTTTTCGGGATCATGATGGCCAATTTCGAGCGGATGCGCGCTTGGCCCGTACGCGCGCAATGACCTGGAGAGTTCAGGCGCCGCGGCGGTTGTCCAGGGCGAAGGCGCCCGACCCGGCGAAGACCAGATAGAGGAAGATGAAGCAGAAGGAGATCGCCGCGTCGCCGCTGTTGTTTACGGGGAAGAAGTCGCGCGGCATGTGCGCCATGAAATAGGCGATCGCCATTTCCCCGGCCAGAAGGAACGCGACCGGGCGAGTGAAGAGGCCGAGCGCCAAAAGGATGCCGCCGGCGAACTCGAGAATGCCGGCGGTCAGCGTCAATCCGCTGAGAGCGTGGGGCTGGGCACTGAGCGGGAAATCGAACAGCTTCTGCGAGCCATGCTCGATGAACTGCAGGGCGGTCATGATGCGCAGCACGCCCAGCGCCTGCGGCCGGTACTGGGAAAGGCTTTCGAGAAGCTTCATCTAAGACTCCATGTCACCCTCCCGAGCCGGCCATAGTTTATCGTCCGGCAGCGGACCACTCACTTCCCATGGCCTGCCATCAACAATCGGTGAGTGGACATGGTTTCAGCGCCTGTATCTTTTCTCGCAATAGTTGCATATTTATCTTTATGGTTGTATTTGTATCCAGAGGCATCAAACGATAGGGGTCCGCTTTGCCATGAAAAAAGTCGTCATCAGCTTGTTCGCAATCCTTGCCAGCACCGGCGTCGCCGCCGCCGCGGATGCCGGCTGTGGCGGCTTCAAATGGCCGGTTGCGCGCGAGCAGGCCCTGTTCCCGAAGGCGCCGGCGGCCCAGTCCGGCGCAACCCTGATGGTCGGGCAAGCGGTGGATTTCTCGCTCGAGGCCGTCGACACGGTCAACTTTGACGTGCCGCCGGAACGCGCACCGGCGGCCGGCACCTTCGGCGCCACGGCAAATGTGACCGTGCCGCCGGAAGGCGAACTCCAGGTCAGCCTGTCCGACGAGGCCTGGGTCGATCTCGTGCAGGATGGCAAGGCCGTCAAATCGGCGGCATTCAGCGGCGTGAAAACTTGCCCGGGCATCCGCAAGAGTGTGCGCTTCAAGCTCGCGGGCGGGGCGGCCATCGTCCAGTTCAGCGGCGCAAAGAAGGCCGATCTCAAGGTGGCGGTGCTGACGCCGGAGTGACGCCAACAGGGCGGCGCTGGCGGGACAGCGCCCCCCTCTGTCCTGCCGGACATCTCCCCCACAAGGGCGGAGACTGGCAGCTTCTACCTTACCGGTGCCAGCAATGCGAAATGCGCGCCTTGCGGGTCCTGGCATTGGATGATCCACTGGCCGCTCGGCACGTCCATCGGACCCATGATGACCTTGCCGCCATTGTCGGTGACGCGCTTGGCGGCGGCGTCGATGGCGTCGACGTTGAAATAGAATTGCCAGAACGGAACCGGGATCTGCGGCGGCTTGTTCATCATGCCGCCGCCGGATTCCGGACCGGCCGAGAAGGTTTTGTAGATGCCCATCTCGCCCATGTCGAACTCGCCGGCGCTCTGCCAGCCGAACTGGCTGGAATAGAAGTCGAACGCGGCTTTCCAGTCCGAGGTGTAGAGCTCATGCCAGCCGACATGGCCAGGCGTGGTCGCCGGCACCGGTGGCTGGTCCGGCTGGTTGGGCTGAAGGAACATGAAGGCCGCGCCTTGCGGATCCGCGACGACGGCGAAGCGGCCGACACCCGGAATATCGTCGGGCGCGCGATGGATCGCCCCGCCCGCGTCCTTGAGCGCTTGCGTGGAGGCATCGACATCCTTGGTATGGACGTAGCCCATCCAGGACGGCGGCATGCCCATCTTGGCTGGTTCTTCCGGCATCGTCATCAGCCCGCCGACGCCGCGCACGGCCGAGTTCACGACGATGTAGCGGGGCATGCCGGGCGTCTTGTCGAAGGGTTCGGCCCGCCAGCCGACAACGGCGGTGTAGAAAGCCTCGGCGGCATCGAGGTCGGTGGTCATCAGCTCGTACCAGAAGAAAGGTTGCGGGGATTTCGGCATGGTCGGTCTCCTCACCGGTTCAGCAGCGATCGCGGTTCGATCCATCCTAGGACGATCCTGGCGACAGAAATCCGACATGGGCCGAAAATCTCGGTCGGCAAGGCGCTCCGCCCCTGATCTTGCATAGCCCACTCTTTTCGACTTTGCTGCCGTCAAAAGGGGTTTGCTTTCCATGCGCCAGATGTCGCTCACGCCCGAGCTTGTCGCGCTTTGCCATCGCGAGGAGATCGATCCCGGTCCGAGCGGGGAGTGGACGCAGCTCAGCGACGACGATTTCAGCGCGCTCGCCGCGCGTCTTGCCGGCGAAGCCGATGCGGGTCCGCTCTGGGTGTTCGCCTATGGCTCGCTGATCTGGAAACCGGCTTTCGAGTCGGTCGAGCAGCAGCGCGCCTCGGCGCATGGCTGGCATCGCTCCTTTTGCCTGGATCTCGTGCGCTGGAGAGGCAGCGCCGAGCAGCCCGGACTGATGATGGCGCTGGAGCGCGGGGGGCGCTGTGACGGCGTCATCTACCGCCTGCCGGACGGCGACAAGGCTGCTCACATCGAAAGGCTGCTCAGACGCGAGATCGACGATCACGAAGCCGTTGCCTCCGTCAGGTGGGTTCCGGTGCGCACGGCGCAGGGCCGGTTGCGTGCGCTGGGCTTCTGGGTCGGCGTGACCGGCAGGGGCACGTCTCTCGGGCAGCCGCTGGAGCAGGTTGCGTGGGTGCTGGCGCGCGCGTGCGGCCACGTCGGCTCGGGTGCGGAATATCTCTACAACACCGTCAGCCATCTTGAGACCTTCGGCATCCATGACCGCAATCTGTGGCGGCTGCAGGAAATGGTCGCGGCCGAGATTCGGTCGATCCACGGCCACGGGATCGCGGGCAGGGAGCCATCGGTCATGGAAGTCGACGCCATAATATGAATGTATTTGTCATGTTTTTATGCAAGCAATACAGGAGCTTGGCCGAAAATTGACCAATTGATAAAAAAATAAAACGTGCTAGCCTTCCCCAAAACGACAACAAGGGGAACTGGAATGGCGACTGGTCATTTCATCGAAGGCATAGCCGGCCGGCGGCTGTCTTCCGAGCAATATGCCGACAATTTTTCCGACCTTCACCCGCCACTCGACCACCATGAGGCGCTGGTCGAATCCGACCGCTGCTATTTCTGCTACGACGCGCCGTGCATGAATGCGTGCCCGACCTCGATCGACATCCCGCTGTTCATCCGCCAGATCGCGACCGGCAATCCGCTGGGCTCGGCCAAGACCATCTTCGACCAGAACATCCTTGGCGGCATGTGCGCCCGCGTCTGCCCGACCGAGACCCTGTGCGAAGAGGTCTGCGTGCGCGAGGTGGCCGAAGGCAAGCCGGTGCAGATCGGCCGGCTGCAGCGCTACGCTACCGATGTCGCCATGGACGAGGGCAAGCAGTTCTACAAGCGCGCCGAGCCAACGGGCAAGAGCATTGCCGTGGTCGGCGCCGGACCGGCGGGGCTGGCGGCGGCGCATCGCCTTGCCCGCTACGGCCATGACGTGACGATCCTCGAGGCGCGGCCGAAGGCAGGCGGGCTCAACGAATATGGCATCGCCGCCTATAAGAGCGTCGACGATTTCGCCCAGGCCGAGGTCGACTATGTGACCGCGATCGGCGGCATAGACATCCAGAACGGCAAGGCGCTCGGCCGCGATTTCCAGTTGGCCGACCTGATGCGCAACTATGACGCGGTGTTCCTCGGCCTCGGGCTCGGCGGCGTCAACGCGCTGCGCGCCGATGGCGAGGACGCGGACGGCGTCGCCAATGCAGTGGAGTTCATCTCGGAACTGCGCCAGGCGAGCGATCTCTCCAGCCTGCCGGTCGGCCGGCGCGTCGTCGTCATCGGCGGCGGCATGACGGCGATCGATGCGGCGGTGCAGTCGAAGCTGCTCGGTGCGGAGGAGGTGACGATCTGCTATCGGCGCGGCCAGGAGCATATGAACGCTTCGGAGTTCGAGCAGGATCTGGCCGCCGCCAACGGCGTCACCATCCGCCACTGGCTGCAGCCGAAGCGCGTCATTGCCGAGAACGGCAAGGTGTCGGCGATCGAGCTCGAATACACCGCGATGAGCGGCGACAAGCTCGCCGGTACCGGCGAGCGGCTTACGCTCGTCGCCGACCAGGTGTTCAAGGCGATCGGCCAGAGTTTTGTGCCGGCGCATCTCAACGGCAGCGCGGAGGCGATCGAGCTTGAAGGCGGCCGCATCAAGGTCGATGCGGAAGGCCGCACCTCGCTGGCCAAAGTCTGGGCGGGCGGCGACTGCATCTTCGGCGGCGACGATTTGACCGTATCGGCGGTGGCGCAAGGACGCGACGCGGCCGAGAGCATCCACCGGGCACTGACCTCTAACGGGAGGGCATGAGCATGGCAGACATCCGCAACAATTTCGTCGGCATCAAGTCGCCCAATCCATTCTGGCTGGCCTCGGCGCCGCCGACGGACAAGGCCTACAATGTCGAGCGGGCCTTCAAGGCCGGCTGGGGCGGCGTGGTGTGGAAGACGCTGGGCGAAGAAGGCCCGCCGGTCGTCAACGTCAACGGGCCGCGCTACGGCGCGATCTGGGGTGCCGACCGCCGGCTGCTGGGCTTGAACAATATCGAGCTGATCACCGATCGCGACCTGCAGACCAACCTGCGCGAGATGAAGCAGGTCAAGATGAACTGGCCGGACCGGGCGTTGGTCGCCTCGATCATGGTGCCCTGCGTGGAGGAAAGCTGGAAGGCGATCCTGCCGCTGGTCGAGGAGACCGGCGCCGACGGCATCGAACTCAATTTCGGCTGCCCGCACGGCATGAGCGAGCGCGGCATGGGCTCGGCGGTCGGCCAGGTGCCGGAATATATCGAGATGGTGGTGCGCTGGTGCAAGCAGTATACGCGCATGCCCGTCATC
>RXJA01000034.1 GCA_003963455.1 Hyphomicrobiales bacterium
TTCCGCAACTGCGCCGCTGCGCGGAACTGGGAAGGATGCATGTGCATCGCGGGCAGGTGGCGTTTCCGGACATTCCGAGGTTTTGATGGGGGTTGAAATTCACATGCCGGCGTTCTGTGGCGCCCCCCTCTGTCCTGCCGGACATCTCCCCCACAAGGGGGGAGATCAGCAGCCTTGGCGCCGCGCACAATCCTGCCACGTTAGGGATTGGCGAAATCGGCGGCGACATCTGATCTCCCCCCAAGTGGGGGAGATGTCCGGCAGGACAGAGGGGGGCGCGAAGGAACTCGACGTATCCTCTTTTGGGAGTGTCGTGTCGCCATGACCACCTTCACCCCATCCTCTCCCGCCGAAACCCTCTCCGCTATCCAATGGGCAGCCGCCGAAGAAACACCCCTTGCACTCCTCGGCCACGGCTCCAAGCGTGGCATCGGCCGTCCGCTGCAGACCGAACACACGCTCGACCTCTCGCATCTCACCGGCGTCACCCTCTACGAGCCCGCCGAATTGGTGCTGTCGGCCCGCGCCGGCACGCCTCTCGCAGAGATCGAGCAATTGCTGACTGAGAACGGCCAGCAATTCGCCTTCGAGCCGATGGACTACGGCCCGCTGCTCGGCGGCGAGCCGGGCCAAGGGAGCAAGAACGGCACGATCGGCGGCGTGCTGGCCTCGAACCTGTCCGGCCCGCGCCGTCTCAAGGCGGGTGCCGCGCGAGACCACATCCTCGGCATTGCCGCCGCCTCGGGTCGTGGCGAGGCTTTCAAATCGGGCGGGCGCGTCGTCAAGAACGTCACCGGCTACGATCTCTCGAAGCTGATGGCCAACAGCTGGGGCACGCTCGCCGTGCTGACCGACGTCACCTTCAAGGTTCTGCCCGCGGCAGAGACGGAAGTGACCCTGGCCATCCGTGGCCTGCTCGACGATGCCGCGGTCGCCGCCATGGCGCTGGCGCTCGGCTCCAGCGCCGAAGTGTCGAGCGCCGCGCATCTGCCGGAGCGGATCGCAGCAAGGGTTGCCGGTGGCAAGCATGGCAGCGATGCCGCGACGCTGCTGCGCGTCGAAGGTTTTGGTCCGTCGGTCGTCTATCGCATCGAGGCGCTGCGAAAGCTGCTCGGCAAGGCTGGTCCGCTCGAAGAGATCGCCGGCGAGGCGTCGAAGACCATCTGGCGCGACATTCGCGATTGTTTGCCTTTCGCCGATGGCGGCGCGCGGCCGGTCTGGCGCGTGTCGATGGCGCCGTCGCAGGCGCATCACATGGTGATGGCACTGCGCATGCAGGCGGCAGTCGATGCCTTCTACGACTGGCAGGGCGGGCTGGTGTGGCTGTCGATGCGCGAGGACGATCCGGAGGCCGAGCTGCTGCGCGGGTTGATCCGCAGGCATGGCGGCGGCCACGCGACGCTGGTGCGCGCCTCGCCCTCGCATCGCGCGGCGCTGCCGGTCTTCGAGCCGCAGCCTCCGCATCTTGCGGCGCTGTCGGCGCGGCTCAAGGCCGAGTTCGATCCCAAGCAGATTCTCAATCCCGGCCGCATGGCGTAGGACTTAAAAGAGATGCAGACCAATTTCTCCGCCGCGCAACTCGCCGATCCGCACGTCGCGGAATCGGAAAAGATCCTGCGCAAATGCGTGCATTGCGGCTTCTGCACCGCCACCTGCCCGACCTATGTGACTTTAGGCAACGAGCTGGATTCGCCGCGCGGCCGCATCTACCTCATCAAGGACATGCTGGAGAACGGCCGGCCGGCGGACAAGGAGATCGTCACCCATATCGACCGCTGCCTGTCCTGCCTCGCTTGCATGACGACCTGTCCCTCGGGCGTGAACTATATGCATCTGGTCGACCATGCCCGTGCCCACATCCAGGAGACTTACAAGCGGCCGATGCTCGACCGGCTGACCCGCGCCATGCTGGCTGCCGTGCTGCCTTACCCGGGCCGCTTCCGCGCCGCGCTGAAGCTCGCCGGGCTCGGCCGGCCATTCATCGGCCTGTTTGAAAAGCTGCCGGCGTTGAAGCCGGTTGCCGCAATGCTGAAGCTCGCGCCGTCCGCGATCCCGTCGGCATCGCCAATGGCGAAGCCGGGCACGCATGCCGGGCAGGGCGCGAAGCGTGGCCGTGTCGCGATCCTCACCGGCTGCGCGCAGTCGGTGCTCGATCCTGCCATCAATGACACCACCATCTCGCTGCTGACCCGGCTGGGCGTCGAGGTCGTGGTGCCGGAAGGCGAGGGCTGCTGCGGCGCGCTCGTCCATCACATGGGCCGCGAGGTGGCAGCGCTTGCGTCGGCGAAGCAGAATGTCGACGCCTGGACGCGCGCCATCGAGCAGGGCGGGCTCGACGCCATCATCATCACCGCGTCGGGCTGCGGCACCACGATCAAGGATTACGGCTTCATGCTGCGCCTCGATCCGGCCTATGCCGAAAAGGCTGCCCGCGTCTCGGCTCTTGCAAAAGACGTCACCGAATATCTCGCCGCCCTCGACCTGCCTGATCCAGTGCGCAAGCCGGGCACGGTCGTCGCCTATCACTCGGCCTGCTCGATGCAGCACGGCCAGAAGATCACACGCCAGCCGAAGGAGCTTCTGGCCAAGGCGGGCTTCGTCGTCCGCGAGCCGCGCGAGGGGCATTTGTGCTGCGGCTCGGCCGGCACCTACAACATCCTGCAGCCCGAGATTTCGGCCAAGCTGCGCGACCGCAAGGTGAAGAACATCGAGGCGACAGGCGCTTCGATTGTCGCCACCGGCAATATCGGCTGCATCACCCAGATCGCGTCCGCCGCCAGGCTGCCGGTGGTACACACGATCAAGCTGCTCGACTGGGCCTATGGCGGCCCGAAGCCGGAAGGTGTTTCTGACGCGATGCTGGTGGCCGCCGAGTAGCCGACCGTTGGCTCTCTTGTCGGGTCAGTTATCTCAGTCGATGCCGTCCCTGCCAGCTGCATGAATCTAACGCTTTTCGGGGCCTCGGCATAGGCGCGACCGCCTGTCGTCGGACAGAACTACGATTTGCGGCTAAGCGCTTTTGTCGTGCAAGTCACTATGCCCCATTGATCCTGGTCGTGGCCAGGTTCAGGCTTCGTGTGGATCGTCCACATACGTCTCGGCAAGGGCTGGAGCGTCAGGCCGACGATCGTGGAATTGCAGGCCGCAGAACCGGGTACCAAGGCTATGCCGAAGCAGAGCTGCATCATTGTTGGGGCCGGACCAGCTGGCCTTATGCTGGGACTGCTGCTTGCCCGCGCCGGCGTCGAAGCCACCGTGATCGAGAAGCACGAAGACTTTCTGCGCGATTTCCGTGGCGACACCATCCACCCCTCGACGCTCGACGCGATGGATCAGCTGGGATTTCTCGACGAGTTCCTCGCGCTTCCCCACCAGAAAGCGCCGACCCTTCATGCCGAGATCGGCGGTAGGCTGGCCACGATCGCGGACTTCACGCGTCTGCCCACACGTTGCAAATACATTGCCTTCATGCCGCAATGGGATTTTCTGGACTTCCTTGCTGGCAAGGCCGCGGCGTTTCCCGGTTTCCACCTGGAAAGGGGTTGCGAGGTGACCAGCCTCATGGAGCGCAATGGCGTCGTCACCGGCGTCAAAGCAAGGTCGGCCGACGGAAGGGAGCGCAATCTCGAAGCCTCTCTCGTGGTTGGAGCGGACGGGCGCGATTCCATTGTGCGCAAGTTGGCAAATTTGGAGATAGAGGATCTCGGCTCTTCGGTCGATGTGCTGTGGATGAAACTATCCCGGCAGGGCGACGATCCCGTCCAGCCGATGAGCCGTGCCGGGCCCAGCCAGGGCCTTGTCATGATCGATCGTGGCGACTTCTGGCAACTGGGCTATGTTATTGCCAAAGGGGGTTTCGGTCAGGTGAGACAGGAGGGGATCGCCGCCTTGCGGAGCAAACTGGCTTCCGTCGCGCCGCTCCCCGCCGATCGCTTTGACGAGCTGATAACGTGGGAACAGGTTCATCTGCTCAAGGTCCAGATGGACCGGCTTAGACAATGGTGGAGGCCTGGTGTGCTGTGCATCGGCGATGCGGCGCATGCCATGTCACCGATCGGCGGCGTCGGGGTGAACCTCGCCGTCCAGGACGCTATTGCGGCGGCGAACATCCTTGCCGCCCCATTGAACGAAGGCAGACTTGCGAATGACCACCTGCGTGCGGTCCAGACGCGCCGCAGCTTCCCGACGAAGGCGACGCAAAAGGTCCAGCTCATGATGCGCCGCAAGCGTAAGCCGCAAGGTGGAAAACCTTCCTCTGGACCTCCCGCCTTTATGCGCCTCATTGCCCGTTCGCGGATTTTGCCGCACCTTACCGGACGGCTGATCGGGATAGGCTTTCGGCCGGAAAGCATCAGATCATAAAGCGGACTTGACCTGAGCTCGCACGTCTCGGCGTCGCCATCAGCCTTGTGCAACCATTCTCGGATTGTACCCGATCGTCTACGAGGGTTGCGCCGTCATGCTTGCCTCCAGAGCCTCTACGCGTCACCCGCGACCGGCGCTCGCATTTCCAGAGCAGGCGCGCCTACAATCTTCCGAGGCGCTGGAGCTGGTTCCGAACCCTGCCAAATCTCGGTGGCTTCTCAGTCGGAGAAACCGAAGGGAGCTTCGGCACGTCTGTAGGCGTCGGCCAATATGCTGCGCCCGATCGGCGGCTCAGAGCGGGAGGTGCAAGTGGGCCGGTGGCAAAGGCGACAGGATATGCCGATCGGCGTATAGAGAGGCGCGCTGTTGCGGTCATAGTAGACCATCCGCTCGGCATGCTGCGCCTCGCAGACCAAAGCCACAGCCCTTGTCACGCGCGCCGACGCATAAGCTCCTCCTCCCGAGCTCACTGTTCGCGCGATCGAGAAGAACCGCTGGCCGTCAGGCAGTTCAAGCCATTGGGTTACAACCGTTCTCGGCATAGAAAACACCTGATGAAGGCTCCATAGCGGACATCCCCCTCCATGCCGCGCGAATGGGAAGTTGGCGCTGTCCAGCCTCTTGGATACGTTTCCAGCATTGTCGACGCGAATGAAGAAAAAGGGCACGCGCTCTTGCCCTGGTTTTTGCAAGGTGGTTAGGCGGTGAGCGGTCTGCTCGAAGCTCACATTGAACTGTCGAGCGATGGCTTCGACATCGTATCGCTTGTTTTCGGCCGCCTTTGCGAACTGCGCATAGGGCATGAGAACCGCAGCGCCGAAATACCCGGCTAGGGCGCGATGGGCCAGGTGACGGGCGTTCTCCGAAAGCAGGTTGCCGCCTTCGACGGCTTTCTGGATTTCGTCGTCAACCTCGAGATAGGCAAGCTGCTGCGCCAACTGAAAGTTCTGGCTCGCAACGTCGAGGCCGTCATCGAGCAGGATTTCCTTGCGGTGCCGGTCAAGTCGCCGAACAGAGCCCATCATGACGTCCTGCGGCAAACGTCTGACGTTCAGTCCGTGTCGCTGCTTGAGGAACGCGTGCAAACCGCCAATGTGGTGGAGATCGGCGGCCAAACTTTCCGCTGCAGCGTCCAGATGGGGAAAGCAGTTTCGACGGGCAGCCAAGAAGGCACGAACCGCGGCGACTGGATCGCTTGCCGCGTCGACAGCGGCGGCTCCGGCGACGGACTGTTGCCGGTCCGCCAGAGCAAACTGTTCGCTTTTGTAGGCTGTATAGAGGCGCAGCATTGCTTCGGTGAAGCCTGGAAAATTGCTGAGCACATCGACGAGTTCGACGGGTGTAACTTCGATATCGGCGAATATCGGGTCCTTCATTGCGGCCTTCAGCCGATTGATCAGACCCTCGCCTTTGTCTTCCGTCAGAGTCGACAGGTCGATGGTGTAGGCCTTGGCGAGACGGATCAGTACTTCTGCGGTGACCGGCCGCTGATTTCTCTCCATCAGCGCGATGTAGGACGGCGAGGTGCCGATGTCGGAGGCCATGCTTGCCTGGGTCAGGCCCAAATCCTTGCGCAGCCGACGCAATCGAGGCCCGAGATAGACGCCATTTTTCTCCATGCTCGATTACAACATTACAATTCCTTTCTGTAAAGTTTTACAGCCTGACATTTCGGGCACTGGCGCGGAGCGGTAGCGGCGACTACCGCACAAAAATTGTGGCGCATTAGTTATGCGGCACCGGTCCTCCTGGAGCGGCCTTTCGCGGTGCCGGATTGATTGTGGAGTAGCAAAATGAACCATGCCCAAGCCAACAGGTTGCGTATCCATTGGGTGCTTTACACGTTCCTGCGGGATGAGGTCTTTCCAGGCACCGGCATCGAACCGGAAAAGTTCTGGGAGGGCTTTTCGGCCATCGTCCACGATCTCGCGCCGAAGAACCGCGCGCTGCTCGCCAAACGCGACGCCATGCAGGAAAAGCTCGACGGCTGGTATCGCGAAAACGGCGCTCCGATCGACATGGAGGGCTACAAGGCCTTCCTGAAGGAAATCGGCTACCTCGTGCCGGAAGGTCCGGCCTTCAGCGTCTCGACCGATCATGTCGATCCCGAGATCGCAATCGTCGCCGGGCCGCAGCTCGTCGTGCCGGTGATGAACGCGCGCTATGCGCTCAACGCCGCCAATGCGCGCTGGGGTTCGCTCTATGACGCGCTCTACGGCACCGACGCCATCCCCGAGACCGGCGGCGCCGAGAAGGGCAAGGGCTTCAACCCGGCACGCGGGGCGAAGGTCATCGCCTGGGCGAAGGATTTCCTCGACCAGTCGGTGCCGCTCACCACGGGCAAATGGGCCGGCGTCAACGGGCTTTCGGTCGAGAACGGCGCGCTGAAGCTCGGCGAGGGCGCTGGCGCCACGACGCTTGCCGACCCGAAACAGTTCGCCGGCTATCGCGGCGATGCGGAGAACCCTGAAGCCGTGCTTCTGGTCAAGAACGGCCTGCATATCGAGATCGTGATCGACCGCGCCAACCAGATCGGCAGGACCGACCCTGCGGGCATCGCCGACGTCATCCTGGAATCGGCTTTGACCACCATCCAGGACTGCGAGGATTCGGTCGCCGCCGTCGACGCCGAGGACAAGGTCGTCATCTACCGCAACTGGCTCGGCCTGATGAAGGGCGATCTGGCGGAAGAGATCACCAAGGGCGGCAAGAGCTTTGTCCGCAAGCTCAATCCGGACCGCCGCTACACGGCGCCCAATGGCGGCCAGCTGCTTTTGCCGGGACGCTCGCTGATGCTGGTGCGCAATGTCGGCCACCTGATGACCAATCCGGCGATCGTCGATCGCGACGGCAACGAGGTGCCGGAAGGCATCATGGATGCGGCCGTCACCGCGCTGATCGCGCTGCACGATGTCGGCGACAACGGCCGCCGCGCCAATTCCCGCGCCGGCTCGATGTATGTGGTGAAGCCCAAGATGCATGGACCGGAAGAGGTCGCCTTCGCGGTGGAAATCTTCGACCGGGTCGAGGCCCTGCTCGGCATGGCGAAGAACACCATCAAGATGGGTATCATGGACGAGGAGCGGCGCACCACCGTCAACCTCAAGGAAGCGATCCGCGCCGCCAAGGACCGCGTGGTGTTCATCAACACCGGCTTCCTCGACAGGACAGGCGACGAGATCCACACCTCGATGGAAGCCGGCCCGATGATCCGCAAGGGCGACATGAAGCAGGCCGCCTGGATTTCCGCCTACGAAGCCTGGAACGTCGACACCGGCCTCGAATGCGGGCTCGCCGGCCATGCCCAGATCGGCAAGGGCATGTGGGCGATGCCGGACCTGATGGCGGCGATGCTGGAGCAGAAGATCGCGCACCCCAAGGCCGGCGCCAACACCGCCTGGGTACCGTCGCCGACGGCCGCGACGCTGCATGCCACGCACTATCACAAGGTCGACGTCCATGCCGTGCAGGCGGCGCTGAATAGCCGGCCGAAGGCCAAGCTCGACGACATATTGTCGGTGCCGGTGGCCGTGCGGCCGAACTGGACGCCGGACGAGATCCAGCGCGAGCTCGACAACAATTCGCAGGGCATCCTGGGCTATGTCGTGCGCTGGATCGACCAGGGCGTCGGCTGCTCGAAGGTGCCTGACATCAACGATGTCGGCCTGATGGAGGACCGCGCCACGCTGCGCATCTCCTCGCAGCACATCGCCAACTGGCTGCGCCACAAGGTGTGCTCGGAGATCCAGGTGCGTGACTCGCTGCAGCGCATGGCCGCCATCGTCGACCGCCAGAATGTCGGCGACCTGCTCTACCACCCGATGGCGCCCGACTTCGACACTTCCATCGCCTTCCAGGCCGCCTGCGACCTGGTGTTCAAGGGCACGGTTCAGCCCAACGGCTATACCGAGCCGGTGCTGCACGCACGGCGTCAAATTAAGAAACTGTCCGAATGCATCTCGTCGGAGGGCAACTCGTAGGAGCATTCTTACAAGAATTTACACGATGACACCGGACCGCTGTAAAGTCTTACAGAGTGACAATTTTGGCCCTCCGCCAAACGCCCATTTTCCCCTAGTGGAAGAACTGCATCAACGTTTCGAGGCCAGCCAACAATGACATACCGGACCACCATCGAAGACGCCGCCATGGCGATCAACAGCAACAAGAATTGGCAAGGCATCTCCGAGGAAGCAGTCGCACGCATGCGCCTGCAGAACCGGTTCTGCACTGGTCTCGATATTGCCAGATACACTGCGGCCATCATGCGGAAGGACATGGCCGCCTACGACCAGGATCCAAGCAAATATACGCAGTCCCTTGGCTGCTGGCATGGATTCATTGGGCAGCAGAAGATCATTTCGATAAAGAAGCATTTTGGCACGACCAGTCGCCGCTATCTCTATCTGTCGGGCTGGATGGTGGCGGCACTCCGCTCCGAATTTGGACCGCTGCCGGATCAATCGATGCACGAGAAGACCAGCGTGCCCGCGTTGATCGACGAGCTCTATACCTTCTTGCGGCAGGCCGACGCTCGCGAGCTCGGCATGATCTTTAGAGATCTGGACAAGGCGAGAGAGGCCGGCGATGCCCCGCTGCAGCGTCAGTTGCTGGCTTCGATCGACAACTATCAGACCCATGTCGTTCCCATTATCGCCGATATCGATGCCGGTTTTGGGAACGCGGAGGCGACCTATCTCCTGGCCAAGAAGATGATCGAAGCCGGGGCATGCGCCCTCCAGATCGAGAACCAGGTTTCGGACGAGAAGCAGTGCGGCCATCAAGACGGCAAGGTCACGGTCCCGCACGAAGACTTCGTCGCCAAGATCCGGGCCTGCCGGTATGCCTTCCTCGAGCTTGGGGTCGACAACGGAATTATCGTCGCGCGCACCGACTCTCTGGGTGCGGGGCTGACCAAGCAGATTGCATTCAGCGCCGCGGAAGGCGACATCGGCGACCTCTACAACTCCTTCCTCGATTGCGAGGAAGTTACAGATGGCAAGGTCTCGAATGGCGATGTGCTCATCACCAGAGGCTCGAAGATCCTCAGGCCCAAGCGGCTGCGCTCGAACCTCTTCCAGTTCCGGGCCGGGACAGGCGCCGACAGATGCGTTCTGGACTGCATCAACGCCCTGCAGAACGGTGCGGATCTGCTTTGGATCGAAACCGAGAAGCCGCATATCGAGCAGATCGCCGGCATGGTGGACCGCATCCGCGAGGTCATTCCCAATGCCAAGCTCGTCTACAACAATTCGCCGTCCTTCAACTGGACTCTGAACTTCCGGCAGCAGGTCTTCGATGTCTGGCTTTCGCAGGGCAAGGACGTCACCCGCTACAATCGCGCAAAGCTGATGAGTGCCGAATATGACAGCACGGAGCTCGGGCTCGAGGCGGATGAGAGGATCCGCACCTTCCAGCGCGACGCTGCTGCGCGCGCCGGCATTTTCCACCACCTCATCACCTTGCCGACCTATCACACCGCCGCCTTGTCGACGGACAATCTCGCCAGGGAATATTTTGGCGAGCAAGGAATGCTTGGCTATGTTGCCAACGTCCAGCGCCAGGAAATCCGCCATGGCATTGCGTGCGTGAAGCACCAGAACATGGCTGGGTCGGACCTTGGCGATGATCACAAGGAGTATTTCGCCGGTGAAGCTGCTCTCAAAGCTGGCGGGGTCCACAACACCATGAATCAATTCGCAGCCTGATATTTTCCCGAGAATGCCGGCAGGTGCGGGGCGCTGTGCGTCGCCGCATCTGCTTGCTCAGGAAGCCGGAGACCGCACGGCGAACCATGGACACAGCGATGCACGCAGGAAATACGGTTCTGGAAATAGATGGACGCAAGCACGTCCTCAACCTTCGATCAGGCACCGTCGGGCCTGGCGTCATCGACATCGGTTCGCTCTACAGCACGACCGGCGCCTTCACCTACGACCCCGGCTTCACCTCCACCGCAAGCTGCGAATCGGCGATCACCTTCATCGACGGCGATGCCGGCATCCTGCTGCATCGCGGCTATCCGATCGACCAGCTTGCCGAACATGGCGACTTCCTCGAGGTCTGCTACCTCCTGCTCTACGGGGAACTCCCGACCAAGGCGCAGAAGGACGACTTCGACTATCGTGTGACGCGCCACACCATGGTGCATGAGCAGATGTCGCGCTTCTTCACCGGCTTCCGTCGCGACGCGCATCCGATGGCTGTGATGTGCGGCGTGGTCGGCGCGCTGTCGGCCTTCTATCACGACTCGACCGACATCTCGGATCCCTACCAGCGCATGGTCGCCTCGATGCGCCTGATCGCCAAGATGCCGACCATCGCGGCGATGGCCTACAAGTACCACATCGGCCAGCCCTTCATTTATCCGAAGAACGAGCTGAACTTCGCCGCCAACTTCCTGCACATGTGCTTTGCGGTGCCCTGCGAGGAATACAAGATCAATCCGGTGCTGGCGCGCGCCATGGAGCGGATCTTCATCCTGCACGCCGACCACGAGCAGAACGCCTCGACCTCGACGGTTCGCCTCGCCGGCTCCTCCGGCGCCAACCCCTTCGCCTGCATCGCCGCCGGCATCGCTTGCCTGTGGGGCCCGGCGCATGGCGGCGCCAACGAGGCGGCCCTCAACATGCTGGGCGAGATCGGCCATGTCGATCACATTCCGGAGTTCATTGCCCGCGCCAAGGACAAGAACGACCCGTTCCGGCTGATGGGCTTCGGCCATCGCGTCTACAAGAACTACGATCCCCGCGCCAAGATCATGCAGAAGACCGCGCATGAGGTGCTGGGCGAGCTCGGTATCAAGGACGATCCGCTGCTCGACATCGCGATGGAGCTGGAGAAGATCGCGCTGACCGATGAATACTTCATCGCCAAGAAGCTTTATCCGAATGTCGATTTCTATTCCGGCATCACTCTGAAGGCGCTCGGCTTCCCCACCACCATGTTCACCGTGCTGTTCGCGGTCGCGCGCACCGTCGGCTGGATCGCGCAGTGGAAGGAAATGATCGAGGATCCGCACCAGAAGATCGGCCGCCCGCGCCAGCTCTACACCGGCGCCACGGAACGCGATTACGTGCCGATTGCGAAAAGGTGAGTGCGTAAGGAAAAAGCGCTTAGAGGAGATGAACGAGTTCCTTGTCTCCGTGAAACGACGGAACGCTCCAGAACTGTTCGATCCTCGGTCTATTTGGCCGCAACTTCACCCGCGATGTTGGATCCGCTCTTCGTGAACTCTGCAAACTGGGCCGCATTTCCAAAAAAATAATTGAAATCTACGAAGTTACCGCTGCCCGGGATACGGCCTTTCCCTGTATATTGCCACAATGTCCACGGTTCACCGGGGCCGACAGCAGCCGCTTTGGAACTGAAGTTTGCGATCCAGAGAGGGTAATCGACACTGTCGCCGGCAATCTCTTTCACGGAGGACGAAACCAGATATATGAGCGGTTTCTTGCCGTAGTAGCCCTCAAGATCGCGCGCCAATGTGTATATCTTTGAGTGGGCCAACGAGGCCGTGATGCCACATCGCCCGGTGCCGGGCGCGGGCATGCCGTCGAACCATTCTACGTCTATGGCTATTGGCAGCATGTCATCGGCGCGGGGGACGCGCTTCTTGATGTAATCAAATTGGTCTGCCGCTTCTTCGCAGAAATTGAAGGTGTGATAGGCACCAACGGAAAGGCCAGCAGCGCGGGCCTTGTCCCAAGCGCGTTTCACCTTGCCGTAGGTCTGGTCTTCCTTCTGCCTGCCCTCAACCTTGGCAGGCTTTTGGCCCTCGCTTGCCTTGAAATAGACAAAGGAGATACCTGTCTCGCGCTTGATCGTATTGAAATCGAGGCCATCGTTTATGTTGCCGGCTGAGAGGTCAATTCCGCGGATTGAATAAGTTCCCGGCGTGTGGACAACCGTGATGTCGGACCGCCCTTCAATCGAGGAGCCTGTAAAGGCCACCTGGGTCAGGTTGAGGCCGATGTTTTGCCCGATCTTGTCAGCCAGATTTTGCCCGGCAACGAAACGGTAGGCTGCACGCTTTCCGCCGCTGAACTCAATCGTGTCGACCAGGAAGGGTGGATAGGGCTGGCCCGTCTCCGGGTTCGTCCCCCCGAAATAATGCTGGGCGTTGATGAAATTCGTTATGTCTCTAAGGGTGGGGGCGTATCTGGTCACATCCACCGCGATCTTTCCGCCTGGATCCTGCGGCGCCAATTCCGCCTGCGCGGCGCGCCAGGTTTCAACCACGCGGATCAAATTCTGAAAGAAGACGGTACCCCTGCGATCCGATAGCTCCCATGCTTCGACACCACGAGGCGCTGCGGCTGCGATCCATGCGGCGGCGCCAGGCGCAAAGTCCTCTTCGTGTCCGGCTCCATCCTCGAACACACTACCGGAATAACAGGAGCCAAGCAGTGCGACCGTGGCCTGCGTATATTGCGAGACATCTTGGAGGAGGCCGCGCAGTTCCGCGAGCGAGAACCTGTGATCATAGTCCAGATCGCGATCGTCCGTTATATCGGCTAGCGCCAAGGCGCCGGTTCCTCCGCTGGCCCGTGGCTGCCATCCATGCCCATCGAAAATGAACATGAATCTGATTTTTTGTCCGCCCGCGGCCGCGCTTTCGAACTTGGGCACATAGTATTCGGTGAAAATCTTCCTGATCCTGTCCGCCGTGGCATCGCCGTTGTTCAAGACGATGGCTTCGTCGAATCCCTGCTCCCCAAGAAATTTGAGGATCGCGGGCTTGTCCGCTTCGATGCCCTTCAGCTCTTCCTCATCGATTTGGCCTTTGCGATAGTCCCAAACCGAGACCACAAAGGCATAGCTCCTGATCGCCTTGTCAGGCAGGTCGATTGAGGCCAGGGACTCTTTAACCAGCCAATTGACCTTCCTGCCGGGGTCATCCTGCGCCGTGAACGGGAACTCATCGAAATACTTGCACCACTCCGCGTCTGGCACCGATATTGGATGTTTTTCGCAATCGTAGGCGGCCCATGCGCCCTCGACGAAAGCACAAATGAAAAATACGGACAGCAGAATCTTGCGCATCGGGTCCCTTCCGCCACTCGGATGCAATCCGTTCCAGGTCGGTCCGGCCTAGGCAATTCCGAATGTTTTGCGGAAATCGGCCTCTGTTCCGTAGAACACCGAAGCGTCGACGGTTTTGTTATAGACGCGCGGCACCTTCGCTGAATCGGTATATTGCCAGAGCGCTGCGGGCTTCGTCGCATCCGGTAGCAAGGGCCTCTCTTCGATTTTTCGACGTGGATTGTAGTCGAACACCCAAAGAGGATAGTCAGCAAAGTTCTTGAAGCGGTCCAACGGCAAGGTCTGGTCGCTGAACCAGCTTTTCCCCGTGTAGAGGACAGGTGTCCGGCCCAGCCGAGTCTTGAGGGTCTGAAGGCACTCCAGGGCCACTTCCTGTATGTGGTCCGCTCCTTTGCCTGCCCAATGGTCAAGCTTGCCGGTACTCTTGTAGACATCCCATTCGAGGTCGACGCCCGGTGCCATATCCTCCGGACCGAGACCATTGGGGTCCGCTTCCTCGAGGCATTTCATGAACCAATCTGCCTGCTGCTTGCCCGTCGCTCCGTAAGCTAGGAAATGATACGGGCCACGATAGACCTTGTTGTCTCCTGTAAGGCGCCCGCAGCGTTTCCAAAAATCGGCGAACTTGCTGTCCTTGATGTTGTGGCGCTGGCTCGTTTTTATTTGTACGAAACTGACCTGCTGACCTCGCAGCTCATTAAAAGAGAAGCTGGTATCGGTGTAATGACTGATGTCGATGCCGAACATCGTGCTTCCGGGCCGAGGGGTCTTTGGATCGGTTACGCATTGCTTCTGCGCGTTGACTTTGCAGTCATAGAGGACATCATCGGGGAAGCTGAATTTCTGCGGGATAGCGAGCGTTCCACTATCCGTGGGGTTCTCGGCTTTCCAGGGCTTCACCAAATATTCGTTAAATATCTCGCCCCGGCTCAAATCGTCGGTGGGAAGTTGTTCTTTTTTGGGTATTTTCTTCGCTAATGAAGGGCGGATCGACGAGCAAAATATAGTCGCCAGCGTTGATGCCAAAACAGTTCTGCGGTTCAGTCTAGCGGAACCCATTCCCATCTCCCCCCTGAGTTCAAAAAGACGTTCGTTTCTAAACTGGACTATTCCTGCGGGTTTTGGAACCGGCCACGCAGAAGACAGGTAATTGAACGCCGAGCAAAAATCTGGCTGCTCTACCGTCTCAAGAAGAACAGGGAAGTTGCTGAAAATAATAGCGTTGAGACGTCCTGCGAGCGAGCAGCCGGCTGATGGTGATTGCCCTGCTTCACGAAATCGTGACCGATATACATGGACAGCTCCTGGCCGCCCCGCACGGTACCCGAAGCGAGCTTGGACGAGGCTATCTTCCAGGCTGCATCCGGAGCCCACCAGGAGCCAATTCCTGGCAAATGGCGGTACGTGGATCAGTTGGCGACGATTCTAAGGGCGGTCAACGTCTCGGGTGTGATCGTTCCGGTGATCTTGAGGTTATAGTCTGCCTGCAACTTGGTGAGGCCGTCTCGCATTTCCGGATTCATTTTTCCGTCTAGCGCGCCTGTATAGTAGCCATATGCCAGCATCGCGAACTGAACCTGAAGCACGATTTCCTTGAACCTGTTTGCATTGCCGGGAAGGGTCGCCAGCGGCGCTGGAGTGGCCGGCGCGGCCGGTGGCTGGTACGTCGTTGCCGGCGCCTGATAGGTCGGGGCCTGGTACACTGGCGCACTCGGGACATAATAGGTGCCTCCGGATGATGAACGGTGGCTGCTATGCGAGCTGTGGCTGCTATGGCTGCTGTGGCCGGCCAGCGTGTATTTGTGATCAAGCCTGAAGATGTCGAACAACGACTTCACCTTGCCGTCCCCGGTCGGGGGCGCCAATGGCATGGCCGTGCTTTCCGCAGGTAGGAAGCCGGCGGCGATCAGAGAAGGGATCGTGAATAGTCGCTTCCTCATATTGCCCCAAACCTCCCATAGCCGTGCACTTTCGGGTGCCATTCGAAAAAGCCGCCGCATTCGGCCCTGAGGCTGCACTGGGTGCAGTCCTCGATGTAGGTCCGCTTCCAGTCCGAGATCGTCGATGGCGCGTAGGCGCGGTAATGCGCGGGGACCGTGCACAGCGGAAAATTGTAAAGTTTCGTGCTGATGCCGCGGCTCAGTGCGAAATCCACCGCTTTCCCCACCGGCTCGAACTGCATGGAACTATCGAAAAACAGCGAGTGCCAGTTTTGCCGTCCGTAGCCGATGTTTTCGAGCTGCATGATGGCCCAGGTCTCGACGAAAGGGAGCGCGGTCGTGACGAACCGCGCCAGATCGAGCAATGCGGTCGCATTGGGCCTCATCAGCACGGTGCGGAGCTCAATGCGCGCGCCGGCTTCGCAGAGCACCGAGAGGCTCTTCTTGACTTGGTCGAAGGCCCCTGGTTTGCCGACGATTTGATCGTGGACCGCACCATCGCTCGCATAGACCGGCACGCCCCACAGGATCCGGTCCCGGTCGATATCCCCAAGGAGCGCAAGATCTGCCCAGTCAAAGTGCTGGGCATTGGTGAGGATATGGAAATCGATGTCTCGCCGTCGCGCCATCGCCCGTCGCAGGAACGCAAACAGGCTGTACTTGAAAAGTGTCGGCTCTCCGCCGGACAGGCCTATCGTTGAGTTCCAGGGCGCCAGGAGCACGGCCGTCTCAAAGAACGGGAGCATGTCGACATGCTGCTTCTTCGGAGGCTGCGAGCACATCACGCAGAGCTGATCGCAGCGTTCCGTGACCAGGAGCGTGTTATGGCGCGAGTTGGCGCGGATAAGCCGGTGCGCGATCTTTCGGGAAGGCACCACTAAGATGCTGTCCCCGTCCAATTCCGATGGGTCGACGCCAAACACCTGGAGGGTGCCGGTTGGTCCGGAGAAGATGGATTTTTCACCGTCAACGGTCTCCAGCACCGCCTCGAGAGGGTGGATTTGGTCTGGCGGTTGGCCAACGCCTTCGAAGTTCCGCAGCCGGACCACATAGGGTTGGGTGGCCTCGGCATCGATTTTCAGCCTGAGCGGGATCATGCAAGCTTTGGGATCATGTAGTCCCCCCAGGATGGAACCCGTGCCCATCGGGCGACTGATTTCATCGCCGGCTCGTCTCTGCGCCGGATCACGTCGAGGATCTTGTCAAAAACGGAGATATGGCGCCTGCAGAACCAGGTGTCGGTGCGCGCGAGGTCAATGCGCCCGCTCCTCGACAAATCGTCGACGAGGTCTGTTCCGCAGAAAGGCTGATAGACGCAGTGGAGGCAGTCGGGTTCGAAATTGTTGAGCGAAAGATGGTTGAGCTGCCGCACCTTGTCGGAATCGATGCCGGCTGCGACATCGCCGACCGATAGGTCCACGCGCCCGATGCGCGACAGCATCCTGGCCTCGTCAGTCGGATAAAGCCGCCCGTCGTGATCCACCACGATGTAATCGGAGGCGAAGAAGTTCGGATTGCGCAGATCGACATGGTCGTCGACCCCGGGCCGCAGGATCCGCCTGAGGCATTGGCTGAAATAATATTCTTCCACATATCGACCGGTGCGGTGGTTCCGTTCGATCAGGTAGTCGATGAAGGCGCAATGCAGTTCATTCCATCTGGTGATCGCGTTCGGATCGCCTTGACGGCGACGGGCAAAGCCTTGGTGGTTGATTGGACGCAGATAGATCGAGCTCATGCCATGCTGCTCGAAATTGTCGACCAGCGTTTCGAAATCCGGCGGTTGATCGACATCGATCGTCGGCAGCGCGGACACCTTGCCCGGCCCAAGCCGTTGAACCGCCAGCGCGAGATTGCTGAAAAACGCGTCGGTTGCTTGGCGGTCATGGGTGCGCTGGCGCTGGTGCGTCGCACGGTCTCCGTCCAATGAAGTGCTGACGAACGTATCCTCTTGGTCGAGAAACGCCCATTCGCGATCCCCAAGCCGCTGGAGATTGGTGCAGACAATGAAGTGGCTGCCTGGGAACCTTAGGCGGACGAACGCACGCACTTCTTCGAGCAGATCGATCCTCAGCAACGGCTCGCCGCCCTGGAATTCGACCTTGAGCTGTGGCCCCTTCATCGCCTCGATGAAGCGCAGTGTCTTGCCAAGCGTTTCGTCACTCCAGTCGAAGCCGGTGGCGGCCTCAGGTGCCCGCGACACTTGGCAGTAGGCGCAAGTCAGGTTGCAGCGCAGCGTCGGGACTAGGATCACGTAGCCGAGATCGCTCGGCCTGGATTGCCGCCCCGCCCAGCGGTACGCAAAGCCAAGCCAGTCCAGGTCGCCAGCCTGCTCGAAGGCGTGACCGTTCTGCCGAAGAAAGGCTTCGTCGGCTCTCGACAACTCGCCGGACGCGTAACGTTCAAGGAACGATCCATCGGCAAGGAAAAGTCCGCCGGCGTCGTCTCCGAACAGCAGCTCGTCGTCGCCAAGCTCGCGAAATTTGAGCGGCCAAACAGTCATCTGGTAGTGACCGCCTCGATCAGCTTATGCCGAAGCGGCAATGTCTCGATATAAATCTTCTCGCGATAGACGGCATGGAAGACCTGCTTGCGGAGCTGGTCCACTTCGGCCACGGGAACGCCGTTGACCTCAAGGCCGGCGTCGGTCACCCTGAACCGGAGGTCTGGATATCGGGCCTGAATGCGAAGCAACGCCCCTTCCACAAAATCGGAAAAGCTTTGTGGAATTTCAACTGTAATCTGCTGGTGGCAGCGCTCTTTCACCCCACATTCCCCCGATGCGCACTGCATTATATGGGCAATCTATCGTTAGAGAAACACTCAATAGCGACTAAGCAACCGACAGGTGGATTGCGTGGCAAGGCTCCGCTTGTCGCATGCGTTCTTGCCGGCACAAGCATAGCAACGTCCACGCGCCCTGGCGGCCAAACCACATCGCTTCGTGTGGGCGCCGCCGGTCTAAACCGGGCGAGGTAGCGCAACCTACGCGATCGGCAGGCGCAGCCTCTGGGGCGTAGCGGGGCGCCAGGCGCCTGTTGCTTCCTAAAGCCGTCGAGAACACCTCTACCGCGCCGCGATCGGGATGCCACTTGGCGTTCAGAACCTTGCACAGGATGAGCGCGTTGCTGACGACCGCGCATTGCAGGCTCGAATTCGCCGTCCTGCCGCCGCGGAACAGGCCAAGGGGTCCGAGATCACGTAGAGCAGTTCTCCGAGGATTTCCTCGATCACACGGCGAAGTCCGCGTCATGGAAGTCATAGTCGGCTTCGATAATGGAACGCCACTGGCCCGCGACCCGCCTTTCGACGATGTCAACATCTCCACGTCTTCTTCGACGAGACGACTGAACTCGCGGACGGATCGGTAAAGCGCCTGTACAAAATAGAAGATTTGAATCGAGGCCGTCTGGAGACGGTCATTGCGCCTGTGCCCGGTCAGATGGCCCAGGCAATAGTGGAGGAGGGCGGCAGAGGTCCTTGAGAAATGCAGTCGGCGAACAATTGCGGGCGTAGGTCCGCTAAGGCAAAAAAAGCCTCGAACAGCCGTCCGGGCTGTGTCCTGAGCGCCTCGGCGTCGATTGAGACCTCTTCTAGCAACCGCCCAAGCGGGGACCGCAGGACAGATGCTCCGTCGCACCTGCCGAGCGCCAGTTGGACCCGGATCGGCAGCAATGCGTAAAGGATGAGGAAATGAACCTGTCTCACAAAGACAGCGCCTACCAAGTCGGTTGCGGGATGCGCGCAATCGAACGCATCGAGCGGCAACCCTGCCGGGTGATCCGTCGCCCATCGAGCGCGCCACGCCTGTTCCCGCGGAAAGCCGCAGCTGGCGAAGGCGGCCAGAGGATCAGCCAGGATCTTACGGCGGGAGGGGTATGCGAATGCATCTCCGGCGCGCGTTCGACCGGCGCCGAGCGTTTTTGCGCGGATGAAAAGACGCGAGGTCTCCGCATGGATCTCGTCGCCCTGCGCATTGAACTCCCTTCGGTGCCCGCCCCATCGCACATATTCCGAAAGCCGGTAACCGGCCACCTTGTCATCAATGACGACCTCTTCCGCCTCGGCCACGGCAAAGCGTGAAACTGCGGTGTCTGCAAGGGCACAGCAGTCATGATAGCCTGGATAGGCCCCCAGGAAGGCGTCGTCGGCACGAGCAACTCCCTCGATCAAATCTTGTGGCGCGGCGATCGCCGCGGCCTTCATGGTCGGCAGGTAGTTGTTGTCATAGACCGTGTCGGCATCGGCCTGCAGGATCAGGATCTCTTCGTTGGCCAGGCCGTGTTCATCGGCGAACGCCTTGGCCAGGAGCACACCCAGATGCCGAGGGGGTACATAGCCGCGTTCGAGCATCTGTCCTACCAGCACGACGGACATGTGCCGCCGTCTGATCTCGCGCATCACGGCCATCGTATTATCGGTCGAACCATTGTCGACCAGGATCAGCATTGTTTGCGACGGTGCCGCGTCCGCGTGGAATCCCAGCGAAAGGCAGGTGCGCATCAGCGACGCCTCTTCATCAAGACAGGGGATCACGATGGCAGTCTGCATTGAAAGCCTCGGGTGAAAGCGGCTCCAGATCAACGCGGTGGAAGGGATCTCTTCGTCATCGCGGTGGCCAGGCGCAACGATGGCGAGCAATGGGGCGAGCAGGGGATATGGCTTATGAGGGCGTTACCCGCGGGATAGCCGGAGACCCCGATGTGGCGGAAGGTTCCAATGTGACGCCGCTTTGAAATGCGCGCCGCCCACGCATCCAGCTGTGCCTCGCCGGCGCGACGGGCTGCGCGAACACAACATGGCGGATAACCAAGCCACATTCCCAGCCAGGCGCAGTGCTCGCCAGCCGACTGGTCGATCGTCAGGATCCAGCGGACGAGTTCGGGACGCGGTGAGAAGACCACGAAATTGTGACGATCGCGGCAGTAATAGAGGCCCTTGCTGCGTGCCCAACGACTCAGCTCGGCGTTGGTGACGTCATCCTCGATTTCTGTCCGAAATGCCGGCCGCAGCTTCATGAGGGTCTGACGCAGATCCACCATCGCAGAAGGCTTGAGCCATTTCGGACGCGTCGTCATAGTCCGCGTCGCCAGACCAATAGGAGCTGCACCGCTCCAGGGCGCGCGTCTTCCTTGAAACCCGCTTCCTCGGCCGCTCTGCGCGAGGCGTGGTTCGACTTGCGCATATGAGCGTAGATCACATCGTAACGGCTGGCTTCACAAGCCTTCCTGTACGCGACCCTGCCAATGTGGCGGCCTTGGCTGGGTTTGTTCAGGTAGATCTGGATGGACGCATGCTCGCCAACCGGCGGCTCGTCGATAAGGTTGATGAAGACGATACCAGCCCGTTGGCCATGGACCTCGATCCGCCAGGCTTCTCCTCCCTCGCCGCCACCGCGGCCGGTTGTTCCCTTAGCCGGGGCGAGCACGACGTCGCCGGGAACCACAAATTCGTTGCTCGGCTTTGGCCGTGCGACCTTGGGCTTGGGAGTGGGACGCTTTGGCCGTCGACGGGCCGCCCCGCTTGCTGCTGGCTTGGCGCTCATGTCATGCGCTCCAGCTGGAGAACAAGCCGATCGGCGGCCGCTGCCCAAAGTTCTGCCGGAAAGAAGCCTGGCGAGTAAGCCACGACGACATCGACCAGCCTGGCAGCCAGACCTGGCCGGCGAAGCGCCGCCACCATTTCGTCGATCTTCAGCAAGATCTGTTCCAGCGGTGGGTCGAAGCGCTGGGGTCGCGATATCCAGTCCGTGTCGCCGTCATATCGGTTGTTGAAGTAATCCATGTCGATGTGGAGGACGATCGGCCGATCCGGCAACTCGTCCAGCCAGTCGTTGACATCAGGCGTTAGGCGATAGCGGCCCGGCCCAGGCGGCTTGTGTGTCGGCGACAGCCTTACTGCGGGCCGGATGCGATCGGGATCCAGCAAATTATCCGGCTGTCCCACCGGCTCGATCGTGAAGTCCTGCGTCGAACGGGCCTTTGGCGGCTGGCAAAGGTGCCGTACCTCGGCCAGCGGCACTCTATGCAGGATTGGGGTCAGAAAACTGCCCATCCCGAGGGCGCCACTTTCGATAGCGGCGCGCACGGTTTGCGGTCGCCATAGGTCGCAGGGCAGGCCGGAAATGGCGTCGCGCCACTGAGCCCCGTCCTCGAAAAGGCGGGGGCTGCCAAGATCCCGATGGTCGTCGACATGCAGGATAAGCAGATGCTCATCGGCTGCTATCTTGGAGTCCTGCAGGCACGCACTCCAGCTATGCAGCGTCTATGTGTCATAGAGGACGCTCAGGATGCGGCCGGTCCGACGCCGGGCATCAAACATGGTCGGCAAGGTGACCCCGTCGCCCCACCAGGACAGGCCCTCCTGCAGGCGAGGATCGACGTGTCTTTCCGGGCTGCCCGGCCATGCAAGCGTCAAATGCCAACCGCCGTCCCCGGCGCTCGCGCTCGCGTCCTTATCGCAGAAGTAATCGCGTAAAAGCGCATGCCGCGCAGCATCGGAGGCTGGCAGGCGATCGAGCGGGACGGTTAGAGGGTTCACGCGGCCTCTACGATCGGGATTGCCGCCTTCTGCAGAACCTCGGTCAAGGAGCGGCCGGTGTCGGTGAGCGGGCAAGCCAAAAGTGTCGAAAATGCCTGTGCCAGATGCTCATCGGTGTCTCTGATCTGGTTGGTCGCACGATTGTGCAAACGCGCCGGCCCACTCTGTCGGACAAATTTCCAAAAGCGACGAAGCTCGACAAACACGAAGACGGCGTGCAGGAGGCCCGACGGTGGTCGCAGATCCGCGCGCCAGGGAGAAACAACCCGCATTTCTGTTGGCTTCACCGTCGGCGAAATGCGTTCGAGCAGATAGAGCTTCTGGTGACGATGTTCATGGATGAGCGAATCCGCCAGATCGTAGGGGTCGATCAGACGCTCCCCTTGCCAGACGGATACGTAGAGGGCGCCAGGAACGGTATTGTCACTGAAGGAGACGATCTTGTCCGGAGGCGCGAGCGGATCTCGCACGAATTGGATCGCTCGACAGGCCATGCGGATTTCGGCAGCGAGCGCCGGCCGCCACGCTTCGACGATCTGCAGCGCCTCTTCCACCAGCGCTCGGGCCGGCGCCGCTGCCGCCTCTGGCTCAAAATAAATGGCATCGCCAAAAGGTTTGCGCAGCCAGGGATCGTCTTTCGCGACCGCTAGTGCAGTCATCTCTACTGTCGAGCGTCCGAGGAGCTCGCAGAGGTATGTCTCATCAGCCATCAAGGCTTGTCCGTCCACCGTGTGGATCACCCGGCCTATCGCCTGCGATTCGAGCGCCCTTTGCCAGGCGACGGCTCCCGGCTGCCGGCAGAGCTCGGCAAGGCGCTCTGGATCCGTCCTGGCAACGTTTGCGATCTGATCGGACGCCTCGACAGCCAGGCCCTTTGCGGCATCAAGAAATTGGCGCTCGAGTGCGGAACCTGATGCCAAGCAGAGAAAAGCCATCTCCTCGGATGCGAGTTCAGCAGACTCGTATTTTTCAAAGTCGAAGCTGTTCGGGAGGGTTTCGGCCGGCTTCGCTGCAGTTTCCAACAGGGCTTGGACGCGTGCACGGATATGCGCCACGAGCGTCTTCATCTCCCCGCAATAGACGGTGGGATTGTCAAAGCCGTTCGCGCCGTAACGATGTGGCAGAGACCCTCCGCCGCAGATATCGACGATTGCGCATTCCTGGCACGTCACGCTAAGCCCCGGCTTGCTCAGCAGTTGCCTGTGCGCAGCCAGGTGGTCTGACTTCGCGATCGTTGAAATGGTGGTGTCCGCGAGTGTGCCGCCGATCTTCGTCCCGCCATCCCGGGTCACTTTCAGCACGTCGAGATCATGATAGCTGCCATCCGTCTCGATGCTGATAAGGCTGACGTCACCGAGCCCAAAGGCATCGGTCGTAGACGGCAGGCCGGCAACCACGTCGAGCAACGCCTCAAACGTGCGTACCGACAGATCGGGATACTGGTCAAGCCAGGCATCGAAGGCCCGGCACAGCCAGGCTTCGTAAAGGTCCGGTTGCCCCTCTCGACCTGGCGGTGGACGCAGGTGATGCGCGTCAGGCAACAGGAAGTCGACCTTGGGGACCGCGTGTGAGGCGAAGAAGGCCAAGAGGTCCTCTGGGGACGTGGTCGGATCAATGACTGCTATTACACCGGCGAAGACCTTCGGACGCGCCTTCAGCCTTCCGAGGGCCTCGTGCACACGGCCGAAGCTCGAACGACCTTTCCTGGAAGTCCGGTGCTTGTCATTGGCATGCTTGGGGCCGTCCAGACTGAGCGAAATGCTGATGTCTGCCGCCTCGAACGCGTCGAGCGCGGCTTGGCTCAACAACAGGCCGTTTGTCTGAAGTCCGATATCGACCGCGGAGGATGTGGCCGAGCGAATCTGGTTCGCAAAGGCTACGAGCGTGTCAACGCCGGCCAGAAGCGGCTCGCCGCCGTGGAAAATCACCGTGCAGCGTTTTATCGATTCCTCGGCCAAATAGGTTGCCAGCCTCTCTACAAAAGCCCAACGATCATCGCCCGAGAGCAATTTTGGCATCGAACGCCAAGATTGATCGGCATGATGATAGACGTAGCAATAATCACAATCGAGGTTGCAGCGCGAGGCGACCTTAACCAGAAATGAGGTGATCCGGGGCGGCGCCTCGCTGACAATCATGACCGGCTATGGCGGTGATGCATCCTGTCGTAGCTGGTGATGACCTCGCTCGGCTCGGCCTTGGACAGGACCCGTCCTTGCAGCCTCTGCAGGACCGGATTGGTCGGACGGCCCTTGAGCAACGCGGCGCGGACGTCCTGGCCTGCAAAGGCCGTCGGTGTCGTAGTCTCTTGTTGGTTCGGATTCGACATTTCAGTCTCCAGTTTCTATCATCCAACTATAGCACGCCAATACGCAGGCGCCACCGAATTTTGCTGCGATAGTCAGTTGACGGAACTATTGGTCGGCTCGACAACTGTACAATTTCGCGACGACAGGAAGCACGATCGCAAAAGGACAGCGGGCCCACGGGTCTCGTCGAATGAAACGGAGAAAGCCAAGCCCTTGCCGGCTCGTTACTTGCCACCACGCCGGTTACGATCTAGACACCGGCGGCGATGGTCCCTGCATGGGTGGGCGCACAAAGAGCCGTCATCGGATCGCCATTGACCCGATGAATTTTCCCGCACCACAACCGCGCTGAACGCGACGGCCGCCACCCATGCAGGGCCAGCCATTCGTCGACCCCCGGAGGGCGATCAAACAGATCGACGACGACGGAAGTGTATACCGGTTCCGGCCGCCGCTCAGGCGCGGGTCAGAACTGCGTCACGAGTGGTCTCGACCAGGTCCATGAACTCAACAACCTCCGCACGCGGCACGCCGAGTTGGTAGAGCGTGTTCCGGATTTCATGCGTAGTCACGTCGAATTCATAGTCCGTCAAGCCCAGATGCTTGTGGGCGCCGAACATGTCCTTGCCGGGGTAGCACTTCGGCCCTCCCGTCGCCTCGATAACAAAGGCGGTGACCATGAATTTGTAACCTGCCTTGTACTGGTTTGTGTGGAAAGCCGCGACCTTGGGATTCATATTGTTGATCGTCGCGTTGGTCTGCAGCCGTTCGATCAGGTAGTCGACGGCCGTCGCGATGGCATATGCACCGCCAAGCCGCTCATAAAGGGTCTTTTCCGCCATAGTGCTCTCCTCCAATAGCGTTGTTCGAAATGCCTCGCCGCAGCATGATGCGGTCCAGCCGGTGGACGATGTGTTCTAACGTCGAGCATTTAGCCTGGAGCGAAAGTCGGTTGCCGTAGCGAGCGCTACCGGGGGGCAAGTTTTTCATAGCTGCGATTGGAGAATGGCTAGCAGGCGCGTGTCATTCCAGTGCGGCTAAATCGCGAACGAACAACCGCTTGCCCGTGAGCCGGATTTTGCCGGTGCCACGGAGCCGGGCCAAGGCGCGGGTGACGCTGACACGGTGTGCCCCTACCAGGAATCCGATCTCTTCATGGGTGAGCGGAAAGGCGATGGTCCATCCACCGGGCGCGCGCGCGCCGAGTTCCCAGGCGACATTGACCAGAACCTCATAGAGCCGATCTTCGAGATTTGGCTCTGAAAGGGCACCAACCTTTCCGGAGAGTTGTTGAACGCGACGAGACAGGTTGCGGATCACCACCAGGCCCACATCGGGATGGTTCATGATCAAGGCCTCAAAAGTCGCTTTGTCGAAACCGCAGGTTAAGGTCGGCTCCAGGCAAGTGGCGCCCACAGGATAGGCACCTTCTTCCAACAGCACGCTTTCACCAAGCAGATCGCCAGCCTTGCGGATATCCAACGTGACGCTGCGCCCGTCCTCCGTGATCTTCCATAGCTTCACGGAACCCATCTTGATCAAATAGATGCTGTCGGCACTGTCCCCCTGGCGGAACAGATCTTCGCCGGCGGCGAGTCTCTTGCGGACCAATTCCTTGGCAACGACGCACAATGCCTCGTCGCCAGCGCCTTCGAACAGCCATATCTGCTCGAAGCAGCGCGGATGGACAGGCGCACCTGGGCCGGCAAGCTCCATGCAGTGACACACGTCGCTTCCGCATCCCTTGGTCATGATCGCCTCAAACAGTATGGCCGAGTCCCCCATGGCAACCGCGGCGCAGCAAGGGCACACTGGCGCGCCGTTACTTCATCCTGCCAAGAAATCGGAGAGGGTACTGTAGCGGAGGCTACGAAGGCCGGAATTTGCCCTCGATTTGAAGGCTGCATGCGGACAAGCAAAGGCCCTAGATTTCCGACAGTCTGAAGAGGGGATATCGAACCGGCGCCGGCCGGGAAAGTGGTGCATTCGCCTGGAGACAAGAAGTTGTTGGTCAGCACGTTTCGTCTCGCCACTGATGCAACGGTTCCACGGACCTTCTCAGCCCTTCTTGTTCTGCCGGTTTGCGACGAGATCGTCGACGACGGCGGGATCGGCGAGCGTCGAGGTGTCGCCGAGCGAGCCGAAATCGTCCTCGGCGATCTTGCGCAGGATGCGGCGCATGATCTTACCCGAGCGGGTCTTGGGCAGGCCGGGCGCGAACTGGATCTTATCGGGCGAAGCGATGGCGCCGATCTCCTTGCGGACATGGGCGATCAGCTCCTTGCGCAACTCCTCGCTCGATTCCACGCCTTTCATCAAGGTGACGTAGCTGTAGATGCCCTGGCCCTTGATGTCGTGCGGGTAGCCGACGACGGCTGCCTCCGACACCTTCTCATGGCTGACGAGCGCGGACTCGACCTCGGCCGTGCCCATGCGGTGGCCGGAGACGTTGATGACGTCGTCGACGCGGCCGGTGATCCAGTAATAGCCGTCCTCGTCGCGCCGGCAGCCGTCACCCGTGAAGTACTTGCCCTTGTAGGTCGAGAAATAGGTCTGCACAAAACGGTCGTGGTCGCCATAGACGGTGCGCATCTGGCCCGGCCAGGAATCGGTGATGCAGAGATTGCCGTCGGTGGCGCCTTCCAGCACCTTGCCTTCGCCGTCGACCAGCTGGGGCTGGACGCCGAAGAAGGGCCGCGTGGCGGAGCCTGCCTTGAGGTCGGTGGCGCCCGGCAGCGGCGTGATCATGATGCCGCCGGTCTCGGTCTGCCACCAGGTGTCGACGATCGGCACCTTGGCGTTGCCGACGACGTTGTAATACCACTCCCAGGCTTCCGGGTTGATCGGCTCGCCGACCGAGCCCAGCACACGCAGCGATTTGCGCGACGTCTTCTTCACCGGATCGTTGCCGGCGCCCATCAGCGCGCGCAGCGCCGTCGGCGCGGTGTAGAAGATGTTGACCTTGTGCTTGTCGATCACTTCCCAGAAGCGCGACTGCGAGGGATAGTTCGGCACGCCCTCGAACATCAGCGTCGTGGCGCCGTTGGCCAAGGGCCCGTAGACGATGTAGCTGTGGCCCGTGACCCAGCCGACATCGGCCGTGCACCAGTAGATGTCGCCGTCATGGTAGTCGAAGACATATTGGTGCGTCATCGAGACATAGACGAGATAACCGGCGGTGGTGTGCAGCACGCCCTTGGGCTTGCCGGTCGAGCCGGAAGTGTAGAGGATGAAAAGCGGGTCTTCCGCCTTCATCTTCTCCGGTTTGCAGTCGGCCTTCACCGTGGCGATCTCGTCGTGGTACCAGACATCGCGGCCTGGAGCCCAGCCGACCTTGCCGCCGGTGCGGCGGACCACGACGACCTTGTCGACCATCACATGCTGCCTGGCCGCGATGTCGATGGCCTTGTCGGTGTTGTCCTTCAGCGGGATCGGCTTGCCGCCGCGCAGGCCCTCATCGGCGGTGATGACGAAGGTCGATTCGCAGTCGACGATGCGACCGGCCAGCGCATCCGGCGAAAAGCCGCCAAAGACGATCGAATGAATGGCGCCGATGCGCGTGCAGGCCAGCATCGCATAAGCGGCCTCCGGGATCATCGGCATGTAGATGGTGACGCGGTCGCCTTTCTTGACGCCGTGCTTCTTCATCACATTGGCGAGCCTGCAGACATGCGTGTGGAGCTCGTTATAGGTGATCTTCTTGTCGTCGTAAGGGTTGTCGCCTTCCCAGATGATCGCGGTCTGGTCGCCGCGCTTCTTCAGGTGCCGGTCGATGCAATTGTGGGAGACGTTGGTCAGCCCGTCCTCGAACCACTTGATCGACACCTTGCCGTTGAAGGAGGTGTTCTTGACCTTGGTGAAGGGCTTGAACCAGTCGATGCGCTTGCCGTGCTTGCCCCAGAACTTGTCCGGATTTTTCACGCTGTCGGCATACCATTTGAGGTAGGTGTCGTTGTCGATCAACGCGTTCTTCTTCCACGCCGGCTGGACGCGGTGGCCGTGAACCTCGGACATTTTGCTCCTTTCGATATTGCGTCTGCCGCCCGACCCGCTCGTCATGATCACCGACCAAGCATGAGATAGAGTTTTGGCAGGAGATCGGTAAGCCGCTCGACCGATGCGATGGTGATGGCATTCCTTTGGCCGAAGATGCGGCCGAGATAGGAATCGGCGTTGGAATCAAGCCCGACGCAGAATGTGTTGATGCCGAGCTTGCCTAAGCCCTGTACGGCTCTTTGGGCATCTTCGACCAGGTAACGACGGTCCTCGACATCAATGTCTGATGGCTCACCATCGGTGACAACCAGAAGCAGGCGGCGATAACTGCGCTGACCGGCAAGTTCGGCACCGGCATGGCGTATGGCTGCGCCGAGACGGGTTGAAAAACCGCTCTGCAGCCCTGCTAGGCGCGCCTCCACGAGGGCGTCATAGGGTTGGCTGAAATCCTTGATGCGCGTGTAGCGGACATCCTCGCGCCGGTCCGAGCAGAAGGCCGCCAACGAGAATGGATCGCCAAGGCCGGACATTGCCTGCGATAGGAGGGCTGCCGCCTGCCGTTCGACATCGAGCACGGTCTGCCTGCCGTCACGAACGCGGTCGCTCGTCGATTGCGAGACGTCGAGAAGCAGCAGCACGGAAAGATCGCGACTGCGACGTTCGTAGCGGCCATGGATATGTGGGCTAGGCAATTCTCCCATGCGCCGAGCAATAGAAGCATCTATGCAGGCGTCGATGTCGAGGAATTCACCCTCCGGCTGCCGCCGCAAGCGCTCGGCACGGCTGACGCGCGCCGAGCGGATCAGTGCCGTCAGCCTGCTGGCGAGGTCGGCGCGTTGTTCGCGCAGGCGGGCCACCCGCTCCTCGGACCCGAGCGTTGCCTGGTATTCCTTGACCGATGTCCAGCCAGACTGCTCGCGCCCTGTGACGTAGTCGAACTCCGGGTAGCGCGCCACCAGTACGCCGTCGGCCGACTGCTCGCTGACGCGCATCTTGCTGGCGTCACCGTCTGGTTTTTGTTCAGGCTCGATCCGGTCGGGTAGCTCTTCATTCTCTTCCTGGCGTATGCGCGCCGTCGACAGGACCTGCTCGGCATCCTCACCTAGCTGATCGTCATCGCCGAAATCCCAAAGGCCCATATTGTCGTCGCGATAGGGAGGTTGGACGACATAGGTCTTCGGGTCGAATCGCACACGCATCTGGCCGAGGTCGTTGCCCAGCAGGTCGCCGATGCGACGGCTGATCTTCTGGCTGTGCCACTCGGGCTCGGCGTCATCGAACAGCTTACGGCCCTTCTGTACCCAAGCGTCGGGATCCTCGTAGGAGGGGTCGGCGAGCGCACGAGCCAGCCGTGCGAGCAAGGCCGGGGCCATCAACGTGGCGGAGGGCCGGATAGTGTGGAATGGAAGGAACAGCCGCGCCAGGCCGGGTAGCTCGCGCATGGCCAGGCGCTCCACGCGCGCGTCCTCGATCAGCGACACCAAGGCGATCTGCGTCGGTTTAAGGCCGCCAACCGGAAAGCGCTCGCGAGAAAATTTCAGATGCGCGGCGATGTGGGCGGATGCCGCCCGATAGAGGGTTTCGGCATCATGCGCCGAGAAACCTGGAAAGGAAGAGGGCAGGCGCACCACGCTGCCATCAAAACCGGCGCGCCGACGGGCCTGCTCTGGCGCATTGGCTGGCGTTTCCCGCAGCGGCGGGTGATCGCCCCACAACGCTGTGAGGAAGGGCCGCAGCCGCGCTTCCATTTCGGCGAAGCCGGTCTCGCCACTTGCCCGCTGCAGCCACAGCTTGCCGGCGGGGTCTTCCAGGTTGAAGAACCGCAAGCGCCGCTTCGCGTTGCCCTCCGCCATCCTGATGCCGATGCGCAGCCAGGATTCCAATCCCTCCAGGTCAAGTTCGGAGACAAGCTGCGCCGTTCGCTGGAGGATGGGAGCAAGCGACTCCGGTGCATGGTCCTTGGCGTATTCGACCAGACTGAGCCAGCGGGCAAAGTCCCGCCCTCCGAACTTGCCCGCTACGGTGATCGCCGTTTCAGGCAGCAGGGCTGCCGCGACACGCCCGGCGCGGATGGCAAGGCCGGAGACCACGCCGGCGAGGTCAATCGCGGACTGGGGCGATACCAGCCCGGCGATCTCCGGCGAGAAATGTATATAGGCCTGGGTGACAGCTTCGCCGTAGCCCGCCCCGGAGAGGCGGCGACAGGCGCGTATCCAGGCTGGGTGCAGATCACCGGGGAACGCCTCGGCCGCCCCTCTCCCCAGCGCGCCCTCATGGGCTGCCTCGCGCCGGTCCGATGCCTCCTGCGTCCGATCCGCCACGGCGGTCAGATGCATGCCGCGACCGCGGCCTTGAGCGCGTCGCGCATGTCCGGATCATCGGTGATGGGGAGCACCAGGGCAATTTCGCAGGCTTCTTCGATCGGTATGCCGCGCTTGGCCAGTATGCCGGCATTGATCAGCATGCGCGTCGAGGCACCTTCCTCCAGCCCATGCCCCTTCAGGTTGCGTGCCCTCTGGGCGATACGCACCAGCGTTGACGCCAGCTTTCGCTCGATGCCGGATTCCGCGGCGACGATCTCTGTCTCCACTGCCTCCGCGGGATAAGAAAACGCGATGGCTGCGAACCGCTGTTTCGTCGATTCCTTGAGGTCCTTGAGCACACTCTGGTACCCGGGGTTGTAGGAGATGACGAGGTGGAAATCGGGATGCGCCTTCAACACCTCGTTCTTTTTCTCAAGCGGCAGGATGCGACGGTCGTCTGTCAGTGAATGAATGACAACGGTGGTGTCCTGGCGCGCCTCGACGATCTCGTCGAGATAGCAGATCGCTCCAGAGCGCACGGCAAGAGTCAGCGGGCCGTCATGCCAAACGGTACCATCGGCGTCCAGAAGGTAGCGCCCTACAAGATCGGAGGCGGTCATATCCTCGTGGCATGAGACGGTGATGAGCGGACGTCCGAGCCGCCAGGCCATGTGTTCGACGAAGCGCGTTTTGCCGCAACCCGTCGGACCTTTCAACATCACCGGCATGCGCGCGTCGAAAGCCGCCTCGAATTGGGCAACTTCGTTGCCGACAGATCGGTAGTAAGGCTCGGCTATTATGCGGAAGTCCTTGAGGGCTTCGCCTTGAGCTGCGGGGCCTGCGACAGGTCCCGTTTCTTGGTCCATTTCAGTCTCCAGAATGGATAGTCAAGAGTCGGTCAACGTGAGGACGCCGCGATCTTGGGTTCGCGGCGTCCCGAGGACAGCTTGGTGGCCTAGCGGTGCTGCGCAGCCAAAGTGTTCGGAATGCCCTCGATCGGAGCCTCGGGCGTGCCCACGGTCTGCCGGGTCATTGCCTCGACCTTCTCTCGAGTGCCTTCTGGATCCGTGATCCACTGCTTATAGAAGGTGTACGGACACACGGCGTGACCGCGGGAGTCGTCGCCAGAATTGATCAGACCGGTGTAGCCGCGATGGACAAGCTTGAAGAGATGGTTCTGCGACTGCATGTTGCGGCGGGCATCGCGCAGCAATGAGACCGAAAGCTGCCCGTATTGAATGCCGTTCTCCTCGGTGCCGCATTCGCCCAGCGTACGGCCGTCGAAGCCGATGATCGCCGAGTGTCCGAAATAGGAATAGACACCGTCGAACCCGGTCGCGTTGGCGACGGCGACATAGACGTTGTTGGCCCAGGCCATCGCCCTCGAGATCAGGATCTGCTGTTCCTTGGACGGATACATATAGCCCTGGCAGCGGACGATCAGTTCGGCCCCTCGCATGGCGCAGTCGCGCCAGATCTCGGGATAGTTGCCGTCATCGCAGATGATCAGGCTCATCTTCAGCCCTTTGGGGCCTTCCGAGACGTAGGTGCAGTCGCCGGGATACCAACCTTCGATCGGCACCCACGGCATGATCTTGCGGTATTTCTGCACGATCTCACCCTTGTCGTTGATGAGAACGAGGGTGTTGTAGGGCGCCTTGTTGGGGTGTTCCTCATGGCGTTCGCCGGTGATCGAGAAGACGCCCCAGACCTTGGCCTTCTTGCAGGCGTCCGAGAAGATAGCCGTTTCCTCGCCGGGGATTTGCGAGGCGGTCTCATACATCTCCTTCTGATCGTACATGATGCCATGGGTCGAGTACTCGGGGAAGATGACGAGGTCCATGCCCGGCAGGCCGAGCTTCATTCCCTGAACCATCTTGGCGATCTCGCGCGCGTTGGCGAGGACTTCCTCACGCGTATGAAGGCGCGGCATCTTATAGTTGACGACGGCAACACCGACTGTGTCGTTGCTGCTCGAAATATCACCGTGCATCATGGGTATTTCTCCTTCCTTGGTTTCGGTGTCTGTCTAGACGACCAGGTGCTGGTGGATCATTTCATCGTTGAGCTGGTTGATCGGACCGCTCACCGCAACACTGCCTCGGTTGAGGATGGCAAAGTGCTGTGAGGCGCGGCGTGCGAAGGCGATGTTCTGCTCGACCAGGACGATCGTCAGGCCACGCTTGCGATTAAGGTCGATCAGTGTCTCCTCGATCTGTTCGACGATGTTGGGCTGGATGCCCTCGGTCGGCTCGTCGAGGAGAATGATCTTTGGTTCGGACAGCAGCGCGCGGGCGATGGCGAGCTGCTGTTGCTGGCCACCAGACAAATTGCCGCCGCGCCGGTTCAGGAATTCCTTGAGGATCGGAAAGAGATCCAGGACCCATTCCGCGATGCGGCCACCGCCATTCTTGGCGGCAAAAGTGCCAACCATCAGATTTTCGCGTACCGTGAAGCCCGGCAGGATTCCGCGCCCCTGCGGCACATAGCCAACGCCGGACAGCGCGCGCTTGTGGGTTGGCAGGTCGACAAGTTCCTCGCCATCCAGTCGGATCGAGCCGGTGGTCCGGCTCATCAGCCCAAGGACAGTGCGCAGTAGCGTGGTTTTTCCGACCCCGTTGCGGCCGAGCACGGAGAAGAAGTCTCCCGGCCCGATCTCAAGCGTGACCGATTGCAGGGCGCGGCTTCGGCCATAGAACCCATCGACATTGGCAAGCTCAAGCATGCCCGATCCCTCCTGATCCGAGATAGGCATCGCGCACGGCCTGGTTGGATTCGATCTCTTCGATCGTGCCTTCGGCAAGCAGCTTGCCCTGATGCATGACGGAGATGGTTTGGGCGATGTCGCGAACAAAACCCATGTCGTGCTCTACGACGATCAGCGTGTGCTGGCCCCGCAGATGACAGAAAAGGTCGGCGGTCTTCTTTGTCTCCTGCTGGGTCATGCCGGCGGTCGGCTCATCCATCAGGATCAGCAAGGGATCCTGGGCAAGGATGAGCGCAATTTCCAGCCACTGCGTCTGGCCATGGGACAGATGCGCCGCCATCGTCTCGAGCTCTTCCTGCAGCCCGACCAATTCGGCAAGCCTTTCGATTTCGTCCTTGTCCCGGCTCTGGCCAAAGCTGACCAGATTCGCCACCACGGCGGGGCGGTTGGAGCGCCCGATATGCAGATTGTCCCGCACGCTGAGCTCGCGGAACACGCTAGGCACCTGAAACTTGCGACCGATGCCGGCCCGGGCGATGGCATGCTCGCTGAGCCGGTGGATAGGCTTCCCTTGGAAGCGGACCTCGCCGGAGGCCAGCCTTGTCTTGCCGCAGATCAGATCAAGGGCGGTAGTCTTTCCCGCGCCATTGGGGCCGATCAGGCATCGCAATTCGCCTTGGTTGACCTGCAACTCTAGGCCTGAGACAGCGAGGAATCCGCCGAAGGAGACCTGTGCGCTGTCGATCACCAATAGGGGGGCCGCGTTCATGACAGGCTCTCCAGCTGGCGGGCATCGGCAACCGCTTTGCCGCGCTGCGATTTTGCCTGGGGCCGCTGCCCTCCGGAGCGGTGCCGGTCAAGACGAGCGGCAAGCGCCTCAACCGCGCCTGCGATCCCTTTGGGCAGGAACAGCACCACCAGGACGAAAATCAGGCCCATGACCAGCGTCCAGCTGTCGAGAAAGGTTTCGGATTCCGACAAGGCGCCTTGCATTCCGGTCACGATCATCGCGCCCAGCATGGCGCCGAGCAGGCTCTGTCGACCACCGACCGCAGCCCAGACCACAACAGAAAGCGAAAGCGGCACGCCGAGGAAGGTCGGAGAGGCGAACTCCATCACGATCGTATAGAGCATGCCGGCCAGGCCAGCGATCGCCGCTGAGACCGAGAAAATGAAGATCTTGTAGCTAGCCACGTCGTAGCCGAAGAAGCGGACGCGATCTTCCTGGTCGCGGATCGCCTGTGCGATCAGCCCCGCCTTGCTCTTGGTGATTGCAAGCGCAAGGAAGAGCGAAACGGTCAGGCACATGGCAACGAGATAGTAGCTGGCCGACCCATAGGCGTCGAAGGCAAAGCCCGCGACATCGAATTGAGCGAGGTCGGTGATGCCGTTGAAGCCTCCGGTGTAGGCTTGCTGGTCTATGATGAGGAGTTGCACCACCACCATGGCTGCAAGCGTGATGATCGCCGCGTAAACGCCCGTGATGCGCCCTCGGAACATAAACCAGCCGAGCAGTGCCGCGAAAGCCACCGGCACCAAGATGCCGGCGGCGACACCAAAGGTCATGGAGTAGAATGGTCTCCAGAACCAGGGCAATTCGGGCAGGTTGTTCCAGACCATGAAGTCGGGGAGGCCGTCCGCGCCTGTGTGGACGGGGATGGTCTTGAGCTTCAGCGCCATCGCCATGCAATAGGAGCCGAGACCGAAAGTGGTCGCTTGCCCGAGGTTGAGAATACCGCAATATCCCCACGATAGGCTGAGCGCGATGGCAAGCATGCTCAACACCATGTAGCGGGCATATTTGTTGAGCAGGAAGGCGTCGTTCAGGAATACGGGTACGAGCAGGATCGCCACGCATATGGCCGCGTAGAGGACGATCTCCATTTTGGTCTTGCCGGACAATTTATATTTTCCTTGGATACGCATGGATCAAGTCACGTGCGAGCGCGGGCGGTGAACAAGCCCTGCGGCCGGAAGCGGATGAGGATGACGATGGCGAGCAGCACCAGCGCCTTTGCGATCGTGTCGTTGGAAAAGAAGGCCAGGTAGCCGGACAATTCACCAAGGATGCCTGAACTGGCCAGGGTGCCGACGAGACTCTGCGTGCCGCCGAGCACAACCACCATGAAGGCGTCGACAACATAGCCGGTGCCCATTTCTGGAGACACGCTCTTCAGGGGCGAGACAAGGGCGCCGGCAAGCCCCGCGATCCCCGCGCCATAAGCGAAGGTCAGCCGGTAGATCCGACCGGCGTTGATGCCAAAGCTTGAGGCGACGGCCCGATTTTGGGTGATCGCCCGAAGCTTTAGCCCAAAATTCGTGAAGCGGTAGATCGCCCAGGTAATGAAGAACAGGGCAAGAGCGAAGAAAAGAATGAAGAGGCGGTAAGCCGAGTCTGTCGCGCCCAGGATTGTGACGCTCTTAGACAAGGACTCCGGCATCTGCACGTAGCGTAGCTCGCCGCCGACCGCCAGCCGCACCGCTTGTTGGGCCATCACCCCGATACCCCAGGTGGCCAGGATCGTGTCGAGCGGCCGGTCGTAGAGGTGACGGATGACCAGCACCTCGATCAACCATCCAACCAACGCAACGATCAGGAAGATCGGCAGGAGGCTGGCAAGCAGTCCCATCCCGAACTCGGTCTGTAAGGCCCAGGCGGCATAGGCGCCGAGCATGACGAACTCGCCATGGGCGAGATTGATGACGCCGGTGACGCCATAGATGATGGCAAGGCCAAGCGCGACGAGCATCAGGATCGAAGCGATGCTGAGGCCTGTCATGAGCTGCGATACAACGATGTCCATGATGTGCGTCCCGACCAGAGGCGGCGGCGATGGGGGCATCACCGCCGCCTCCAGGTCTCAAATCTGCTTCAAGCCTTCGGCCGTGCATTTCTGGTTCGGATAGGCCTTGTAGGGATTGGGCTCCAACCAGTTGTCCGACTGTTTGAGGATCTTGAACTGGCCATCCGGCTGGCATTGTCCGATCTTCGGCCACAGCCAGGTATGGAGGTTCTCTGGCTCCACGCGCACCTTGCCCTGCGGGGCGAGCAGTTCCTGGCCTTTCACGGCCTCGCGGATGGTGTTAGGCGTGATATCGCTGCCGGCGAGCTTCTCAACCGCCTGCTTGAACAGATAGACTTGGAAGTAGGACGGCTCGGACACGAAATGTGTGACCTTGTCGGCGCCCCAGCGCTTCTTGTAGGCATCGACGAATTTGTGATTTTCGGGCGAATCCCAGACCATGAAATAGGGCGCAGAAGTGAAGTGACCGGCGGCCGCTTCCCCACCCATCGCCGCCACCTCGTTCTCCGATGTGGTTAGGCTTGCCATCGGCATCGTCTCAGGATCGAGTCCGGCGGCGTGATACTGCCGATGCAGCGCCACCACCGAGTCGCCGACGACCGTGGAGAAGATGACGTTCGGCTTTTCCGCCTTCAGCTTGTTGATGACCGACGAGAATTCTGAATGGCCGAGCGGCACATATTCCTCGGCCACAACTTCGGCGCCAAGCTCAGCCAGTAGCTTCTTGCAGTAATTGTTTTCTTCCTTCGGATAGATGTAGTTGGAACCGATAAGGTACCAGCGCTTGCCGAACTTCTCGACCAACCAAGGGATGAAGTCATCCTGCTGCTGATTGGGAACAGCCCCAGTATAGATCACATTTTTCGAGCATTCGCGGCCTTCATAGAGGGTCGGATACCAGTAGAGGTTGTTCTGCTTCTCGAACACCGGCAGCACCGCCTTGCGGCTGGCCGACGTGTAGGAGCCAAACACCGACACGCATTTATCCGAAAGCACGAGCTTGCGCGCTTTCTCGGCGAATGTCGCTGGATCGGAGGCCGGGTCTTCCACGACGGGCACGATTTGCATCCCGTTGACGCCGCCGGCGGCGTTGATTTCCTCGATGGCCATGATCGTGGCCTTGTTCAAGGATTCCTCGATGATGGCGGTGGTGCCGGTCAGCGAGAACAGGACACCGACCTTGATTTGTCCGTCCGCTGCGCGCGCCAATGAGGCGTTCTTGCTCCAGATATGCGGAAACCCAACGAGGGACATGGTGCCAAACGCGGCCGTGGCCTTTAGAAAACTGCGACGTGTATTCACCTGCTTCTCCCAAAAACAAAAACGCCCCGAAGCGAGCTGCGCGTGGCAGATCGTTCCGAGGCTCTGTCGCCGTAAATGCGCGGGCTGTTGCACCGCAAGCGAACGCTATCGTTCGCAACAAAAAACCCCACGTCCGCTTGCGCGAAGACCGTGAGGTTCCATTACCCGCTATTTGCTTGCGGCCGCATTGCCGCTAGGTGGAAACGCTAGCTGAGATGACAGGGGGAGTCAACAATCGCGCCGCAGGCGGCAATGCAAATTCTTGCGTGGCTTCTCATGCCGGCAGCGAAGGTGTTGCAAACGGCTCCAACGCTGCCATGCGCCGCAAATAGACCGCGGCGCACACGCCACACAACGAACAGCTGAAGGCTGCTGTCAGCCTTCAGCGACCGTTTGCCGCAAGGCCATCAGCTGAGGAGTTCATAGGAGTCGATCACGGTCGCCGCGACCGCACCGATCGTGACGCGCTTCTCCATCGCCTGCTTGCGCAGGAAACTGTAGGCATCTTCTTCGCTGATGTTCTTCAGCCTCACGAGCAACGCCTTCGCACGCTCGACAAGGCGCATCGTTCGCAGACTTTCGTCGAGTTTTTCGATGCGTCCGCGAAGCCGCCGCTCATATTGGAAACTTTCGCGCGCCAGCATCAGCACTGACTGGATCATGCGTGAGGTTGCCGGATAGTGGAGCATGCCATGGCTGGCGCAATTGTGGATCAAATCCAGGTTGAGAGGCTCCTTGCCATCGTCGACGAGAATGAGGGCAGAAGAGGGTTCTCCGGGAACCCACGGTATGCGCTGCGGCAGGTCGCTCGAGAGCGTGCAGAAAATCGCATCATATTGCAGCGGCAATTGTGCTGGCAAAGGCCATATGTGGCGCACGCCCGCGCGCTGCCGCTGAAGCTCTCGGATGAGCGATTCGCCGCTATCGTCGCGCTCGACAATGACCGCGATGTTCATTTCGGCCGGCCGGTTGCCGGACCTGCGTTGTTCGACTGCTGCCGATCGTAGTCCTTGGTCTGGTCTTGACATGTAGCCCGGGCGCTCCTCCCGCCTGGAATGATAAATGTTTCCGACGTCACGCATTTAGCAATTCTCCAGGCATCGCCCATAGCCGACCAAATAGGGATCAGCCGACACACTCGAAGGCGATTGGAACACGATGTCGAATTGCCCTCGTCGATTTGCCCTGCCGATCCGGGTCCACACGTCGGCGTGACCCCATAGCGGATTTATCGACACGCAGCCTTGCGGTGCGTCGAACTCCGCGCCCATGACTGAACTGCGAAGCAATTTCGTATCGAGCGAGTTGGTCTGCTCCAGCGTGCGGGCGAAAAGGTTGACCTGGAAATATGACGCTTCAAGGCATGTATTGGTCGGTTCGTCGTCGCCATACCGTCCGCGGTAGCGGGCCACGAAACGGCTGTTTCCCTCCGTCTCCACACCCTGGAAATAGGAAGCCGCCGTATAATGCCCCTCGCCAACGTCGTAGCCCATGGCCCGGATTTCCGCTTCGGTGGTGGTGAGGCTGGCGATAGGCAGAGATTTCGGATTGAGGCCGATGTCATGGTAAGCTTGATAGAGGAAAGTAGTGGATTCTCCCACCACAGTCGAGAAGATCACGTCCGGTTGCGCGCGCTTGATGTCTCGAAGAACAGGAATGAATTCAGTCCGGTCCGCTTCGAGCCTGAGATAGCGTTCACCGACTATGGTCCCGCCGCTATTGCGTACAAGCTCACGCATGACGCGATTCGACTCTCGCGGATAAATGTAGTCGGAGCCCACAAAGTAGAAACGGGTGCCGAACTGCTCCATCAGCATTTTACAGAGCTGCACCGAATTCTGGTTCGGCGTGGCGCCGCTGTAGATGACGTTTGGTGAAAATTCGAACCCTTCATAGAGCGTCGGGTACCACAACAGCCCGTCCAGCCGTTCGACCACGGGCAGCACCGCCTTGCGGCTCGCCGACGTGTAGCAGCCGAAGATCGTCCTGATCCCATCCTCGACCATCAGGCGCTTGGCATATTGCCCATAGGACCGGACGTCCGATCCGGGATCGTAGATGACCGGCTCGATGGGCCTGCCGTTGATCCCGCCATTTTCATTGATCTCATCTATGGCGATCAAGGTTCCCCGCAGCTGCGTCTCCTCGATCACTGACATGAAGCCAGTTCTCGAAAACAACACACCAACGCGCCAGGGCGCCGATGTGTGGGGGTCTTTGACTGAATTTCCCATTTCTTTGCCTTGCATGGCTTATTCCCCGAAACCGGAAGGACATCTTTGTTCTTGTGATCAGCGCTTCTCCAATTGACTCCGAAAGCGAGACGCCCCGCCGCTTGGCAGGACGCATAAGGTGCTACTTTCGGAGACCTGGGCGCCGCTGCCGTGGTGCTTTCCCGTCACATTATGGTAATAAAGAAAAAATTTCCCTGTCAACAAGATGTCTGATGCTTGTCGTTGCGCCCTGCGGCGGCAATCGAGGATCCTGCTCGTAAAAAGACCTGCCATTGTAGGACTCCGGCAAGCATGACGGTCGGCGGAAATGGTGGACCGAGCAAAGTCGAGGCCATCTGCATTGCGTCGCTGACAGGCCTCGCATTCGTGGCGCTATCGGCCTGTCGTGTAAGCCTCATACCGAGGCGGCTCATCGGGCCGGTACCCGAACATCAGATCGCTTGACAGAACTTTACCATTGTGCCAGCTTTTTTTAAAGCGATATCGCTGCGAGAAATTCTGGCATTGGCGCCTCACTGCACTCACCCGTTCGGGCCGAGTTGCGTGGGGCGTTTTCGTTTTTAACCCAGACTTGGAGATCGGGATGTCTGCCAGCCAGCAAGCCGTAGCCCGAGCGCTCTGCCTTTGGCCCCACACGTCTCCGGCCCAGGAGTTAGCCGCTTGAAAACGCGCAACAAGGCGACCGCAACAAGCCACGTTATACGCGCTTGCTTCCTGGGCATCATGCTGATCGTTGTGCCAGGGATTGCGCGCGCTCATGGCATAGTGGCAAGCACCGGTGAGGCCGTCGGACTGGAAATACCGGCTATCAGCCATTCCGATATGGAATTCGTCTCTCGCCACCATTCCGCGATCATCGCGCTGGCCGAGCGGCAAACCGAAACGGACGAGCGACTTCGCCGCCTCCTGAACTATGCCCAAATCCAATATGCCTACTGCCTGTGGGGTCTTGTTCCCGGCTCGATCAGCAACGAGGAAAGCGCCTTCAACCCTTGCTCTCATGCCTATCTGGCGGCGACGTGGGCCCTCCTCCAGCATCTAGAGACGAAGCCTGCGGCTCAGGCATCGGCTGCGATGATCCGCCAATCGATCGAGGCAGATAGGACGGCCAATCCATTGCTCGTGATGTGCCAGAACAGCGCCGAGACGTTCCACACCGGGTCGTTCATTGTTCCGGTCAAGCCGTCGGTCGCCGGCGGGTGGCTTTCAATTCTGGTGTTGGCAGGGGCGCTAGGAATGGCCGGCATTCGCCGCCTGATGGCGCGCTCCTGGAACGGCCCTCTGACGCCATAAGGAAACAGAACCCGATGGACGGCGTCGCGAGTTCCCCTGCTTCTTCTCCAGACTTCAATTGGCTTGCGGAGGTCGTTGCCGATCCGCGTTATGAAATCAGCCTCGGGGCTTTCGGCGCGGTGGGTCAGTTTCCTCGCGAGCCGCGCACCGGCGTAGATGTTGGAGTGAACAGGGTTGCGGCGACGACCGAAACGGCACGAATTGCCTTCAACCATCATCCTCGCTTGCAACCAATCGCTTTCGAAACGCTGAGTTCCGACCCCGAGGGATGGAACCCCGCCATAGCGCTCTGCTTGCCGCACGCCGAGGCGCGCATGTCGGGGCGAACCCTGTGGACGCCTGTTGGGCCCGATAAGGGCGCGATCGACCCCTTGGACCGCAGCATGGCCTGTTATGATATCGGACTGGACTCAGCCTGTGCCGACATCTTCATTAGGCCGTCCTCAGCGGCTGGGCGTCGCCATTCCGCCTTAGCTCGATACAAGAAGATCGCCGTCGCCTCGCTTCTGGAGCGCCACGTGGAAGATGTCTGGGTGTTCCAGACGGCCGTTGGCCGCATCGAGACCTTGCATCCTGGACGCCGCCACATCTTTGCGAACCTCCTGTCGAAAGACCTCACCCATTCGAGCGCCGCGCCGATCCCTGACGGGCTTTTGCCTGTCGGTTATGTGCTTCCGCCGAACCCGCGCCATTCGCGGCCTGAGGACGCCGCAAGCTGCCATGCCGCCTACCAGCATCTGCTCGATCGTTTTGGCAGGCGGGATCTCGTGCGCCTGAAGCGCAAAGTCGAGGACGCGCTCGAAGCAGGCAGGCCCCCCGCAGCTCTTGCGACCTTGCTCGATCATTCTGGTCCGCCAAGTCGCGCCGAAATGGCGTGCGTTCGAATTGCATTGCGGCAGCGACGCTGGTTGCGCCGCCAGCGGGATCGCTCTGAATGGGAGGAGGCTTATGATAGGCCGCTTGCCGAAAGCGCGCTATCCTTGTCTGCATGAAACTGTCGCGACCTTCGGAGCCCCGGCCCGAAGGCAGACGCCCGCAATCGCAGGAACAAGAAATGCAAATGCTGCCCTGTCCATCATCCTGATCTGCTGGAGAAAACAATGACCATCGCGCAATCACCGAGCACCCGTATTCCGGCAACAGTGATCACTGGTTTTCTCGGCTCGGGCAAAACGACGCTCATCAATCACATCCTGCATGAGGAGCATGGCAAGACAATCGCCGTGATCGTCAATGAGTTCGGCGAGATCAGCATCGATGGCCAGCTCATCGTTCGCGACGAGCAGGCCGAGTTGGTCGAGTTCAACAATGGCTGCCTTTGCTGCACTGTGCGCGGCGATCTTATCGACACGTTGGAGCGCCTGCACCAGCGCACGGGCACGCTCGATGGCATCTTGATCGAGACAACCGGCCTGGCGGATCCCGCTCCAGTCGCGTCGACATTTTTCGTTGCCGATGAGGTGAAGAAGAGCATTCGCCTCGACGCTTTCGTGACTGTGGTCGATGCGGTCAACATCTTCACGAATCTCGAGCAGAGCGCGGAGGCGGTTGAGCAGGTTGCCTTCAGCGATGTCGTGCTCATCAACAAGGCCGACCTTGTCGGACCGGCGCAGCTGAAGGCGGTCGAAGCCAAGGTGCACGCGCTTAATCCCTTGGCCCGTATTCACTACACCACCAATGCCGAAATTGACATCGGCAAGATCATAGGTGTGGGCGCCTTCGATCTCGTGCAGAAGCTTGAGGTTGACCCGGGTTTCCTTGGCGATCACGAGCACGAGCACGATCAGGCAGTGGGTTCGTTTGTCTTGGAAGAGAGCCGTCCTATCGATCTGAACCGCTTCTCGATCTGGCTCAACGACATCGCACAGACCCGCGGCGAGGATCTCTTCCGTACCAAAGGCATCTTCAATGCGCGCGGATTCCGCGAACGCATCGTGTTCCAAAGCGTGCGGATGCTGACGACCATGCGGCCTGACCGCGCTTGGAACGACGATGAGCCGCGACTGTCGCAGTTCGTCGTCATAGGACGAAATCTCGACAGGGAAGAATTCGCCAGGGGTTTCGCTCAATGCGTTGCCAATTAGGTTCAGCAGAATGAATAGCGACACCCATTCCGAACCACCCCAGGCGCCCGTGCAAACGAGCGAGCCAGTCTATCAAGTGCATGTCTTCTGCTGCATCAACGAGCGGCCGGAGACGCATTGGCGCGGGTCCTGCGGCGGCAAGCGCAGTCGTCAGCTTTGCGACTACATGTGCCGCCTCGCCATGACGCTTGGCCTCAGGCGGATTCGGATCAACCATGCCGGCTGCATGAACTTATGCGAGCACGGGCCGGTCATGGTCATCTATCCGGAGGGAGCCTGGTACAAGTTCGAAACCGAGCAGGACGTGGCTGAAATACTGCGTTCTCATGTAGTGGGGGGCCGGCCGGTCCCGAGGCTGGCCCTGTCCATCGACCCATCGACCCTTCATGGCTGACCCGGAGCAGCAGCGCGCCCCTTTGGTTTGACAGCAGATTTTCAGGGCGGGTGGGGGCCGCAGCGCGGGTTGCATTGCCTTCGGGCCAGTAGGCCTCTGCTGCGGGTTCTAAGGCAGCGGCGCTCAACGGGCTAGCGGCTACCGCGTCGCCGTCGTCTGGTTGGCGCCGGAAGCGCGGGAGGGGCTCCCTCGAGCCTCTGCGGCGGACCGGGTTCACAAGGTTGCGTCAGCTTGCAGGGCGCCCCAACGGGCTGCCGGGCTTTGCCGTCGTTGCCTCTGCGCAACTCCAAACGGCGCCGTTGAGCATGGGGCCTTCGACCTTTTCTCCTCAATATGGGTGCTTAGCCGGACGCTGCAAAAGATTTGCATCTTGGGCGTGAGCCAAAGCACGCGTTAGACGCTTGACAGATGTTCGCTCTTATGCAAGCGTTTTGGCAGCGATATCGCTACAAGAAATTCTGGCATTAACGCCTCACTGCACTCACCCGACGGGCCGAGCTGCGTGGGGCGTTTTCCGTTTTGGCCCAGAGACTTGGAGATAAACATGTCCACCGACCAGCAAACCATCTCAATCCGCTAGCGGATGTCGCCGCCGCTTGCAGCAAAAGCGGCGCGCTCCGGTCGGAGCAGACCCCTCGCAGGGTCTTCGTGTAGTCCCCGAGCCAGGTCTTTCTGGCTCGTGCCGAAAGTGTGATTTGAGGCTGAAAGAGAATGAACGCAGGACTGGACTTACTTCGTGGACGACCGCTGCCGGCCATTGGAACGACGGAAGCCAAGCTGCAGCAGCGCAAGCTCGATGCGTTGAAGCGTGGCATCCATCGCATTCCGCAATCGTCCGAGCATCCCTACGGAGTTCATCTGATTGGCGTTGGCGGGGCAGGGGCTCGCGTCATCCAATCCGTCCTGAGGTCCGCACCGGCCGACTTGCTTGATCAGCCAGGCTCTCGTCTTACCGCGCTCGCGGTTGATATTGGCGACGAGGAATTGGCGCCGGTTCGCTCGCTCGCCACGACATTTCCGACAGATCGATCGCAAATCGAGACAATCGCGCTCGACATACCGACGATGGAGGAGCTGCAGTCGTCCCTCGCGCGCTATATCGACTTTCTCGAGCTGGAATACCCCCTCTATCATCCAAACCCGGATTCCACCGCCTGGCTCCCGCCGGAAACACCGATGCGCGATTCCAGCGGATCGATCCCGCGTGCCGTGGCAAAGGCAATCTACGGCCGCGCTTACTATGACTGCGGCAGACCCGTATTCAAGGCGCTGAAGCGCTTTGCAGCAAGTGTAGAGGCAACGGGCGGCGACTCCGTCGTTTGCATCGTTTTCGGGCTCGGAGGCGGGACGGGCAGCGCCATTGCGATGGATCTCGCACGCCACCTCTCATCCGGGCTCCTGGGCCGACGTGTTCTCGTGACCGGCGTCGGCATTGCGCCCCACCCGCATGAAGACTCCGCGGCGCAGGGCGCACGACTGCATACAGTCTTTTCCGAACTCGATGTCCTTTGCGACGAGACGAAGAACAAGGGCGTGACGGTGTCTTGCGGAGACCTTTTCAAGAACCCATTCACGGCGGGGTTCCTTGTCGTGCCGCAGCCGCGGGGGCAGAGCACTGACCAGGCGAGAGAGACCGTGAATCGGCGATTGGCGTCTCTCTTCCTCGAGCGCCGTGGCGCGAACCTCTGGGAGGCGCTGCGGCTGCTGAACTGGGTCGCGGCGCCGTCCACACAGCATTCGGCTGCCCGAACCCCATGGGGCTCACGCTGGATCCATATGTTCGGGTTCGGCGCCGATGACGAGGGTCCAAGGACCAACGACCTAAGAGCGGACCTGGGATTGCTCGCGGATTATCAGCCGGAGTTCCTGGAATTGCGAACCGCAGAAGATGCGGATGATAGCGTAGCGCAGATATGGTCGAATGCGCTCGATGCCGCGTTCTCGCCGGAGGTGCCGACACATCGCATCGACGGGGGACCTCCTGGCACAATCCAGTATCTTCTGCCGCGGATAGCGCTGAAGGACTTGGCCGCCTTCAATACTGCGCGGGATGCCTATGACGCCTCTCCTGTCGCGCAACGTCAGGCGCTTCACGCGTTGCTGCTCGAACAAGGCCTTTTGCTGTGTGAGCCCTCCACGACGATTGAAGGCATGGCCGGTGCAAACCTCGGCAGAGGCAAGCAGTGGATCGCCGTGCCCTTCGACCAATTGCGCGGCGAAGAGACGGATGGGAGGGGCTGATGCCGCTCGACTGGAAAGAAGTCGTCGCGAAATACGGAGCCGGATATCAGGTGCCAACCATTCGAGGCGGCAAATTCGTCAACATTGTTCATGTCGACGATGAGGCCATCCACATTGCGAGCCCGATCTGGAGCGCCAAGCTGCACCGCAAGAATCTCGAGGCCGCAGTCGAGCTGATCGAGGCGGACGTGATCTCCCGGGATCCGGGGCTCTTCGTGGAAGACTACATGCTCTACGTCGCGCATGAGCGCGCAAGTTCGGTCGCACATATTTTCCGTGACCTTGGAATTCTCGATCAGACGGAGACCTTCAACATCCGCTGTTAAGGGTGGCGACTAGCATGTCGAGAAACCAGCGGTCCGGGGCAGTCACGCCACCCGGTTGTCCAGGCCGCGCCAACGCAAACGCGTTCTAACGACCAGCCAGAGGAGAAACACAAATGTCTTCATCATCCATGTACAACAGTGCCACCGGCACCCAATCGCCGCACTGCATCCACGCCATCGGCATCGGTCGCACTGGCGCGGCCTATATCGAAGCGCTCCTGCGCACGGGCGAAATCGAGGATCTGCTGGCAGAGGATTCCCGCGCCACCTGCGCCGTGATCGTTCTGGACATCGGCGACCAGGACATGGCGGTCGCGACCGACTACGCGAACTCGTTCAAGAAGCGGCTGCAGTCGCGCGGCGTTTCGCCGGACCGGTTCAATTTCCAGGCGATCGCCCTGCCGGTGCCGGATAGGGGCGAGTTCTTCGAAGGTCTGAACCGCACCCGCGAATTCCTGAAGCTGGAATATCCGCGCTACTACTGGAACCCCAATTACGAATCCTACATCTCACACAAATACAAATTGCCGGCCGCCGGCGACCATTTCCCGCGTCTCGTCGCCAAGGCCATCTATGCGAACGCCTACTATGCCGGCGACCGCCCGTTGGATGTCGCGCTGCGCAGCTTCGTCGACACGGTGGAAGAAGCCACGCTGCCGTCCATGGTTCTGATCCCCTTCAGTCTCGCCGGCGGTACCGGCAGCGGCATGGTGATGGATTTGGCACGGCATCTTTCGAATGTGAAATTGGGTCGCCGCGTCCCGGTCATCGGTGTGGCGCAGCTGTCGCATTCAGGTGACGGGGACGGCATCCACAACAGTCCCGGCCAATACGCTGCCCTCAACGAACTCGACTGCATGATGGACGACGAGAAGAACGCCGGCGTCACTGCGGTCTGGGGCGATCTCTATCGCGGCCCGTTCACCGGTGGTCTGTTCGTCGTCAACCCCGAACATAGCTGGAACCGGCTCGCCTCCTACACCACGACGGGCGAGAAGGAGATCCGTCACGGCTTCAGGGAAATGGTCACGAACCGCTTCGTCGCCGATTCCTTCATGCGCTTCGCCGTGCTGGACTACGGCCGCGTGCTGTTTCGGGCCCTTCGTCCGGCCGGCTTCACCGGGGCGCCGCACGAGACCCTGTCGGCCAAGTCGCGCAACTGGACCTTGTTCGACGTCGCCAAGCTCACCCATCCCGGGGTTCAGGTGCTTCCAGGCGAAGCCGGATCGAAGTGGCAGTCGGTCATCGCCCAGTGGATCGACTTCACCCCGCAGTACAGCGGCTTGCGGGACGGGTTCAAGACGGACTACGCCGAAGTTCATGTCCACGCTTCACGCGACATGGGCTTCGACAACATCGAGAAGGCGATGAAGGAACTCATCGCGAAAAACTACCTGCTCGAAGGCGACTCGACCTACCAGTCCTATAACCACGAGTTCTTCGACGCCCTGACTTCCTACGCCAACGTCATCCTGCCTGGCGTCGCGAAGACCGACCTCCACGCCTTCTGGGACAGCCAGAAGAACTATGACGGGTTGGACTGGGAAACCAAGCTGCGCGAACATGCCTGGCTGGTCGACATCGGGCCGATGCTGTCGGAACCGGCGATCCGCTTCGAAGGCATGGCCGGCGAGTGCATCTGGGGCTGCGCCTGCTGGGTGGTGGTGCCGTACGACCAGCTGCGCGGCGACAAGCTTCCCCCGCCGAACCGCAAAGTCATCCTCGAGGAGGCTATCGCGGCCATGACCAAGACGGTCGTCAAGACACCCGGCGGCGACGCCAAGAAGCGGGTCAAGGAACACGCATAACCTGACCCTTTGAGCATCAGGCCGGAGCCGCTCGCAAAGCGGCTCCGGTCCATCGCAGGGATCGTCCCCATGAACGAATTCATCCGCCCGTTGCTCATAGAGCAAGAGCCTTACTACCGGAGCGCCGGCGACGAGGTCGCGCTGTTCGCCGCCGCGATGGCGCGCGGCCTGCCGATGATCCTCAAAGGCCCGACGGGCTGCGGCAAGACGCGCTTCGTCGAATACATGGCCTGGCGGCTTAGGCTGCCTTTGATAACCATGGCCTGCAACGAAGACATGACGGCTTCCGATCTGGTTGGCCGTTGGCTGCTCGACGCACAGGGAACAGTTTGGCACGATGGGCCGCTGACCACAGCCGTGCGCTATGGCGCCCTCTGCTATCTGGATGAGATCGTGGAGGCCCGTCAGGACACCACCGTCGCCATTCACCCGCTGACCGACGAACGGCGCATCCTGCCCTTGGACAAGCGCGGCGAAGTGGTGAAGGCGCACCCCAATTTTCGCCTCGTCGTGTCCTATAATCCCGGCTACCAAAGCGTTGCAAAGGATATGAAGCCCTCAACGCGCCAACGGTTTGGCGCCATTGACTTCGACTTTCCGCCGCCCGCAGTGGAGATCGAGATCGTCGCGCATGAAAGCGGCATCGCGACCGACGTTGCAGGACGGCTGGTCGCGGTGGCGGCGCAATCGCGCGCGTTGCGCGGTCGAGGTCTCGATGAAGGCATGAGCACGCGCATGCTGGTGCATGCCGGCGCGCTGATCGCCGAAGGCATTTCGCCGCATGACGCCTGCGCGCTCGCGATGACAGCTCCGCTGACCGACGACAGCGACCTCCAAGCAGCGCTGGCGGGCTTTGTGGAGGCACAATTCGGACCGCGGCCGTGAACATGCGCGCCGAAATCCTCCGAGGGCCCAACCTATCCCGCCGCCTGACCGTGCTGCGCGAGATAGACGTGGCGGCGCATGATACGCTGGTCGAAGCGCTGCCATGGGCGGCTGAGCATTTGGAGGGCGAAACTGATTTCGCAGAGATCGCGGATCTCATTGCCCAAGTTGCCACGGAGACGCCGGAGTCGGCGCGGGTGTTTGCCGGGCGCATAGGCGCCGAACCCGCGCTAACGGCCGATGTGATCGGTTTGCGCAAATGGGCCCTGCACGGCCTCCAGCGTCACAGGCACGACGCCAAGCGTAGGATTCACTACTTCGAATGGGCCGACCCGCTCGTTTTCTCGGACTCGCGCGCGAAAAGCGACACCGACGAGCTGCTGGATCGGCGCGAGGCGCTGCTGCATTACCTCGCAGGATTTGGTTTTGATGATTTTGCTATCGACCTGCACGAGCCGCGGCCCGTCGATATGCCATCTCCTGCCGCGACCATTGACGGCGACGTGATCCGTCTTCCGCGCCGCTTTGAAGGCGTCGAACCCAAAGATCGTGAATTTCTGTTGCGCGCCATCCTTGCGCACGCCGCCGCCCATCTGCGCCACTCGCCACGCGCCAGGCCCGCCGGCAACCGACGGCCATCGCTGCTTGCGGTGACCGCACTCATAGAAGACGCTCGTGTCGAACGCCTGATGGTCCAGCAATATCCGGGACTGTGGGCGCTGTGGGGACGCTTTCACACCGCTTCAAAGCAGGTGTCGGGCTTCGATTTTGCCGGCCTCGCCGCGCGGCTGGCTCGCGCGCTGCATGATCCGGCCTACGCCGACACCAACAGCTGGGTCTGCAAGGGACGCGAGCTGTTCGAAGAGGCTGCAGCCCTCGATCTGCACGACGTGGCCGCATTCGATCATCTTGCTCGTAAACTGTCGATCGATCTGGGCAAGATGCGCCTTGCATTGCCGCGCCACTACCGGCCTGCGCCAACCTATCGTGACGACGACGCTATCCTCTGGAGCCCAGATGCGGCGCTGCCCAGGGATGAGGAGCGCCATGCCGATGTCGAGTTCGTCGACTATGACAAGCTCGACGACAATCCGGCCCCGGTTGACCTCACCGGTATCGATCTGCGTCGCCGGTTCCACTACCCTGAATGGGACTATCGCCTCGAAGCGCTGCGCGACGACTGGACGACTGTCTTCGAGGACCTATCCGAGCGGCGTCGAAAGGCGAAAGCGAGCCACGTTGCACCAACGCCCCGAGGCCCTGTGCTTGGACTAGAGCGCTCGCCCGACCGATCCATACGCCTGAGCCGGCTGCCGGAAGGCGACGAACTCGACCTGAACGCCCTGGTTGACAACGCGGTGCAGCAGCGCGCCCGACTCGCGCCGGACGGTAGGATCTTTTGCCGACACGGTCGACGGCGGCGATCGACCGCAATCATTCTGTTGATGGACCTTTCGGCGTCCACCGATCGTTTCGTACCAGGCAGCTTCACCAAGGTCATCGACCTGGAAAAGCAGGCTGCTACGGTCGTTGCACAGGCCCTGGATGCAGAACGGGACCGTATTGCGGTGCATGGCTTTGTCTCCAACGGCCGCCAAGAGGTGGTCTATGAGCGGATCAAGGATTTCGATGAGCCGTTTGACGCTCCGCAGCAGGCCCGGCTTGCGGCCCTGACCAGCCGTCTGTCCACCCGCATGGGCGCGGCACTGCGCCACGCCACTTCCACGCTGGCCAAGGAGACTGCCGACCACAAGGTTATCTTGCTTCTGACCGATGGCGAACCATCGGATATCGATGTCGTCGAGGAGAACTATCTCATCGAGGACGCGCGCGATGCCGTGACCAGCGCTGCGGGGCAGCACGTGCGCACTTTTTGCCTGACACTGGACCGCCGGGCCGATCCCTATGTGCGCCGTATCTTCGGGGCACGGAACTATCTGATCACGGAGCGTGCCTCGGCATTCACCAACAACACCAGCAAGACGCTGATTCGCCTCCTGGCGCCGTGATCGGTCGCCAGGGCCTATGTACTGCCAAGAGAAACCACGGAGGGAGTAACAATGACCAAAGCTGACAAACTGTCCAAGACTGAAAACGTGCTTCAGGAAGAGCCGCACTGCGTTCATGTCATCGGCATCGGCCGCACAGGCGCCGTTTATGTGGAGGCCCTCCTCAGAACCGGGGAAATCGAGGACAACCTCACCCGGGACGGAACGACCTTCAGCTCACTTCTCGTCGATATCGGCGACGATGACATTCAGATAGCGAGCGACTACGCACGATCGTTCAAGCCCCGCCTCGCATCGCGCAAACTGCCCTTGGATAGGCATCATCATGAGGCGGTGGTCCTTGCCGTGCCGGATGCGGCAACGTTCGGCAAGCGGCTAGATGCCGTGCGACCGTTGTACACGAAGGGCGGCGGCGAGGAACTGATTGCGAAGCTCCCCAAAAGTTTCGAGTCCCCCAAGGTCGGAGAGCACACTCCGCGCGCAATCGCAAAGGCCGTGGGCGCCTTTGCTTGCTACCTCGACGACATGCCGCTCGCCGGCGCGCTACGACGCTTCGCCGACCAGGTCAAACGAGCCAGCCACAAGTCCACCATCCTGATCGCCTTCAGTGCCGCCGGCGGCACTGGCAGCGGAATGGCGTTCGATATCGCCCGCGAGCTCGGAAAGCTCGGGCTCGGCGAGGCCGTCCAGATCGTGGGCGTCGCCCAATTGAGCCATAGCGGTGACGGCGACTACGCAGATAGCGCCGCGCAGTCGATGACGATTGCCGATCTCGAGCAGAATCCGTTTCCGGGAGGCTGCTTCGTCGTGTCTTCCGAGCACAGCTGGCAGCGTCTCTCGTCCTACACGACGACGGGCTTGAAGGAAGTCCGCCAACACTTCAAGCAGTTGGTCACCAACCGGTTCGTTGCCGACTCCTTCATGCGTTGGGCAGTGTCCGATGGCTCGGCGCATTTGGTGCGCGTGCTGAACCAGTCTGCCGGCAAGCTGATCATGTTCAACATCACCAAATTCAGCCATCCGGGCGTTCAGGTGCTGCCGGGCCAGGCCCGCTCGCTCTGGGACGCTGTGTTGCAGCAATGGATCAGCTTTGTTCCGAAATTTGCTGGACTGAGCGATGGGTTCAAGGCCGACTATGCTGAGGCCCATGTCTTCACCGCCCGCTACATGCCAGGCGACACGATAGCGGATGACCTCAAATCCTTGATCGTCTCGACCTACCTGAAAAAGGGCAAGGACAACTACCGTTCGTTCAGCGGCGAGTTTTTCGACGAGCTCACGGCCTACGCCAATGTCATTCTTCCAGGTGTCCGCAAGGATGATTTGACGGCATACAAGCCCAGCAAGGCAAAAGCCGGCAAGTCAGATTCCGACGTGAACGCGCTCGAGCGGGCCTGAGGGTCTAGCACCACCTCCCGTGCGCGCCAGCGGGTGCGCGCACGGGCTTTTGGCTTGGATGTTGTCACGTGAGTTGACCCCTGCCTTCGGTGGCAACAGTGCCGCCGATCATGGGCGAAAGCTTGGCCGAGACGTGCTGTTTAGCTTGGCAAGGGAAGGCGCGCTCTAATATGTTTGGGCCCAAGCTCCTCCATTATCTTGTGTCCGCATGCGGCCGCCAACGGGACAATAGATGAATCCGAATTATCGCAACCTCGCGCTCTGGGCGATCATAGCGGTCCTGCTCATCGCGCTGTTTAGCCTTTTCCAGACGCCGCAGACGCGCGGCGCTTCAAGTGATATTCCCTATTCGCAGTTCCTGCAGGACGTCGCGTCCGGCCGCGTCAGGAGCGTGACCATCGCCGGCGCCAGCATCTCGGGCAACTACACGGACAATGCCAACAGCTTCCAGACCTACTCGCCCGGCGATCCGTCGCTGGTCTCCAGGCTGCAGGACAAGAACGTCACCATCAACGCACAGCCCGTGAGCGACAGCTCGGCTTCGCTGTCCGGGATGCTGCTGACATGGCTGCCGATGATCCTGATCCTCGGCGTGTGGATATTCTTCATGCGCCAGATGCAATCCGGTTCCGGCCGCGCCATGGGTTTCGGCAAGTCGAAGGCCAAGCTTTTGACCGAGGCGCATGGGCGCGTCACCTTCCAGGACGTCGCCGGTGTCGACGAGGCCAAGGAAGACCTCGAGGAGATCGTCGAGTTCCTGCGCGATCCGCAGAAGTTCCAGCGTCTCGGCGGCAAGATCCCGCGGGGCGTGCTGCTGGTCGGCCCGCCCGGAACCGGCAAGACGCTGCTCGCCCGCTCCGTCGCCGGCGAAGCCAACGTGCCGTTCTTCACCATTTCCGGCTCGGACTTCGTCGAGATGTTCGTCGGCGTCGGCGCAAGCCGCGTGCGCGACATGTTCGACCAGGCCAAGAAGAACGCGCCCTGCATCATCTTCATCGACGAAATCGATGCCGTCGGCCGTCATCGCGGCGCCGGCCTCGGCGGCGGCAATGACGAGCGCGAGCAGACGCTGAACCAGTTGCTGGTCGAGATGGACGGCTTCGAATCCAACGAAAGCATTATCCTGATCGCCGCCACCAACCGGCCCGATGTGCTCGACCCGGCGCTGCTGAGGCCCGGCCGCTTCGACCGCCAGGTCGTGGTGCCGAACCCCGACATCGTCGGCCGCGAGAAGATCCTCAAGGTGCATGTGCGCAACGTGCCGCTGGCGCCCAATGTCGACCTCAAGGTTGTCGCACGCGGCACGCCGGGCTTCTCCGGCGCCGATCTGATGAACCTCGTCAACGAATCCGCGCTGATGGCGGCGCGCCGCAACAAGCGGCTCGTCACCATGGCCGAGTTCGAGGACGCCAAGGACAAGATCATGATGGGCGCGGAGCGCCGCTCGTCGGCGATGACGCAGGCCGAGAAGGAGCTGACC
>RXJA01000061.1 GCA_003963455.1 Hyphomicrobiales bacterium
GGTCAAAATGCCCCGGCAACCCTCGCGAAAGGGCCGCATCGAGGCCATAATCTGAGAAAGTCGGGTGCCTATACACGCCTTGCGCCGTTTTGGCCAGCGCCGGCCGCGAATTTTTTTGAGCCGCTGGCCCTTCGTCCTAATCCAGGCACCCGACATAGGCGCCGGACCTGCTTGCGCGCCTTTCTATCAGCGAGGCCAGCCGCCGCAGGCCCGGCCCCGGCTTGGCCGGGTTGCGCGCGATCGGATTAGGCAAGGTGACGGCAAGCAGCGCCGCCTGCCGGCGCGACAACTGCTTGGCCGAGACGCCGAAATGGTGCCGGGCGGCGGCCTCGATGCCGTAGATGCCCGGTCCCCATTCGGCGACGTTGAGATAGATCTCCATGATCCTGCGTTTCGACATCACCGCATCGAAATAGACGGCCAGGGGCAGTTCGACGACCTTGCGGACGCTGCTGAGCGGTCGCGCCCAGAGAAAAAGGTTCTTCACCGTCTGCATGGTGATGGTGGACGCGCCGCGCGTTGCCTCGCCGGCCAGCGCATCGTCGACGACGCCCCTCAATTCGCCGAGATCGACGCCGCGATGGAAGCAGAACTGCCCGTCCTCCGACATGATCACCGAATGCGCCAGCACCGGCGCCACGTCGTCGATCGACACCCAGCGGCGGTCGTAGCCGGAAAAGGTCACGAGGTCCTTCAGCATCAAGGTCGAGACCGGATGCACGAAGGACGGCAGGTAAAGGAAGGTGAGCACGGCGGGTATGGCCGCCAGCACGAGCGCGACGACGAGGCAGCGCCGGCCGATGCGCCTCAGACCGGCGCGGTTCAGGCGCCGTGGCCGCGCCATGTCCAGCCCTTCGCTTCCATGTTCGACGATCGGTTCCGTCAAGCCGCCCCACCCGTGCCTCGCCCCCTCCGGCATAAAGGCGCGCGCCTGCTTGCGCAATGTCTGAGTGTCGGCTACCGCTCCCGGCCATGAGCAAAGACGACCAGATCGCCTTCGAATCCGCGCTTTTTGCACGCGCCGCCGCCGTCGAGACCGAGTTGCGGCGGATCCTCGGCGAGCGTCCGCTTTCCGGCGAGATCGCGCGGCCCGAGCGCCTGATGGCGGCGATGCGCCATGGCGTGCTCAACGGCGGCAAGCGGCTGCGCCCTTTTCTGGTCATGGAAAGTGCGGCGCTGTTTTCGGCCGGCAATGACGCGGCGCTGCGCGTCGCGGCGGCGCTCGAATGCGTGCATTGCTATTCGCTGATCCATGACGATCTGCCGGCGATGGATGACGACGATCTGCGCCGCGGCCAGCCGACTGTGCACAAGGCCTTCGACGAGGCGACCGCGATCCTGGCCGGTGATGCGCTGCTGACATTGGCCTTCGACATCATCGCCGACGAGGCGACGGCATTGCCCGCCGACCGCCGTGCGGCGCTCGTGCTGGCGCTCGCACGCGCGGCCGGCGCCGGCGGCATGGTCGGCGGCCAGATGCTCGACCTCGAAGCAGAACGCAAACGGCCGGACGAGGCGGGCATCATCACGCTGCAAGCGATGAAGACCGGCGCGCTGATCCGCTTCGCCTGCGAGGCCGGCGCGATCGTTGCCGGCGCACCCGCCGCCGACCGCGAGAGGCTGGCCGAATTCGGCTCGGCGATCGGCCTTGCCTTCCAGCTCGCCGACGACCTTCTTGATCTCACTGCCGACGCCAAGCAGATGGGCAAGGCGACCATGAAGGACGCCGCCGCCGGCAAGGCGACGCTTGCTTCGCTGCACGGCCCCGACTGGGCGCGCGGCCAACTCCACGGCCTGATCGACCAGGCGCATGCGCTGCTCGAGCCCTATGGCACAGCGGCGGCTTTGCTTAAGGACGCCGCGACCTTCGTGGCGGTCCGCAGCAACTGAATTATGGCGCAGGCCTGAGCAGGCGCGCCTCCCGCCGATCGCGAGAGGCTGGCCCTGCAATCAAATAGCGCTACTGCTTGACGGTTGCCGCGCGCGGGTCCGGAATGGGCACGGCGGCAATCAATTCCCGCGTATACGCCTCGCGTGGCGAGGACAGCACTGAGCGGCGCGTGCCGGCTTCCACGATGCGGCCGGCGCGCATGACGGCGACGTCATGGCTCATGCGCTCGACCACGGCCATGTCGTGCGAGATGAAGAGATAGGCCAGCCCCAGCGTCTCCTGCAGCTCCAGCATCAGGTCGAGCACGCGCGCCCTGACCGACACGTCGAGCGCGGCGACGCTCTCGTCGGCGACGATCAGCTTTGGTTCGAGCGCCAGCGCCCGCGCGATGCAGATGCGCTGACGCTGGCCGCCGGAAAATTCGTGCGGGTAGCGCGAGGCGTGATCGGTTTCGAGCCCGACGCGCGCCAGAAGCGAAGCCACGCGCTCGCGCCGGTCGCCCTTGGTGCCGATGCCGTGAATGACGAGCGGCTCGGCGATCGCGGCACCCACCGTCATGCGCGGGTCGAGCGAGGCGTAAGGATCCTGGAAGATCATCTGCGCGGCGCGCCGCACCGGCCGCATCGCTGCACCGGAGAGGCCCTGGATGGAGGTGCCGCCGATGGTCACCGAGCCGGTGAAAGGGACGAGTCCGAGCACGGCCTTGCCGGTGGTGGACTTGCCGGAGCCGCTTTCGCCGACGAGGCCGAGCGTCCGGCCCGGCCTTAAGTCGAAGGAGACGTCCCGCACCGCCGGCGCCTCCGAGGCGCGGCGGCGGAAAAGACTGGAGGAAGCGCCGTAGTCGACGATGAGGTTCTTCACCGAAAGCACCGCCGCCATATCGTCGGGCACCGGTGGCCGGGCAGTGGCCGTGACCCGGGGCGGCGTGTCGGTTCCCGCGAAGGCGCCGAGGCGCGGCACGGCGGCGAGCAGTTCGCGCGTGTAGTCGGCTTGCGGCCGCTCGAAGATGTCGAGCACGGGGCCCGCCTCGACGATCCGTCCGTCGCGCATGACGGCCACCCGGTCGGCCATCTCGGCGACGACGCCCATGTCGTGGGTGATGAGGATGATGGCGGTGCCGAATTCGCGCTTCAGCTCGCGCATCAGCTTCAGGATCTGCGCCTGCACGGTCACGTCGAGCGCCGTCGTCGGCTCGTCGGCCAGAAGCACTTTCGGCCGGCAGGACAGCGCCATGGCGATCATGACGCGCTGGCGCATGCCGCCGGAGAGCTCGTGCGGGTATTGCTTCATGCGCCGCGCCGGGTCGCTGATATGCACGATATCCAGCATGTCGCGGGCGCGCTGTTCGACGCTGGTACCCTCCGCGCCCTGGTGGACCCGGATCGCCTCGGTCAGTTGCGCGCCGATCGAGTGGACCGGGTTCAGCGACGTCATCGGTTCCTGGAAGATCATGGCGATCTCGCTGCCGCGCACGTCGCGCATGGCGCGCTCCGGCAGACGCGGAAGCGACTGGCGTTCGAGCCTGATGTCGCCGCCGGCGATGCGCAGCGAGGCGCGCGGCAACAGGCGCATGATCGACAGCGCCGTCACCGATTTGCCGGAGCCGGACTCGCCGGCAAGGCAGAGCGTCTCGCCGGGCGCCAGCGCAAAGCTGATGCCGTCGATGACGCGCCTCGCGCCCTGCGGCGTCAGCGCGTCGACCGACAAATTGTCGACGGTCAGGACGGCATCTGGTCGTCTGGAATCGCCGGACCTCAAATCGCCTGCCATCAGTTGAAGACGATCCTTGGGAAGTAGAACGAGACGACCCAGTTCGGCATGTCGACGATCTCGCTGATGCGCAAGTCGCCGCAGACCGAGCAGAGCATGTACGCGTCGACAGGTTTCAGCCCGTGGTCGGCGGCCAGCAGATCGACCATGCGCATCACGCTTTCGCGCGCCGCCGTCATCAGGTCCGGCCCGACGCCGGTGGTGACCTCGTAACCGGCCTCGTCGAGGTGACGGGTCACCGGCCCCGGCGTGGTGAAGCGAGGGCTTGCCAGCCGCGCGTCCTTGACGAGCTCGATCGTCGCCTCGACATCCATGCGGCTCTCGATCGCCGTGCCGCAGACCTCGCCGTCCCCTTGAGCGGCGTGGGTGTCGCCGATCGAGAACAGCGCGCCCTCGACCTCGACCGGCAGATAGAGCGTGGTGCCGGCCGCAAGGTCGCGGATGTCGAGATTGCCGCCGACGCGGCGCGGCGGCACCACCGAATGCAGACCGGGTTCTGCAGGCGCCACGCCAATGGTGCCGGCGAAGGGTTTCAGCGGCACGCGCCCGCCGGGGCCATAGAGCGCCGGCGCCATCGAGGCGGCATCATATTTCCAGATATGCAGCGCAGGCTCCGTGAACTGGTCGGCGAGCAGGCCGAAGCCAGGAATGTTGGCGGTCCAGCCGAGGCCCGACGGCTCGAAATGGCGCAACGTGATCTTCAGCGCATCGCCCGGCATGGCGCCCTCGACATAGACCGGTCCGGTCACCGGATTGACCTTGTCGAAATCCAGGGCCGGAACATGCTCGACCGTGGAGTTGGCATTGAACTGCCCGCCCGAGGAATCGAGACATTCGAAATGGATGGTCGAACCGGGCTTCGCCGTCAGCACCGGCTCGAAATCGCGGTTCCAGCCGAAATGATGGCTGGCGCGGTGGATGGTGTAGTCGCACTTCACGCACATGGTTGTTGCTTCTCGTTTGTTCTTGGCAAGCCGCCCTCCCGTTTCGGCGGCATCATTGAAAGGCGACCGGCGGCGGGACGAACACCCGCCGCCGGGAAATGAAACAGCCTATTTGTTCACATAGATCGCTTCGTAATCGATGACGCGAGTCGGATCGATGTAGATCTCGTCCGGGCCGCCCATGCGCTTGGACTTGGCCACCACGCGGCGTTCGTTGAACACCGGAATCCAGGGCGCGTCATTGGTCTGGATGTCGGTGAAGATCTGCGCCCAGGCCTTGTTGCGCTCCTCGGCCTTGGCCGGTACGGGCATGGCGTCGGCGGCTTGGCCACGGGCGTCGATGTCCTTGTTGCAGTACCACGACCAGTTCCAGCCGCCGGCCACCGCGCTGCCGCAGCCGAGGATCGGCCCGTAGAAGTCGGACGGATCCGGGAAGTCGGCGATCCAGCCGAGCCCGCCGGACCAGACCATCGGCGCCTGGCCCTGCGTGCCGCCGGCGGCAATCACGTTCGGATTGGCCACCGCCTTGATCTCGGCCTTGACGCCGATCGCCGCCAGATCCTGCTGGATCGCCTGGGTGATGCGCGGCTGCGGATCGGTGTTGGATGTATAGATCTGGGTCGTGAAGCCATCCTTCAGCCCGGCTTCGGCGAGCAGCGCCTTGGCCTTGTCCGGATCGTAGGCGTAGCCCTTGTAGTTCTGGTCGTAACCCGGCATCAGCGGCGGCAGCACCTGGCTGGCGGGCGTGGCGCGGCCGTTGATGATGCGCACGATGCGGTCCTTGTTGATGGCCATGTTGACGGCCTGCCGCACCTTGGCGTTGTCGAAAGGCTTCACCTGGGTGTTCAAGGTGACGTAGCTCGTCTCGAGCTGCTGGCGGTCGACGATCATGCCCGCATAGTCCGGTGACTTCTTCATCTCGAGATATTTCGCCGGCGGGATGCCGTCGCCGGCAATGTCGACCTCGCCCTTCTGCAGGCGCAAAAGCGCCACCAGCGGCTCCTGGCCGACCTCGACCGTGAAGCTGTCGACGTGCGGCCGGTCCTTGATGAAGTAGTCGGGGTTCTTCTGGAAGACGAGGCGCTGGCCGATCGTCCATTCCTTCAGGGTGAAGGCGCCGGAGCCGACCGGATGCTTGCCGAAGTCGCCGCCGGCGGCTTCCACCGCCTCCTTCGGCACGACTGAGGCGAAGTTGAGCGCCAGGACGTTGAGGAAGGTGGCGTCGGGCTGCGACAGCGTAAACTTGATCGTGTGATCGTCGACCGCCGTGATGCCGTCCATCGTGTCGGCGGTGCCGGCCGTCATCTTGTCAGCGCCGACGATCGAGTGGAAGAAGCCGGCGCCGGGGCCCTGCGTCTTCGGGTTGACGGCGCGCTCGATCGACCATTTTACATCCGCCGCCGTCACCGCGCGGCCGTTGGTGAACTTGACGCCGGGGTGCAGTTTGAACGTGTAGACCTTGCCGTCGTCGGAGACGTCGTAACTGTCGGCGAGCGATGGCCCCAGTTCCGTCGTGCCCGGCTTGTAGTCGACCAGGCGCGAGAACAGCGCGTTGATCATCGACCAGTTCTGCCAGTCATAGCCGATGGCCGGATCGAGCGTGGCGATGTCGTCCTTGTAGGTGACGATGATGTCGCCGCCATTGGTCGGCGTGTCGGCGAAGGCGGCCGGCACCAGGGCCGAGGTGGCGAGCAAGGCCGCGAGGCCTATTCTTTTGACGAATTTGTGCATGAGTTCACTCCTCTGTTGGTCTTGTCGGTTATTGGCTGCGGATGCGGGGGTCGACGAAGGGGGCGATGAAATCGGCGAGCAGGTTGCCGAGCACGATCGCCAGGGCGGAAACCAGTGTGACGCCCATGATAATCGGCACGTCGACCTGCTGGATGGCCTGCCAGGCAAGCTGGCCGATGCCGGGCCAGCCATAGACGGCCTCGACCACGACCACGCCGCTCATGAACTGACCGATGTCGATGCCGACCATGGCGATGATCGGCAACAACGCGTTGGGCAGCGCGTGGCCGAGCACGACGCGGCGGCCGCTGAGACCCTTGGCATGCGCGGTGCGCACGTAATCCTGGCGCAGCACCTCGATCATGGCGGATCGCACCATGCGCGCGTACCAGCCGGCACCGAGCACGCCGAGCGTGAGCGCCGGCAGCACGACATGCCGCGCCGTGCCGAAACCGGACATCGGGAACCAGCCGAGCGTGGCGGCAAACACGTAGAGAAGCAGCAGCGCGACGACGAATTGCGGCGACGAGACACCGACGAAGGAGAGCATCATGACCGCGCGGTCGACGAAGCCGCCGCGCCGGACCGCCGCGATGATGCCGAAGGTCAAGCCGAGCGCCACCTCGACGACGATGCCCGCGGCCATGAGGACCAGCGTCGCGGGCAGGCGCGCCAGGATCAGCGGCAGGACTTCCGTTTTCTGCGTATAGGAGCGCCCGAGATCGCCGTGCAGCAGGTTTCCGACATAATGCAGGAACTGCATGACCAGCGGCTGGTCGAGGCCCAGCTCATGCCGGATGGCGGCCACCATCTGCGGCGTAGCGGAGCGGCCGGCAATCAGAACGGCGGGGTCCGCAGGCAGGTAATAAAGCAACAGGAAGGTGATGGCGGCGACGCCCAACAGGATCAGGACGGCCTGGACGAGGCGACGGGCAAGAAACGACGCCATGGTCACAGCCTCCCGCGCTGCGTCGGGTCGAGGATGTCGCGCAGCGCGTCGCCGATCAGGTTGAAGGACAACGCCGTGGCAAGGATGATCGCGCCGGGGATGAACACCAGCCAGGGCGCATCCTGGAAATAGCTTTGGCTTTCGAAGATGATGTTGCCCCAGGAGGGCTGCGGCGGCTGCACGCCGATGCCGAGGAAGGACAGCGTTGCCTCGAGCAGCACCGTGGTGGCGATGCCGAGCGTGCCCCACACGATCGCCGTCGGCATCAGGTGCGGAAGGATGTGGAAGAGGATGATGCGGCCGTTGCCGGCGCCCAGCGAACGCTCGGCCACGATGAAGTCACGCTCCACCAGGCCGCGCGTCTCCGTGTAGACGATGCGGGCGACCTGCACCCAGTTCACCAAGGCGATCACCATGGCGACGATCCATAGGCTGGGCTTCAGCAGCGCGGCCAATGCGATCGCCAGCAGCAGAGCCGGAAAAGCCATCATCAGGTCGGTGAAGCGCATCAGCAGATTACCGGCGGTGCCGCGCAGATAGCCGGCGAGCAGGCCGACGAGCAGCCCGATCGCGACGGCGACGCCGTTGGCGACGAGACCGATGATGAGCGACGTGCGGGCACCGAACAGCACGCGGGCGAAGAGGTCGCGGCCGAGCGTGTCGGTGCCGAACAAATGGCCGTTGCCGGGCGGCAGTGGCGCGCCTTCGAGCGACAGGCCGTCGGTGAGCTGATCATCCGGCGAGAAGTGAGCGATCCATGGTGCGAAGATCGCCGCCAGCAAAACGATCACGACCACGATCAGCCCGAACAGGGCGGAAGGTCGTCTTATCAGTTCGCGCATAACCCGCATGCGAGCGCCTACATCGCGCGCGGCACGGGCTCGTGCCCGGCAACGATCGCGGCGGCGACGTGCTCGACGGTAAGGCGGCGCTGCATGGCGAGGCGGCAGAGCGTGCGATAGGCACCGGTCTCATCGCCGCCTTGCGCGGCCATGATCGAGCGCATCGCGTCGTAGACGATCGGCCTCAGCCGCAGACGCTCCTCCAGGCCGGCAATGCGTGCCTTGACGGCGGTGCGCTCATGGTAGGCGTGCGTGGCAAGCACCAGCGCCGGATAGACCGAGGACGTGGCGACCGGTTTCGCTATGAGCGCGCCGGCGCCCTTTTCGAGCGCCCAGGCGATGCGGCCCGGCGCTTCGGAGCCGAGCAGCGCTACCACCGGGACGGGCGCCTCGTCGCCGTCCCATGGCAGGAGATCGTCCCATCCCTGGTCGGCGTCGACCAGGACGATGTCCGCCGGCGTTCCCGAGAGATCGAGCGGCTTCCACTGCACAAGGACGGTCACGCCCAGACGTTCGAGCTGACGCTTCAGGCGCTCGATGTTGTCGTCGGCGCGATGCAGGATCACGGCGCGCCACGAAACGAAACTCGGTGTCCGCGTCATTGCACGACCCTCAGATGCGGAGCGTGCCGGCTGGCCAGCGTGCCTACAAGGTAAGGATCCGCGACGATCGCGCCATGCGAGGCAATGACGTCGAAGCCGGACTGCCCGTTGATGCGGCCAAGATTGAAAGGCAGGGCCGCATGATTGGTGCGTGGATCGATGGCGAGCGGTCCGAGCACGGTCTGCCGCGGCCGGGCATGCAGGAAAGCGCGCACGCTGGCGGGGTCGTCTCCATGGGTCGCGGTGATCGCCTCGGCACAGAGCATGACGGCGGCATAGGCGCCGGCAAAAAAGCTGGAGACGCGCCGCCCGGCGCCGAAACGGGAAGCGACGCGTTGCTTGAAAATCCGGTTTTCGCGCGATTCCAGGCTTTCGAAATAAGAGGCTGTCGAAAGCTGGCCGACGGCTGTGCCCGGCTCGATCTCGCCCAGTTCGCACTCCGTCAGATCGCAGCTCAGCACGGGGCAGCGCTCCGGCGCGAAGGCGGGATCGCGGTCGGCCAACCGGCGCACGGCGGCAAGGAAGGCGTAGCTCGATGGGCCGATCATGTTGTTGAGGATGAAGTCGGGCCGATGCCGCTCCAGATCGGCGATCAGCAGGCTGACATCGGTCTCCTCTATCGGCAGGCAGCGCTCGCCGAGCACCTCGCCACCGGCGCGCGTGAGAAGCTCGCGCGCCAGCCTGTTCATCTCCCAGCCCCAGACATAATTGGCGCCGGCGAGATAGATGCGCTTGCCGTAGCGGGGCAGCATGTAGTCGAACAGCGGTATCAGGTGCTGGTTGGGACAGGCGCCGGTGTAGATGACGTTCTCGTTGGCCTCGAAGCCTTCGTAGGGGCAAATATACCAGAGCAGCCCGTCATATTTCTCCACCAGCGGGATGACATCCTTGCGCGACAACGAGGTGATGGTGCCGATCACATTGCGGCATTGATCGTCCCGCAGCATGGTGCGGATCAAATCGAGGTAGCGCTCCGGCTGGCCGGCGGGATCGCCGAAGACCGGCTCGATGCGCACGGCGCTTCCGGCTTTCTCCAACTCCTCGATGGCAAACTCGGCGCCGGCGCGGCAGTCGCGGCCGATCGCCCCGTAGGGACCGGTGGTCGAATAAAGGATGCCGACCCTGAACGTCTTCACTCGGACCTCAAAAAAACAAAGGCCCCACACGCACCCCATGCTTTCATGAGACGCGGCGGGGCCATGCTGCCCTTGCCCGGCCTTGCCGGACGCGATTTGTTACGCGGGAAAATGTGCGCTTGCGAAATAGAACACGAGCAGACGCACGCTTGTCAACGGTCACGCGCGCGAATGGCTGCAATGGCCTGGAGGATTGCCCGTGGAACGACCGGCCTCGAAACGCGTCGCCCGCGCATCAAGGCCGTCGGACATCGATAAAGCCTCCAACGAAATCTTAATGTAAATCAAGCGTAATCCCGACCACTAAAATTGTGCGTATGTGTTGGGGTTGCGCATGCCGGAATACTCCTCCTTTCTCCGGTCGATCCGGGTCCGCTACATTTCCGGATTGCTGATCTTCGCGCTGGCCTCGGCCGCGGTGATGTACGCGCTCAACCGGGTGAACTCCTTCCGTCACGAGGTCGATGCTCTCAGCGGCAATGTCGTCATCTTCGCCCGCGACCTGCGCAACGCCACCAATTTCGCCGAGACGACCGGCACCGCCTGGCGCAGCGAGACGCGCGATGCGCTGACGGCCGCCGCGCGCGGCCACTCCGAACGGCTGACCGGCGAGATCGAAGGCCTGAACGCCGAGCTTGCGGCGATCAGGCCGAGACTGTCCCGCAACACGATCAATGCGCTCGAATCCGCCTCGGTCAACGGCGATCTGTTCTGGTCGGCGCGCGACATGGTGCGCAACTTCAACCTGATGTCCGCGGCCCAGAAGGTCGACGAGTGGAGCTACCGCGAGATCCGCAACCAGAACGACCTCTTCGCCCAGCCGATGCTGGTGCGCGTGCGCACCGCGCTCGACGACGAACGCCGCCTCGCCGACGCGGCCAGCGACCGGCTGCTGCTCTGGGCAAGCGGCCTGTTGTTCGCCGTGCTTGCCATCGCCGCGGTTCTGATCTTCCGGCCGATGGAGAATGCGATCCGCCGCGCTTTCGCCGAGAGCGCGGCTTCGCTGTTCAAGGCCGAGGCAGCCGACCGCGCCAAATCGGAATTCCTCGCCAATATGAGCCATGAGATCCGCACGCCGATGAACGGCGTGCTCGGCATGGCCGAGCTGCTGGCCAAGACGGAGCTGACGCCGCGCCAGAAGACCTTCACCGAGGTCATCGTGAAATCCGGCAATGCGCTACTGACCATCATCAACGACATCCTCGACTTCTCGAAGATCAATGCCGGCCAGCTGACGCTCGACCCCGCCCCCTTCCGCCTCGCTGAAGCGGTCGAGGATGTGGCGACGCTGGTGTCGGCGCGCGTCGCCGAAAAGAACCTCGAGCTCATCGTGCGCGTCGACCCGCGCCTGCCGGCCTTCGTCGTCGGCGATGCCGGGCGCTTCCGCCAGATCGTCACCAACCTGCTCGGCAACGCCGTCAAGTTCACCGAGAAGGGCCACGTGCTGGTCGATGTCGGCGGCGACGTCGTCGACGGCGTGGTCCAGCTCAAGGTTCGTGTCGAGGACACCGGCATCGGCATCCCGGCCGAAAAGCTGCAAAGCGTGTTCGAGAAATTCGCTCAGGTCGACGGCTCCTCGACGCGCCGCCATGAAGGCACCGGGCTTGGGCTTGCGATCGGTGCCCGGCTCGTCGACCTGATGGGCGGCAAGATCGGTGTCGAAAGCGAGATCGGCCGCGGTTCGGTCTTCTGGTTCGCCGTGCCCCTGCCGGCACACAACCAGGAGGCGCGCGACGAACTCGTGCCGGTCGATGTCACCGGCGCCCGGGTGCTGGTCATCGACGACAATCCGGTCAACCGTGAGATCCTGCTGGAGCAGCTCAGAAGCTGGAGCTTCGACTGCGCGGCCGCCGAAAGCGGCGCTGTCGGCCTTGCCTTCCTCGACCGCGCCTGCCAACTCGGCGCCTCGGTCGACTGCATCATCCTCGACTACCAGATGCCCGGCATGAACGGCGCCGATGTCGCGAGGGCGATCGCCGCCGACAGCCGGCTTTCCGCCATTCCAGTCGTGCTGCTCACCTCGGTCGACCAGGTCGATTTCGGCCGGATGGTGATCGATTTCGGTATCGTCGCGCATCTTACCAAGCCGGCGCGTTCGGCGGTGCTGCTGGGCACCGTCATCTCCGCCATCCAGAAGGCGCGCACGCAAGGCGGCAAGGCGCATTTCGTGCGCGAGCCGTTCGCGGCCCAGGCGGCCCCGCCGGCCTTCACCGTCATCCGCGGCCCGGCAGTGCCCGTGCCGGCCGTACCGGAACCGGCGGTTCCGCCGAGCGGCCCGATCGACATCCTGATCGCCGAGGACAATGACGTCAACCAGCTGGTCTTCGGCCAGATCCTCAACGGTTTCGGACTGAGCTACCGCATCGCCGGCAACGGCCGCACGGCGGTCGAGATGTACCGCGCGCTGCGCCCCCGCCTGGTGCTGATGGACGTCTCCATGCCGGAGATGAACGGCTATGAGGCAACCCGCGCCATCCGCGTGCTCGAAGAGCAGAACGGCGAGCGCACGCCGATCATCGGCGTCACCGCGCACGCGCTCAAGGGCGACCGCGAGAAATGCGTCGAGGCCGGCATGGACGACTACCTGCCGAAGCCGATCTCCCCCGACCGCCTCGGCGCCAAGATCGGCACCTGGCTCAGCGAGACCGTGGCGGCGAAGACGGCTTGACCTTCACACGCAATTCCGGACGGAAAAACCGCTTCACACTTTTCCAGGAATTGCTTCGGACGTCAAACCGCCGCGTCGAGACGATACCGGCGCATCCAGTCGAGGCTTGTCGCGTCGGAAAGCCTTGCCACACCCGGTCTTACGTCATCGACGTTCGGAGGTTGAACCCCGAGCGCCTCGCAAATGGAAATCAGCGCAGCGGCCGGATTGCCGGCAAGGCGCTCATAGCCGATCCGCAGCGGCGCGATGCCCTGTTGCGTGAACCACGTGTTCCAGGCCGTGTCATAGGCTTCGAGTTGACCGACTTCGTCCTTGATGCGCTCGAAGTCGTAGCGTGGCTCTTGCGGCGGTCCGACTCTCTCGATCTCGGTCCCGTCAGGAGCGACGTGCCAAAGGCCGGTCTGCTCGGCCTTGATGAGGGAGACGGCCTGCGCAAGTTTGTCCTGACGCGAAAGGTGCATGTAGAGAACCCGGCCGAAGGCCTTTTCGAAACGCGCTCTGTCCGATGGAAGTCCGGGATGGATCCGGTCAAGGATGGCCGAAAGCTCGTCTAGGTTTTCCCGCATCAGGCGCAGGCCGAAGATGCCCGTGCCGCCCTTGCCGGCCGCGATCGCCGCGCCGAGATAGGCGACATTGAAGTCGGCCTCGCTCATCGTGCCGCGGGCGGGCAGCCCCCAATCCTCGGCCCATTCCAGGATGTCCTGGGGACGATAGAATGAGTGCGGCGCGCCCGCTCTCCCGGTCGAGGTCAGCAGGTCGCACAGCAAGGTGCTGCCGGTTCTGGGCGTGCCGCAGATAATATATGCGTCGAACATAGACTCGCCGCCCGCTGGAGCCGGATCGAACCCGCCGGCTATAGCTGAAATCGCTGTTGGATGCGAAGAGCGCATTCCTGCGTGGAAAGCAGACTGGTATCGACTTCCATGTCGTAGTGCTGCTCCTCGTGCACGCGCTCGAATTGCCAGCGCGCGAGGCCGGGCAGCCGGTCTGCGCGCGCACTTTCGCGCGCTTCGAGCACATCGAGCGGCGCGAACACGCCGACGCGGAAACCCGCGAAGTCGGACAGCAGCGCCCGATATTGCGCCATTTCGCCGTCAATCATCACATCGTCGACGATGAGATTGTTGCCCTGGCCCGCCATCGCCGCGATGGCGTGCCGCATGCCTTGCATGACCCGCCTGCCGATCGGCCCGGCCTCGATGGCGACGGATGGTTTGCCGTCCTCCCAAATGGTCGTGAAGGCAAAGCCCGGCAAGCTTTCCTGCAATGCCTCGGGGAGCATCTCGAGAAAGGCGTCCATCTGCACATGCAGATACGGCTCGGCGGTTATCCTTTGCAATGCCTTGGCGATCGAGCTTTTGCCGGCGCTGCCGACACCGTTGAGCAGCACGATCTTGGCTGTCATCCCTTGTCCCCTTGTCTTGGCGTTGGCGTCAACGGTTGCGCAACACCACGCAGGCGCCGCCGACGCTTTGCAGCTTGTTGCAGATGCCGTCGGCCTCTCCGCGCGAGTCGGCGCCGATCCTGACCGCGTAGATGCCGCGCCGGCCGATCGGCGTGCGCACCCGGCTCACCACCGGGTCATGACTGGCGAGCAAGGCGGGGAACCGGCCCCTGACCCTCAGCCATTGGCCGATCGCCGCCGAGCGGCGGAAATTGCCGGCCACCTGGACGCCCCACGGCTTGACGTTGATCGAGGCCATGGCGACGGTTTGCGACATGATCACGGGCAGCCTGCGGCAGGCAACCGCGAAGCTCATCTTGGGATCGAGCGGCTGGACGATGCCGGCATAGGATGTGTCCGCGAACTTGTCGACAGGCTCGCCCATGACGTCGAAGACATAGCTTTCCGTCTCCATCGGCAGGAATCCGCCGGAAGTGAGCCAGCGCGACACCCGGTTCTCGCCGGCATTATACGCCGCCGCCGCGAGGCCGAGATTGCCGTAGCTCGCCTTCATCTCGGCAAGATATTTCGCCGAGGCGGGAAGGGCCTGCTCGATGTCGAAGGAATTGGCCAGGCCCCGCATCTTGGCCGTTCCCGGCATGAATTGCGCGATGCCTTCGGCGCCAACCGGGCTCACCGCGTTCGGATCGAAGCGGCTCTCCTTCCAGATCAGCCGGGCGAAGAAATCCCTGGGCAGGCCGTTCTGCTGGGCCTGCGTCTCGATCAGATCGCAGACACGGTTGATCAGTCGTTTGGCGGCCGACCGCGACTGTGGCGGGTCGGCGAATGCCTGACCGGCGAGGATCAGCGCGCAAGCCAGGATCAGTGTTGCGCGCGGCAAAAGCGGCATTAGCCTACTCGGCCGCGGCTTTGCCGTGTCCGTAGCGCTGCTCGATGTAGTCGGCGACCATCTTCTCGAAATCCCGCGCGATCGAGGGACCGCGCAGCGTCGCCGCCTTCCTGCCGTCGATGAAGACGGGCGCCGTCGGCGTCTCGCCGGTGCCTGGCAGCGATATGCCGATATCGGCGTGCTTGGATTCGCCTGGTCCGTTGACGATGCAGCCCATCACCGCGACCTTGAGGTTCTCGACGCCGGGATATTTCTCGCGCCACACCGGCATGTTCTTGCGGATGTCCGCCTGGATGCCCTGGGCGAGTTCCTGGAACACGGTCGACGTCGTGCGGCCGCAGCCGGGGCAGGCCGCGACGATCGGCACGAACTGGCGGAAACCCATGGTCTGCAGCAGTTCCTGCGAGACCTGCACCTCGCGCGTGCGGTCGCCGTTCGGCTCCGGCGTCAGCGAGATGCGGATCGTGTCGCCGATGCCCTGCTGCAGAAGGATGCCCATCGCGGCGGACGAGGCGACGATGCCCTTGGTGCCCATGCCGGCCTCGGTGAGACCCAGATGCAGCGCATGGTCGGAGCGGGTGGCAAGCTCGGTATAGACGGCGATCAGATCCTGCACGCCGCTGACCTTGGCCGACAGGATGATCTTGTCGCGGCCAAGGCCGATCTCTTCCGCCATCTCGGCCGACAGGATCGCCGATTGCACGATCGCCTCGCGGGTGACTTCCTGGGCGGTGAGCGGCGAGCCCTTCGCCTGGTTGTCGTCCATCAGCCGGGTCAAAAGCTCCTGGTCGAGCGAGCCCCAGTTGACGCCGATGCGCACCGGCTTGTCGTGCCTGATCGCCATTTCGACGATCGCGGCGAACTGGCGATCCTTCTTGTCCTTGAAGCCGACATTGCCGGGATTGATGCGGTATTTGGCCAGCGCCTCGGCGCAGGCCGGGTGATCGGCGAGCAGCTTGTGGCCGATATAATGGAAGTCGCCGACCAGCGGCACATCGATGCCGAGCCGCAACAGCCGCTCATGGATGCGCGGCACCGCCGCCGCGCTCTCGTCGCGGTCGACCGTGATGCGAACGATCTCGGAGCCGGCGCGGTGCAGCGCCGCGACCTGGGCCACGGTCTGATCGACATCGGCGGTGTCGGTATTGGTCATGGACTGCACGACGACGGGCGCGCCGCCGCCGACAACCACGCCGCCGACCGACACGCCGACCGACGCGCGCCGCGGGAAGGGAGAAGAAAAATATCCGGTCATGCCGGCCGCCTTCATCTGGGAGTTCCGGGCATGAGGTGGCGGAGCAAAGATGGCTTGTCAATGGCAAGCGGCGAGCCAGCCTGCAAATCGGCTGCAGCCGCGCGAAAATAACAACTCGACCGGCCGCAAGATCCGCGACCGAACTTCTCGTCGATTTCAGCTAAAAAGCACCACGCCGGTGGCATTTCTTGCCACCGGAAATTTCACCGCGGCGGGTTGCGGCGATGGTGCCTGGAAGAGCTTCAGTGTGTCGTCGGGCTAGCTTTCAGCTTTTCAATCTCGTCCTTGATTGCCAGCTTGCGTCGCTTGAGATTCACGATTTCGAGGTCGTCCACCGAAGGATGGTTCATCGCGTCGACGAGCTCGCGCTCGATGTCACCGTGTTTCCGCTGCAACTCATCAAGATGGGATGC
>RXJA01000357.1 GCA_003963455.1 Hyphomicrobiales bacterium
CCCGACCAGACGGCCCTGCGGCGGACAGCAACTCAGGGGGAAAACTGTAACCCATCTATCCGGTTCAAACTGTTACCCATCTATCGGCTGGACACAGGCCAGAGGGGGGCGCGAAGGACCGCGGCGTCTCTGTCCACTTCAGTCTATCCAAATTACGAGCGTAGAGCAGCGATCAACTGACACGTCGGCGGGACAGCGCCCCCTCTGTCCTGCCGGAATCTCCCACACAAGGGGGAGATTAGCTGCTCGCCGGCTTTCGCCAATTTGGATATGATCGAGCCACCACGAGGGGGAACGATCATGAAGCGCGCACTACCGACACTCATCCTGGCACTGCTCACAACCCTCCCCGCCCATGCCGCGCCCTGCGCATGGTCCGCCAAGATGGAGGAGGACGAGGGCGGCAGCGTGATGACGGCTTCGGTCTGCGGCGGGCCGAAGGGCGACGCGCATCTGATGCTCGCCTGTTTCGGCAAGCCGGTGTTGAGCTACGACCTCGGCGCCGCGGGCGGACAGTTGGAGCCCGGCATCAACGGCTCCTTCACCTTCAAGGCCGGCGACAAGAGCCTGACGAAAAAGCTCGAGCTCGAGGCGATGTACAACTATTTCACGGCGGAACTCTCCGGCCCGGCCGATCCGCTGCTTTCGCTGTTGCGCGGCAAGGGCGAGGTGACGGTCAGCGCGGATAAGTACGGCGCGGCGAGTTTCCCGCTGAAGGGCTCCGGCGCCGCGATCGGCAAGGTGCTGGCCGCGTGCGGGAAAGCTTCCGGCGGCGAAGCGGATTGAGGCTAGCTGATCTCCCCTAACCGGGCCGCCCCTCTCCCCCATTGGCGAACGCCTTCGCCCCACACCATATGAATCCGCGCCGGCGATGATTGTCCTCGCGACAAGCGTGATCGATCCAGATATGCCGGCCAGGCGGTCCATCCCGGGCCGCCGACGCTCCTCGCGAGGCCCGTTGCGGCATCGCGCGACCCCAAAGGCCGCGACAAGGAGCTATTTCGATGAATCCGATCACCCTCTTCCTCACCGCCGTCTTCGCGCTCATCGGCGCCGGTATCGGCGCGCTGGCCGGACCCTGGGCGGGCGTGCCGTTCTTCGTCATCGCGGCGCTGATCGCAGCCTCGCTCAAGATGGCCAACACCTGGCAGCGGTTCGTGGTCCTGCGCGCCGGCAACCTGCTCGGCGTGCGCGGCCCCGGCCTGTTCATGATCGTCCCGGTCATCGACAATGTCGTGGCCGTCATCGACCAGCGCATCCAGACCACCGCCTTCAACGCCGAGGAGGCGCTGACACGCGACACCGTGCCGGTCAATGTCGACGCGGTCATCTTCTGGCATGTGCATGACGCGCGCCAGGCGGCGCTGGAAATCACCAACTACCGCGAGGCGATCGACCGCGTGGCGCAGACCTCGCTGCGCGAGATGATCGGCTCCTCGATGCTGTCCTCGCTGCTCTCCGACCGCAAGACGGCCGACGAGCATCTGCGCGACGTCATCGGCGCCAAGACGGCGCAATGGGGCATCACGGTGATGTCGGTGGAGATACGCGACGTCGCCATCCCTGTGGCGCTGCAGGACGCCATGTCGCGCCAGGCGCAGGCCGAGCGCGAGAAGCAGGCGCGTGTCATCCTCGGTTCGGCGGAGGCGGAAGTGGCGGCGAAGTTCGTGGAGGCGGCCACCACCTATGCCGACCATCCGGCGGCACTTCAGTTGCGCGCCATGAACATCATCTACGAGACGACCAAGGAGCGCGGCGCCACCATCCTGATCCCGACCGGGCTGGTGGACAGCCTCAACCCGGCGGCGGCGCTGGTCCAGGCCGGCGTGCTGAAAAGCGCGGCGTAGGGAGCCCTCCCGACGCATCATCAAGACCCGGTCCGGCCGATGCGCCATGACGCGCGGGCCGGACCGGATTTGTCTTCAACGATCGATGGAAACTCAGTAGTCGGAACCGCTCTCGACGACGACCGGACGATGGTGATGCCGGTGGCCGGTCGAACTTGTGACGATCACGGTATCGTCGCGGCGGTGATGGCGATGACGCCAGCCGCGCTCGCCATTGTCATAGAAGGCGACGGTGCCGTGATGGCGGTGGTGGAGACGGTGGCCCGCGTCATTGATGATGACGGCCGGACGGTGATGATAATGATGCCTGTGATGCGTGCTAATGACGATATCCGCCTCGGCCGCGGAAGCGATGGCGGGAGCGGCGACACAAAGCGCCAGGGCAGCGATAAGCACTGTTTTCATTGCTCTATTCCTGATTTCTGAAACATCCCTTCGCGGGGATAAACTGCTGCCTGCTCGTTTGGTTCCGGCACGATTTGTCCGTTGAGGCGCGAGCTTCGGCAGCCGATCGGGCCCAGCCTTCAGCGGCTCTCAGCTTTCGTGCCGGCGGCGAAGCGCCATATAGCGGAGGTAGGTCGTGGCAGCGGCGTCGCAGGCGCGCCGCCCGGGTCCGTTCGCCTGGATCATCGTCTCGGCAAGCCGCTGGGGCAGGCCGTATTTGCTGGCGAAGTACGCCGTGTCGTATGGCTGGTCTTCCGGATCATCCACAGGTCTGTCAAGGTTCATGTCGGCTCCCGCATCTGCGCGCAAGATTGGCGCGCCTATCAATGCGAAGCCTCGGCTTTGGTTGCGGCGCTCGGGCCTCTTCGCGCGCCTGTGCGACTTCAGTCCGAGCGGGCTCTCGGACCGTCGCCCGATCAGCGGAACAAAGGCCCCTCGCCCCCGTTTGCCGGCGTGGAATTCACCGCAACAGGAGCAATCGACATGGACGGCAACCGCAACAGTGTTCTCGAAGCGCGCTGGCTTCTCGCCGTGCCGGCCTCGGTGCTGCTCACGGTGCTGATAGCGGGCCTGCTGCTTGGATAGCGGCCGATGAACCGCCTGCTCTTCGTTACGGCCGATTTCCTGTCGCGCCCGCCGGGCTTCTACGCGATGCTGGTCGCCATGGTCGCCTGCACGCTGCTGGTGCCGTTCGGCCTCACCAACGCGGTCACCTACGCCTTGTCGGTGGCCGCCATCGTCATCACCGGAGTGGTCCTCATCCAGGGTTACCGCGATACGGCGGCAATCCACGCCAAGCTCGACGAGATCGTCATTGCGCTTCGCGAGACGCGCAACGACGTGATCGGGCTCGAACACGCGGAACCGCATGAAATCAAGGCAAAGCTCACGGAACTGGAAACGGAGGCCGCGCGGCTGGCGACCGGGGAAGCCCTGCAAGGCGCGATGAATGAGGCCGGCACCGCGGTGGGCGGGGGTTCGCGGGGGTAGCCGAGGCGCCGGCCGAAGGCGGAATGGGCACCGCCGATGATGAAGAATAGGCCTCCCCACTCGCCCTTGAAATTGCGTGATCGCGGAAGCCTGGAACCTTCCCGAACGGTAAGATCAGGCGTTCCTGCGTCCGGCCAGCGCCAGCGCGACCGCGACTGCCACCAGCACGGCGGCGATGATGAAGGTGAATGCCATGCCGCCGGCGACGGCTGCCGGCGCGGCCGCCGCGACATCCCTCGTGCCCACGGCGAAGGCGAACACCGCGCCCATCACCGCCGTGCCGGTGACGAGGCCGAGATTGCGCGAGAGGCTGAGCATGCCCGACACCACGCCGCGCTCGTTGCCGTCGACATCGGCCATCACGGCGGTGTTGTTGGCAGCCTGGAAGAGCTGGTAGCCCGGCGTGAGCAGGACGATCGCCGCCGCGTAGCCGACGACGCCGAAAAAGCCCGGCAGAAAGCCAAGCGCCACGCAGCCGGCCGCCATCAGCGCCAGGCCGGCGATGACCATGGCCGCCGCGCCGAGACGGTCGACGACGCGCCCCGCAATGACGCCGCAGAACGCCGAGACCACGGGCCCGATCGACAGCACTGCCCCGGTCGCCGCTTCGCTCAGGCCGAGCGCCCGCGACAGGAAGAACGGGCCGACGACCAACGTCGCCATCATCACCGTCGAGACCAGCGCGTTCATGACGAGGCTCGGCGCCAGCACCGGGCCGCGCAGCAGCGAAAGCTTGACCAGGGGCGACGCCACCCTGCTCTCGACCGCAACGAACAGCGCCGCGCCGGCCATGGCCGCGCCGAGCAGCGCCAGGTTCAAGCCGCCGAAATGGCCGCGCCCCATGGTCATGGCCAGAGCATAGGCGGCAAGCGTGGCGGCCAGCAGCAGTGTGCCCAGCATGTCGAAGCGGGCCTTTGCGCCCGTCGCCTGGCTGCCAGTGCCCGCCGGCGGCAGGAAGCGCCAGGCGGTGAGCAGCGCGACAGCGCCGAGCAGGCCGCTGGCGAGGAAGATCGAGCGCCAGCCGAGCGCGCTGATCAGCACGCCGCCGAGCGAGGGCCCGAGCGCCGTGCCGATCGCCGACATGGTGCCGAGCAGGCCCATGGCGCTGCCGGTGCGCTCTTTCGGCACGGTCTCGCCGACGAAGGCTATCGTCAGCGCCATCATGACGGCCGCGCCCAGCCCCTGCACGGCGCGCGCGGCGATCAGCAGCGCCAGCGACGGCGCGAGCGTGGCGGTGAAGGAAGCGGCGCTGAACAGCGCCAGGCCGGCGATCAGCAACAGCCTCCGGCCGACGAGATCTCCCAGGCGTCCGACGCCGACGATCAGCGCGGTGATGGCGAGCAGATAGGCGAGCACCACCCATTGCACCGCCGGGAACGGCGCGGCGAAGGCGGCGCTCAGCGTCGGCAGGGCGACATTGGCGATGCTGGTGCCGAGCGAGGAGACGAGCATGGCTAAAGACAGGCTGGCCAGCGCGCCCGCCGTCGAACGGCTTGCGGGCGCGGCGCGGGTTTCGGCGATGTCGGCCATGATCTCTTCTCCGTCGGCTGATTTTCCGGCGAAGATAAGCGTGTGGATGACATGGTGGAACGCGCAGCATTTGCACTTGATCAGTGCATGAAACGCCATGCCAGCGAGCGACAACCATGCTATGGTTGCGCTTATGTCTCGACCCGATCTCAACCTGCTCGTCACGCTGGACGTATTGCTTGCCGAAGGCAGCGTCGCCGGGGCCGCGCGGCGGCTGAAACTCAGCCCCTCGGCGATGAGCCGGGCGCTGGCGAGGCTGCGCGACGCAACGGGCGATCCGCTGCTGGTGCGCGCCGGGCGCGGCCTGGTGCCGACGCCGCGCGCCCTCGAACTGAGCTCCGAGGTCGGCCGCCTGGTGAAGGAGGCGGAAGCGGTGCTGCGGCCGGCCGAGCGGCTCGACCTCGCGCGACTCAGGCGCAGCTTCACGCTGCGCAACAGCGACGGTTTCGTCGAGAATTTCGGCCCGGCGCTGCTGGCCCGCGTGGCCGGGGAAGCGCCCGGCGTGCAACTGCGCTTCGTGCCCAAGCCGGACAAGGACAGCGGCCCGATGCGCGAGGGCGCGGTCGATCTCGAGACCGGCGTGATCGGCGGCTCGACCGGGCCGGAGGTGCGCGCGCGGGCACTGTTTCGCGACCGCTTCGTCGGCGTCGCGCGGGCCGGCCACCCCTTGAGCGAAGGCAAGATCACCGTCGCCCGCTTCGCAGCCGGCCGCCACATACTGATCTCGCGCCGCGGCCTCGACCGCGGCCCCGTGGATGACGCGCTGGAACTCGCCGGGCTGACGAGAACGATCGCGACTGTGGTCGGCGGCTTCGCCGAGGCGCTGGCGCTGGCGCGCGGCTCGGACCTCATCGCCACTGTGCCGGAGCGCTATACGGGCGCGTTGCGCGATGGGCTGTTCACCTTCGCCCTGCCGGTGAAGCTCGCCCCGCTGACGATCTCGCTGCTGTGGCACCCGAGGCTCGATGCCGATCCGGCGCATCGCTGGCTGCGCGAACTGGTGAAGGAAGTATGTGGTGGAGCAGGAAATCTCCTCCCTCGACAGGGGCGATAAAAGCCGCTTCCCTGCCACCTCTCGCGGGCGATGCTCCTAGCACATTAGTCGCCACTAACGTATAATCTCGCGGACGGGATGAAGCCGAGTCCGCGATGGAACCGGGGGCATGGTCCGCGCGTTGCCGGGCGCTCGTGAAATAGCCGGAGGCTCGCTTGAGCGAATTCAGGAAGTTCGCCTGCCCCCGATGCCTGGGCGCCGGCAAGGTGTTCGAGTGCGAAAAGCGGGTGGCGTCGGACGGAAGGTGCTGTCCCTCGGGTGTGTTGCGCGACAATTGCCCGGGCCAGCGGGTTTCCTGCCAGGCCTGCAACGGAACCGGCCTGCGCGGCTACGGCGCGCTTCCAATCCCGCAGGACTAGATCACGGCATTGAGCCTCACAAGCTTGATATACATTCGTATCTTCTAATATGATTGCGGCCACGCGAGAAGCGAAACGGCGGGGCGCCCCGGGAGGCGCGCATGAAGACCTATCGCGTCGAGGAGATGGAGGGCGAAACCATCGTCGCCGTCCATGCGGCCGAGGCAAGGACGCCTTTCGAGGCGGCCGAGAGGGCGCTTGGCCTGAAAGTGACCTTGCGCGCCGGCGCCGACAGGTGGGTCCGCGTCGTCGACCTGACCGAGCGGCCGAGGCCGGTCAGGCTGCGGCCCGCGACGTTCGAATTCAAGGCGATCGGACGAAGGAAATAGGGCGATCTTTTTCGCCGTACACGGACGGAGAGCCGCCCCCGCGGGAAATCAGGTGCTGGCGCCACCCATCAGGGCGGCGACCAGCGTCGCCAGGAAGACAAGCAGCCCCAACGCGACCCGATCCAGCCATGCCCGCCGTCTGGCGAGAACCTCGAACAACCCGTTGGCCATCGCAACTTCCCCCATTCGCTGCACGGCATTCTACCATGCTTTGACGAAAACACCGTGAAACGGCTCACGGAAGCCTCCGATGGCGCTTCACGGGAGAAGATCGGGCACCACCGGTCGCCAATGCACTACCGCCGAATTGCACCCAAAAAAAGTCGGGGCCGAAGGAACGAGCCACTCGGTGAAAAATCAGCCTATTCAAGCAGATAGGCATATAAGCCCGGCAAGGCTTCCTGGCCGCCGCAAAAGCCCGGAATTCCGCCATTTCGCGGCTCCTCCACCACTGCGCGGGGACGGCCGCGAAAGGCGCCCAAGGACGGCGAAGGCGGCTAAATGGGCGCTTCCCGGCGACCCGCCGGCGCCGTTGACAGGACACCGCGCCAATGGCACTGCGCAACCACTGGTCACGCCATGACCGTTGCTGTTGGGGACGGACGGGGTTTCAGCAGCTTGGCGGCGGCGCCGGACGGGCGGGCACCTGCGCAGTGCACCGCCCGCTCCTGGCCAGGCTATCTTCCAGCCGTAGAACCGCTTGCTCCAAAACCGCTTGAGGCGCCGGAGTATTCGTCGATCTCAGCTTCCCGGAACGAGAAGCTCACGGGACGGCGCGGCGACACTCGACCACGAAAGATGGACAGCGACATACGCCCGCCGCGTCAAGCGACGAAAGTCAGGCGACGAGCGACGAAAGTCAGGCGACGAGAGTCGGCAATAAAAATCGTGCTGGAAACAAAAATCGGCCGGCGAACCGATCGGCGCGCCAGCCAATGTGCCCGTGCGATGCGTTAGGGCTTGACGTCAGAACGGGCCCGAGCCCTGGACCGCTACGACGCTCGATAGCTTCTCGCGCTTCGTCAGCACCGGCTTCTGGTAAGTCTTCTTCATGGATAACCCCTTTTGCCCAAGTCTTGCGCCCGCAACACGCAGCGCGAAAGGGTTCCCGTCAAAGAACATTTGCGTGATCGCCATGCAATGAGGGCCCGCTACAACCGAAAGCGTAAGCCTGTGGCTGGCCGGCAACATCGGCACGACCCCAGATAGCGCGGTGGCTAACCGGCGTGCTGCAGCCAATGACGGTCGAACAGCTCGAGGACGGCGCGGTATTCGGACGGCGGGATCTGGTTGACGCCGCCATCCCCGCCGGCGCTGAGGAATTGGCCGAGCTGGCGGTCGACCGCTTCCGGGTGCTCCATGACGATGCCGAGGCTTGCCAGGTCGGCGGCGATCGAGATGCCGGGCGGCAGGGGGCCCCATTGTTCGGCAGCGGGCGCATCGCGCAGGCGCACCAACAGGATCCTGGTGAGCGAGGGCTGCGCTTCCGGGGCGAAGATGGCGGTGCCGACCATATAGCCGCCGAGCACGCTCACCGGCTGCGTATGCGGGAACAGGCAAAGGAAGGACTGCGCCTCGCCGCCCACCTCCTTCAGATGCAGATAGAGGCTGCGCTTTGCCGGCGTGACCGGCCCGGAGAACTGCAACTGCCCGGTCGGCGATGTCTCGCGATATATGGCGTTGAAGGCATGCGCACCGGGCCCCGCCTCGATCGCCAGGCGGCCCCTGATGAGCTGGCCGCGATAATAGGGCGACCAGGCGTGAGAGTACCAGGCGTAGGTCCCGGCGAGCGCCAGTCCGATGCCTTTGTCGTCATGTCCGGGCGAGGCAGCGGACTGAGCGCGAGCGCGGCGTTCGAGCTCCGCCGCGTCAATGCCGTGGCGGGCGGCGATTGCGGCCGCGAAGCTCGGCAGATCGCTCTCGGCGATCCAGGCGCCGGGCTGCTCGAGGCGCAGCACTTTCGCCCAATCGTCGTAGACGCTGTGCTCGCGAGGCTGCGCGCGTCCCTGCAGCCATTTGTCGGCGCGACCGAGGTCGAATGCGGTCTTGGGATTGACCGCGCGGAACGCTGCTGCGAGATCCTTGCGGGCCACAGTGCCGAGCAAGGCCGATGTCAGCCGCAGTTTCTGCGCGATATGTTGTGCCATCAAACCGCCCCTCGGAACCCGTGCCCTCCGTGGAATCCAGTCTGCCCATGACCGGCTGCCCGCCGGCACGGCGTCGACTCGGGATGATACGTATCGCCGCGATGGTTCGCGCCGGACTTTCGTCGCCGCCATACGTCCGGCGTTCCAACCCTCCACGGGCCTATATTCGTGGAATTCCAGAGAATTCCACGTCCTTCCACATTGCTGGCCTTTGCCATCGGGCTGCCCGCGCTAAGCTCGCCGCGGGCAAGGGGCAGACCATCATGAAAAACGCGCTGAATGTGGGCTTGAGCACGTCATCCCCTTCCTTCGTAGAGCTGTGACACGCTCGATTTCGAGCGACGGCGGATCCCGGCCCAAAAGCCGGCGACGAGCAAACCGTATTGCCACCTCATCCGGAAGGAATGATCAGATGACCTCGACCACCTCTTCGACCCTCACCTTCGTCTTGTTTGCCTCGGGATGCATCGCGCTGGCGCTGCTGTTCATTAACGCGCCCGAGGGAGATTTCCCGTCGAAATATGTCAATGCGGCGCCCGCCGCGCAGGCGGCGGCGCCCACGCGCATAGACGTCGACAACGACGCGCACGCGATCCGCTTCTACGTCGACGGCAAGCAGGTCGCGCTGCTCGACGCATCGGGTTTCAAGCCATGAGGAGGCCACGGAACCAGGAAAGGAAACCTGCCATGAAGATCGTCCTATCCGCGCTGTCGGCGCTTCTCCTCACGGTCGCGCTATCGCAAGTCGCCGAAGCCAAAAAGAAAATCCCGGTGACCGAGACAAAGACAGCTACCGAGAAAACCCGGCCGCCGCTCGACCAGACGGCCACCGGCGGCATAGCGCCCGGCGGCGTCGCGACGGCACAGCAAGGCAATCCCGACCAAGCCTATCCGCCAGCGCTGTGGATCCATTTCTAGCGCCAGGCTGACATTCGGTGCGACCGGTTCCGCGTCGGCGCCATTGCGCCGGTTCGGCGAGGAACTGAAACCAATGGCCACCCGACCAGCCTGAGGGTTGGGAGGCTCAGCGCCGCTTGACGCGGGCGGCGCCTGCCCGCGCGGGCCGCAAGGGCGCGGTCCGTGCGGGCCAAGTTTTTCACCTGGAGCCCTAGCCGATCTCTTTCGGATCCAGGTTCAGATCCTGGCCGTTCTTGACGAATGGACGGCGAACCGGGAAAGCTCGCCCTCGGCGCCGCGATGGCGCCGCGCGACGAGGGAGGCCATGCCATGCCGGGCGCCGACGAGAAGCTTGCCGCGTTGGGGATCGTGCTGCCCCCGGCCTTGAAACTTCCACCGGGCATGGTGCTGCCCTTTCCCTGGGTGAATGTGCGCGGCGACCGCGCCTATATTTCCGGCCACGGCCCGCAGGAGCCGGACGGCTCGCTTGCCGGCCCGTTCGGCGCGGTCGGCGACGGCGTGTCGCTGGAAGAAGCGCGGGCGTCGGCCCGCAAGGTCGGGCTGTCGATGCTCGGCAGTCTGAAACGCGAGCTCGGCAGCCTCGACCGGATCACCGGCTGGTGCCGCGTGCACGGCATGGTCAATTCGGCATTGCGCTTCACCGAGACGCCGGCGGTGATGAACGGCTTTTCCGACCTCATCCTCGAGATCTTCGGCCCGGAGATCGGCCGCCACGCCCGAACGGCCATCGGCGTCGCGGCCCTGCCTTTGAATTTCCCGGTCGGGATCGAGGCCGAGGTGATGATCGGAGGGTGATCGGCCTGTCTCCTCCCGTGGAGAGACCGGCGGTTCGGCGCGGCTTGA
>RXJA01000528.1 GCA_003963455.1 Hyphomicrobiales bacterium
CCGGCTTTTGAGAAGGAGCGAGTTTCTTGGCGAGCATCATGACGAACGCTGCGGCGTTGACTGCACTTCAAAGCCTCAACGCCACCAACAAATCGCTTCAGCAGACCCAGGCCCGGATCTCGACCGGCTACAGGGTCTCCGAAGCCTCCGACAACGCCGCCTACTGGTCGATCGCCACCACGATGCGCTCCGACAATTCGGCGCTCTCGACCGTGCAGGACGCGCTCGGCCTCGGCGCCTCGAAGGTCGACACCGCCTATACCGGCATGAACAACGTCCTTTCGACGATCGGCCAGATCAAAACCAAGCTTTTGTCGGCCGTCGGCCAGTCGGATGCCAACAAGGCAAAGACGCAGACCGAGATCACCGCGCTGCAGGCGCAGATGAAATCCTTCGCCGATGCCGCCACCTTCTCCGGCTCGAATTACCTTTCGGTAACGTCCAAGCAGGTCGCGGCTCCCAATGACGGCGTCCAGCCCGATGCCCAGATCGTCTCATCGTTCAACCGCTCGTCGTCCGGCGCCATCTCGCTCGGAACGATCGACATCGATGTCGAAAGCACCAAGCTGTTCGATTCCGGTCTTGCCACCGACGTCAAGAACCAGGGCATCCTCGATCGCCAGACCTCGATATATTCCACCGCCGCGGACCAGTCCGCTTACGACACGGCCTATGCGGCCGCGATCGCCGGCGGCGCCACCGACATCGCCGCCAACACCACCGCCCAGGCCGCCGTGTCGGGCACGCCCGTCAAGATCGACAACGTCTCGGCCTTCAATCTAGACATCACGGCATCGGGTGTGACCGACGACATCATCACGCAGATGATCACCAAGATCGACAACGTCATGAGTCAGCTCACCGACTCCGCCACCATCCTCGGCGCCGCCAAGAGCTCGATCGATCTGCAGAAGACCTTCACGCAGAGCCTGATGGACTCCATCGACCGCGGCGTCGGCCAGCTCGTCGATGCCGACATGAACAAGGAATCGACCCGCCTCCAGGCCTTGCAGGTTCAGCAGCAGCTCGGCATCCAGTCCCTGTCGATCGCCAACAGTTCCTCGCAGTCGATCCTGCAGCTCTTCAAGAACGGCTAAGCCGCCCTATCGTCCCGACCGACAGAATGGCCGCGCCCGAAGCGCGGCCTTTTTCGTTGCTGGAAAGAAGCCGCCAGTCCGGCATTTCGCAGGTTCTTCGGCGGCGCGCCGTATCATCCTCGCACAAGCTTCGCGGTCTAGTCTTCTGGCGGACAGTCATGCTGGGAGCGGTTGAATCGTGCCGGAACAGATCCAGAGCATCATCGCGAATTTAAAGAGCTTCGGCGTGAGGCGTCTGGCGCTCATGGGCGGTATCGCGGCCCTGGTCATGGCCGTCATCGGCATCGCCTCCGTCTATCTCAACCGTCCGGCCTATGAGACGCTCTATGTCGGCCTCGAGCGCTCCGACGTGAACCAGATCGGCCTGGTGCTGGCCGATGCCGGCATCGGCTTCGATGTCGGTTCCGACGGCACCTCCGTTCTGGTGCCGGCCGGCACAACCGCGCAGGCGCGCATGCTGCTTGCCGAGAAGGGCCTGCCGACCAGCGCCAATGCGGGCTACGAGCTGTTCGACAATGTCGGCTCGCTCGGCCTCACCTCCTTCATGCAGCAGATCACCCGCGTGCGCGCGCTGGAAGGCGAGATCGCGCGCACCATCCAGTCGATTTCCGGCGTCAAGGCGGCGCGCGTCCACATCGTCATGTCAGAGCGCGCCAATTTCCGCCGCGACGAGCAGCAGCCTTCCGCCTCGGTGGTCATCCGCTACGCCGGCAACGATGCCGAGAAGAGCGCCATGTCGATCCGCCACCTGGTCGCCGCGGCCGTTCCCGGCCTCTCGGCCGACAAGGTCACCGTGCTCGATTCCAACGGCAATCTGCTGGCCGCCGGCGATGATCCTTCCAACACCAGCGCCGCACGCACGCTCGGCGTCGAGCAGACGGTCGAGGCGCAGATCGGCGACAACATCCGCCGCGCGCTCACCCCTTATCTCGGCCCGGACAATTTCCGCGCCAGCGTCAAGGCCGACGTCAATACCGACACGCGCCAGACCGAGGAGACGATCTTCGATCCGAACTCGCGCGTCGAGCGTTCGGTGCAGACGGTGAAGACCAACGAGGCCAGCAACCAGAAGCAGGCCTCGACCCCGACCAGCGTCGAGCAGAACCTGCCCGAGACGCAGACGACCACCACCGAGGGCCCGCAATCCTCCTCGCAGAACGACCGCAAGGAAGAGATCACCAACTACGAGATCAACTCGAAGAAGATCGCAACCGTCTCCAACGGCTACACGGTCAACAAGATGTCTATCGCGGTCGTCGTCAACCAGGATCGGCTGAAGACCATCCTCGGCAAGGACGCCACGCCGGAACAGATCGCCAAGCGCGTCGCCGATATCCAGAAGATGGTGGCCTCGGCGACCGGCTTCGACGACAAACGCGGCGATGTCATCGACGTGTCGGCGGTCGAGTTCATCAACGGTCTCGACGGAGAGCCGATCGATCAGCCGGGCATCCTCGCCTCGATCGGCACCTATACCGGCACGCTGATCAATGCCGGCGCTTTCATCGTCGTCGTTTTCCTGGTTGCCTTCTTCGGCCTGAAGCCGATGGCCGCCGCGCTGACGGGGGCGAAGCCTGCCGCCATCGCCGGCCCGAGCTTCGACGACGTGCAGCGATCGCTGCCGACGCCCGACGCCCCGGTCGCCGCGATCACCGCGGAGCCCCCCGCCGGTGCCCTGCCCGGCGCTCGCCCCGGCGCGACTCCGCTCGACGACCTGCGCCAGAAGATCCGGCCGGCGCCGCAGGAGCGGCTTGCCCGCATGGTCGACCTCAATGAGGAGCGCACCGCGCAGATCCTGCGCAAATGGGCGGCTGCCCCGGAAGCCGTGGGTTAAGCCATGGCCTCGGTTGCCCTCTTCGACCTCCTGCCGGATTTCGGTTCACGGACCTCGGCAGCCAGTCAGGCGCCGGCCGCCCGCGACGCCTCACATATGCCGGCAGCGCCTGCGGCGCCGCAGGCCGATATCGGCGCCTTGATCGCCGAGGCGGTGGCCGACGCGGAGGCCGCGCTCGAGGCGCGTCTTACGATTGCCCACCAGGCGGCGCTCGACGCCGAGCGCCAGGCCAGCGACGATGCGGCGAGAGCTTTCCTTGAAAGCTTCGGCGGCGATCTCGGCGCCGCCGTCGCCACGCGCATCGAGGCCATGGAGCAGCGCGTTGCCGAACTTGCCGGCGCGACCGTTGCCCGCATCATCGGCGGCCTTCTCAGCGACGACCTGCAGGAGCGTTCGCTCCAGGCCCTTTCGCGCGCCATCGGCGCCGCGGTCGCCGACAACGAGGCCGTCCGCATCGGTGTTCGGGGACCGCTCTCGCTGTTCGAGCCCCTGAAGGTCGCGCTCGGATCCCGCGCCGCCAATCTCGACTTCACCGAGGCGCCGGGCTTCGACCTGACCGTCACCATTGACGAAGCGGTGTTCGAGACGCGTATCGCCGAGTGGTCGGCGTCCCTGTCGGAGGTTCTGTCATGAGCGCCGTCGATCATGCCGAACCCCGGCACGAGATCATCATCGTCAAGCGCGGTCACGACGGCCATGACGATGATCACCATGGCGGCGTGTGGAAGATCGCCTTCGCCGACTTCATGACGGCGATGATGTGCTTCTTCCTCGTGATGTGGCTGATCAACGCCGCCAACGAGCAGACCAAGGCGGCCGTCGCCAGCTATTTCAATCCGGTCGAGCTGATCGATCGCAATTCCAGCCGCAAGGGTCTCGAAGACCTCGGCGACGGCCCGAGCAAGGTCGGATTGACCGCGGACAATCCGCAGCAGGGCGCGACCAAGGCGGGCGATGACGGCAAGGGCGGCGCTGGTTCATCCGAACGCCAGCAGACGAAGGATGGGGCGCAGGATGCCCAGCTGTCCGATGAAAAGCTGTTTGCCGATCCCTATGCCGTGCTGTCGGAGATCGCCGCCGATACGGGGGTGATGCAGAACGTCAGCGCCAAGGGCGAAGGCGGCGCCCAAGCAGCCGGCCCGGCAACCGGCGCTTCCGGCGGCGAATCCTACCGCGATCCGTTCGCGCCCGACTTCTGGTCGCAGCAGGTGGCGACGCCTGGCGCCGAGGCCACCGCCGAACGCGCCAGGATCGAAGGCGACCCTGCCAAGTCCGGCGAGAAGGTCGCCAGGGAGGCGGTGCCGAAGGTGAAGGCCGTTCCGGCCGCTCCCCCGTTGACGAGCGCCCCGCTGGAGCCGTTGGCGGCCCCGCAAGGAACCGATGCCCGGAAAGGTCAGGAAGCCGCGCAAGGCAAGGCCGGAAAGCCGTCGAGCGAAGAAGCCAACGGCGCAGCCGCCGATGCCAGGGCCGAAGCGGCGAAGGCCGAGGCCGAGCAGACCACCGACAAGGGCGACAAGGCGCCGAGCAAAGCAGCTCTCCAGGAAGCGGCCGATATCAAGAGGGAACTCGCCAAGGCATTCCTGCCGGGCGAGAAACTCGCCGACGGCGTCTCGGTCGAGGCCACCGACAAGGGCGTCGTCATTTCGATCACCGACCAGCTCGATTTCGGCATGTTCGAGATCGGCTCGGCCATGCCGCGCCGCGAGCTGGTGCTGGCCATGGAGAAGATCGGCCAGATCATCAATGAGAAGAAGGGCACCATCACCATCAGCGGCCACACCGACGCGCGGCCCTTCCGGAGCGACACCTACGACAACTGGCGGCTGTCCACCGCGCGCGCCCATGCGGCCTATTACATGCTGGTGCGCGGCGGCGTCGACGAAAGCCGCATCACCGAGGTCGCCGGTTTCGCCGACCGGCAGCCCAAGATCGCCACTGATCCGATGGCGGCAGCGAACCGCCGCATCGAAATCCTGATGACGGCCGGCGGATGAAGGGCAGGAGCGTCATCGGCGGCGCGATGGCGCTGCTATTGCTCGCGGCGGGGTCGCCACTGGCGGCGTTCGCGCAGGACACGCTGCAGCCCTATCAGCTGGTGCGTTCGCTGCAGTTGATCCAGGACCGTATTGCCGGCGGTGATCATGCCGCGCTGCCGATGCAGGCAAAACTCCTCGAAATGATCGACGCCCGGCTGCGCGCCGCGAATGCCGAGGATTTCAAGGAGCCGAAGAATTTCCGCGCCTTGCTCGTCTATGGCATGAGCGGCGGCAACCCGTCGACTGTCGCGGCGGCGGCTTCACGCGCCGTGACGGACCCGCAAAGCCTCGCCATCGCCAACGGCGTCGTCGCCTATCTGAACGGGCGGCCGGCCAATGCGATCGAAACGCTGAAGCCGATCGATCCGATGAGCGTGCCCGCGGACATCGGCGCCTTCCTGGCGCTGGTCAAGGGCTCGCTGCTTGCGGCCGATGATCCTGCCCAGGCGCTCGCCCTGCTGGACGAGGCGCGCCTGCTCAGCCCCGGCACGCTGGTCGAGGAGGCGGCGCTGCGCCGCTCCGTGGGCATCGCGGCGGCGCAGGGCGACGCGGCTCGCTTCGCGCTGGCGTCGACCCAGTATGTCGCCTCCTATCTCTATTCGCCCTATGCCAGCCAGTTCGCCGACGCCTTTGTCTCCGGCGTCATCACGCTGCATATGGCGATCAGCCAGGACAAGATCGCCGACATCACCTCGATGATGGATCCCGAGCGCGAGAAGGTGATCTACCTGCGCATCGCGCGCCGCGCCGCGATCGACGGCATGACCGAGCTCTCGGCTTTCGCCTCGGCCAGGGCGTTGCTCGGCCGCGACGGCAACGGCAACCAGGACGACCCGCGCACCCAGCTCTATTCGAGCCTTTCCACCATGACGTCGGCCAGCGTCGATGAGGTACGCGCCAAGCTCGGCAAGATCGATCGCGGCAAGCTTTCGCAAAGCGACCGCGACCTGCTTGACGCAGCGCAGGCCGTGGCGGGCGAAGTGGTGGCGCCCGTGAGGGCGACCCCGAGGGCCGATACCGCTCCGGCAAACGCTGCAAAAGCCGACGAGGCCAAATCCACGGCCGAGGCCTCGGCCGATCCGGCCAATGCGGACTTGCCTCCGGTGGAAGGAGCTATGCCCGACCAGCCAGCGGTCGCTGCAAGCGATCCGCCGGTCGCTGCAAGCGATCCGGCGGTTTCGGCGGGCGGCGATCAGGCCAAGGACGTCCAGGCCGCGGCTTTGCCGCAGCCCGCGCAGTCGATTGCTGAAACGCCCGTGGCCGCTCCGGCAAAGGCCGGCGCCGCGCCGGTAATGCAGGCGTCCGCGCCGGCGGCCGCCGATGCCCAAGACCCTGTCGACGCGGCGGTGACCAGCACGCGCCGTCAGCTCGACCAGATCGACCAACTCCTCGGAGCAGCCCCGAAATGACCAGCGTTAGTCAGGCCCTGCCGGGCTTTGCTTCGACCCAGTCCCGGCAGCACACCGCCGGCGGCAAGGACAAGGACCGGAATTTCGGCGAGATGGTGCATGCGACGGAGACGTCCGACAGGTCCCAAGACAAGCATGCGCCGGGAATGCCGGACGCGCATCTGGCAAAGGGCCCGTCGGCCGACAACGGCACGCGGGAGCCGGACCAGGACCGTCAGGGGAAGACCGGGTCGCAGAAAGCAGTCGCGGGAAAATCAGCGAAGACCACGGCTGAGGCCGATCAGTCGAAACCATCAGAGGACAAGCAGGCCAACGCGCAAGGCAACGACCCGCAGCCGCTGCAGGACCGTTTGCCGTTGCTGATGGCGCTGAGCGACATGAAGCACTTCGCGCAATCGTCGGGCACGGGCGGCAAAGACTCCGCCGACGGCGAAGATGGCGCCGGCGAGCACGGAGCGATGGAATTGCGGCCGCGCCCGGGCAGGCGCGCGGCGGTTGACAATTCCACCGAGCCGCAGTCGCGATCCCCCCGTTCGACGGCGGCTGAAGCTTCCGGGTCCGACTTCGGGCAGAAGCCGGTCAAGGCGGACATGGCTCTCGACATGCCGGGCCGCGGCGAAACCAAAATCTTGCCGACGCAGGGGAACGAACCGCAGGCGGACAGCCCTGTGCCGCCGCAAGGCTGGCGGCCGGCTTCCGTCTCAAAGGCCTCGCAACAGTCTCAGTCGACCACGCAGCAGACACCGGCCAAGCCATCTTCTTCCGCCGCGCGCATGGAAGTCGTCAGCCAGCAGAGCTTCCCGGCGCCGGCGCAAAACCCGATCAGTCAGACCGCATCGGCGCTGGTTGAGGCGCTTGCCTCCGACAACGGCGTCCAGAAGACTTTTTCAAGCGCCTCGACAGGCTCGCAGACGACCAATTCTGTTGCCGTTCCGACACATGTGCTCAAGATCGAGCTCCACCCCTCGGAGCTCGGATCGGTCACCGCCAGTCTGAGGCTCTCGGGCGAGCAACTTTCGATTGAGATGAAGCCCGAGACACACGAGGCATATCGCCGTCTCACCACCGACAGCGATGCCATAGTCAAGTCCATGCGCAGCCTTGGCTTCGATGTCGACAAGGTCACCATCCTGCAACCTTCGATAGCAGCGCATGCGGCCAGCCGCGCCGACGCGAACGGCGCCATGCCGATGTCGACAGGCCGCGACCAGCCTTCGTCCCAGCCCGGGGGCTCGGGCGGCAACAGTGGGGGCGGCGGCCGGCAACCGGGAAGGAACGATGGCAATGGCGCACAGGAATTCGGTCGTGACGCGTCGCCGCATCGCGAGCGCGCTGGCGACGATATGTATATCTAGTTTCGCCGCCGGCTTCGCCCACGCCGCCGCCAATCCCTGCGAGCCGGAGATCCTGCGCGCCGCCGATCGCTACGGCGTGCCGGCCGGCATTCTCTACGCAGTCGGTCTGACAGAGACCGGGAAGAAGGGCAGCCTTCAGCCTAATGCCTTGAATATAGAGGGAAAGGCTGTCTTTCCGCGCAGCCGCGGCGAAGCCCTCGCCACATTCGAGAATGCCCGCCGCGAGGGCAAGACGCTGATCGATCTCGGCTGCATGCAGATCAACCACCACTATCATGGCGATCATTTCCGCAGCGTCGACGACATGCTCGATCCGCATCAGAACGTCGACTATGCCGCGCGTTTCCTGGCCGACCTGCACGCCCGGCACATGACCTGGTCGATGGCTGTCGCCCGCTACCATGCAGGCCCCGACAACGACCCGGCGCAGAAGGTCTATGTCTGCCGCGTCATCGCCAACATGGTCGCCACCGGCTTCGGCAAATGGACGCCGAACGCCAGCGCCTTCTGCAATCAATAGTTGCTGAATCCTGAATGCCGACCGGCCTCCCCGGCCTGTCCGCCGGCGCCAATATTCGTCCGCCCACAGTTGTCGTGAATACACCTGTACGACCGCCTCTATTACGGCTCCCCAAAAAACTCCCAAGAAAATAGCTACAAGAAATGATGGTTTTTCAGGATTCGCCGGGCCGGGTACCCCTTTCCGCACGGGGCAGATGAGCTGATTCGGGGGCGGGTCGATGATCGTAATCGTTGATGAGCGAGAGCTCGTGACAGAGGGCTACTCGTCACTTTTCGATCGTGAGGGGGTGGCCACAGCCGGCTTTGCGCCAGGCGAATTTGGCGAGTGGGTGAGTTCCGCCGCCGACACCGATCTCAGATCCGTCAGGGCCTTCCTCATCGGCGACTGCCGCGATGGTGCGATATCGCCGCGCCAGATCCGCGACCGCACCGGCGCGCCGGTGATCGCGCTCAGCGAACATCACTCGCTCGAACATACGCTGCGGCTGTTCGAAAGCGGCGTTGACGATGTCGTGCGCAAGCCTGTCCATATCCGCGAGATTCTCGCCCGCATCACCGCCATCCGTCGCCGCGGCTCCGAAGAGGCCGCCTACACCGAGGTCGGCTCGATGCGCATCTTCATGGACGGCCGCGATCCGGAGATCGACGGCGAGCCGTTGCCGCTGCCGCGGCGCGAGCGGCGCATCCTGGAATATCTGGCCAGCAACCGCGGCCGTCGCGTGACCAAGACGCAGGTCTTCAACGCCATCTACGGCATCTTCGACGAGGAGGTCGAGGAGAACGTGGTGGAGAGCCACATCTCGAAGCTGCGCAAGAAGCTGCGTGAGAAGCTCGGCCACGACCCGATCGATTCCAAGAGGTTTCTTGGCTACCGGCTGGTGTTTTGATGGCCGCCCGAGGCACATCCCCCGCCAGCCTCGCGCAAGACACGAGGCATAGCTTTAAGGCCTCCTACCCAGGCACTGCGGAGATGTATCGATGAGCCTCTACGGAATGATGCGAACCGGCGTTTCCGGTATGAACGCGCAGGCCAACCGCCTCTCCGCGGTGGCCGACAACATCGCCAACTCGGACACCACCGGCTACAAGCGCTCCTCTGCCGAATTCTCGACGCTGGTCATGCCAGGCACCGGAGGCGCCTACAATTCCGGCGGCGTGACGACGACGATCCGCTCCTCGATCAGTTCGCAAGGCGTGCTGCAATACACCACGTCGGTGTCGGACCTTGCCGTCAACGGCGACGGCTTCTTCGTCGTGCAGGATGCCAGCGGCACGCCCTACCTCACCCGCGCCGGCTCCTTCGTTCCCGACGCGCAGGGCCGGCTGGTCAACGCCGCGGGCTACCAGCTCATGGCCTACGACTACGCCAATGGCGAGCCGGCGGCGACCGCCAACGGTTTCGAAGGTCTTGTGCCGGTCCAGATCTCCGACCAGGAAATGACGGCGACGCCGAGCACGGAAGGAACCTTCAGCGGCAATCTGCCCGCGGGCGCCACGCCGCCGGCGGGCGCGCTGCCATCCACCAACAGCGCGACAGCCGAATACACCTCGAAGTCCTCGCTGGTCGCCTACGACAATCTCGGCAACAAGGTGCTGCTCGACGTCTACTTTACCAACACCGGCTCCGGCACCTGGGAGGTTTCGGTCTTCGACCAGTCGAAGGCAACGCCGGGCACGTCCTTCCCGTATACGGGCGGCGCGCTCGGCACGGCCAACCTCACCTTCGACACCACCACCGGCAAGCTCACCGGAGCGACCACGGGAGTCTCCTTCACGGTGCCGAACGGCTCGACGCTGAACCTCGATCTCTCCAAACTGACGCAGCTCGGCACGGGCTTCACCGTTGCCGACGCCAAGGTCAACGGCAACGCGCCCAGCTCCATCCAGAAGGTCCAGATCGGTCAGGATGGCGTCATCTACGCGCAGTTCGAGGACGGCTCGACCAAGGCGCTTTACAAGATTCCGCTGGCCGACGTGCAGAGCCCCGACAACCTCACCGCCATGCCGGGCAATGTCTATGTGCAGAGCACCGATTCCGGCGCGGTTCACATCGGCTTCGCCAATGAGGGCAAGCTCGGCTCCATCGTCTCCGGAGCGCTTGAAAACTCCAACGTCGATATCGCCGAGGAACTGACCAACATGATTGCGGCGCAGCGCAGCTACACCGCCAATTCCAAGGTCT
>RXJA01000406.1 GCA_003963455.1 Hyphomicrobiales bacterium
GTCGAGCGTCTGGTTGCAGACGGTGAATTCGGCATGCGCCTTGCCGGGCGAAAGCATCGAGAGCAGCGCCGCGCCGAGCAGCGCGGCAAGCGTCACGCGGCTCGGCAACAGCAATCGGAGCCGGCTACGCAGCTTGCGTGGCGAGGGCTGATGCAAAGAACGCAAGGTGCGAAGATCCATCGGCGTTCATGCTATCCGCCAAGCCGGAAATAGGTGGCCGTGGCGGAGAATTGCGACCCGTCGGCCTCGATTTCCTCAAGGATCCTGGGCAGAAGCTCCGAGGCCGGCGTCGGCCTGGAGAACATCGCGGCCTGGATGTCCTTCGGTCCGGTGATCACCAGCATGATCTGCGGCACCGCCTTGCCGGCTGCCTTGTCCGCGGCGGCAAGGCCGATCGGGATGTTGAAGGTCACCTTGTCGGTTTGCGGCACCATGCGGTCGTCGAGATTGAAGGCGACGCCCTTGTGGTCGATCAGCATGATGTTCGAGACGAGCCCGCCGCCCGTATACAGCGCGCCGCTGACCGGCGCGCCGTCCGGGATCGATGTCTTGTCGAGCACGAGCTGTGGTTTCGCGGCCGAGTTCCGGTCGAGGAAGCGGAGGAAAGTCGGCACGCCGCACTGGGGCAGCGTGATGAGGCGCACGCTGATGTCCGGCTCGACATGGAACCTCGTCTGGAAATCGTTGAGCAATTGCTCGAAGGGCTGCACCGCCGTTCCGTACCCCTCGATTGCCGGGGAAGCGCCGGGTCCCGATGTCACATTCGCGTAAAAGCAGCTGCCGCCGCTGAAATCGCGTACCCAGGAGCGCTGCTCGTTCCACTTGGCCATATCGTCTTCCGGCGACGGGAGCGCCGGCTTCGGCACATTGATGGCGACATCGGTCTCGGGCTGCTTGGGCGTCTGCGGTTGCTGCGCCGGCTGGGTTGGCGCGGTCGGCGTTTCCGGCCGGCTGGCTGTCGGGGTCTCTATCTTCGGTTCGGCCGGCGGCGTGGCCGGGTGCGCCGGTGCCTGGCTTTCAGAAGTTGGTGGCGGCGAAGCCTTCGGCCTGGGCAGCTTGGAAAGCATGTCCACGAGGTCTTTTGCGCTGGGCGCCGCCGGCGGCGGATTTGCATCCTGCGCCGGCTGGTTCTTGGCCGTCTGGGTCGGCTCCGGCGTCTTGGCCGCCGGCCCGGTTGCGGCCTGCGCCGGCTTCTGGCTTTCGGCGGCCTTCGGTGCGGGCGCCGGCGCCGGCGCCGGCGATTGCTCCGCTGGCGGTTGCGCGGGTTTTGTCTCGACCGGGGAGATACGCGCCTGGTTGTCGGCCTTGCTCTGCGGCTGAGTGGCAGCCGGGACCGGCTTCTCGGCAGGCGTCTCGACCTCCGCACCGGGTTGCGCGGGTGGCTTCGCTGGCTCGACTGTGGCGGCGCTGTCAGGTTTTGGTGGTTCCGGTTGAGGCGCGGCCGGCGTCTGCGGCTGGGGTTTCGAGGCCGCCGGTTGCGATGCTTCGGTCGCCGGTTTGGATGCTTCCGCGACCGGCTTCGGTGTCGATGGCTTGGATGCTTCCGGCACAGGAGGAGGCGCCATGACCCCACTGAAATAAAGGCCCGCCGCCACCAGGAGAGCGAGGGCCGCGACACCGCCGGCGAAGACGGGCATCCGCGAAGCTTTCTTGGGCGCAGCCGGTGCGGGCGCGCTGGCCGGAGCGGCAGCCTGCGCGGGCCGCGGCTCCGACAGATATGCGGGGCGCACGTGCTCGACGAAGCGCGGTTCGTCGGGGGCCGGCGGCTGGGGCTTCGAGTCCGGCGGCGCCGTCCAGCCGGCGCGCGGCAACCCCGAGCGTTCGCGTGCGCCGAACGACACGGGCGGCGGCAATGTCGGCTCAAGATCCTCGTCGCGTGCCGCCCGGGCGATCTCGGCCATGCTGGCCGGCCGGTCGCGCGGATCCGGCTGCAGCATGGCTTCGATCAACTCCCGGAAGTCGGGATCGATATCAGACAGGTCCGGCACGGTCCGGCGCTTCTCGATGACCTCGTATTGCGACCCGCTCATGTCGAGCGGCTTTCCGCGCAGCGCCGCTGCCAGCACCAGCCCGAGGCTGTAGATATCGGATTGCTCGCTGACCTCTCCGCCATAGAGGCCGAGCTGTTCCGGCGAGACATAGTTGTATTTGCCGGCGAATTTCCCGCCGATCAGCGTCTCGCCGCCCACAGTGGCCGACCGGGCGATGCCGAAATCGATGATCTTGGCGCGCTCGACCCGGCCGCCGGGCAGAATGATGTTGTCGGGCGAGAGGTCGCGGTGCACCGCGCCGGCCTGATGCACGGCGCCGAGCCCCGAGGCCAGGCGATGGCAGAGCCGGCGAACGTCTTCCCCCGGCATGGGGCCGCGACGCATGACGTCGAACAGCGACTCGCCGTCCACGAACTCCATCGCAAGATAGGGGCGGCCGATCCCCGGATCGATGGTGAAGACGTGGTAGCGCACCACCGCGTCATGCGACAGGTGGTTGAGGATCGACGCTTCCTTGCGGAACAGCGAGAGGATCGTCTGGTCGCGCGCGAATTCGGGCAGCACGATCTTGATCGCCACATGGTCGCCGGTCTGGATGTTGTGGCCGCGATAGACCTCGCCCATGCCGCCCGACGCGATCCGCTCGTCGAGCTCATAGATGCCGCTGAGCTGCGTGCCGACGCCGGCATGGGTGACGTTCGTCGATATCCGGGTCTTGTCGTCGTCGCTCATCTGGCCAGGCCCTCCATTGCGGACCGATCCGGATGGAGCGCGCTGTTGCGCCCGCCGCCGATCTTCACGAGCACGATGGTCACATTGTCGGTGCCGCCGCGCGCCAGCACCGTGTCCAGGAGGGTCTGGCATGCCGCCCGCGGCGTGGCGGATCCGGCCACGGCCTCGATCTCGGCGTCGCTGACATGCGCCGTCAGTCCGTCGGTGCCCAGGACGAAAACATCGCCCGGCATCAACTCGCCCTGCTGGAAATCGATCTCGAGCTCGTCGCTCACGCCGACCGCATGCGTGATCACATTGCGGCGCGGCCAGGTGCGCGCCTCCTCCGCGCTGATCATGCCGCGGTCGAGCAGTTCCTGCACCTCGGTGTGGTCCTTCGAAACCTGGAAGATCGAGCCGTTGCGCACGAGATAGATGCGGCTGTCGCCGGCCCATAGGCACGCGAAGCGCCCGTCCATGGCAAGCAGGGCCGCGAAAGTGGAGCCGATGGTGATGCCGCGCGAGCGCGATATGTCGCGGATCTCGGCATTGGCGCGGCTGAGCCGGTCCTCGAAGCGGGCGCGCAGGTCCGGCGCCGAGCTTGCGATGCCGATCGTCGCCAGATGGTCGACGATGCTGGCCGAGGCCACTTCGCCGGCCTCGTGCCCGCCCATCCCGTCCGCCACCACCCAGAGCCCGGTCTGCGGCTCGATGAGGTAGTTGTCCTCGTTGTGGTCGCGCACGCAGCCTTGGTGGCTCACGCCGAAGCTCTCGATGGGGAGGGCGACAGTGCTCAATTTGCCACCAAGCGCTTCTCGAGCGTCCTCTGTGACCAGCCACGGGCCGCGTGCCCGGGCCACTCTGCCATAAGCGTGTACATTAGAGTACCGAAATGAAGGCTGGAGCGAGCCATCTCAAAACGCCTTCGGACAACTGAAGCCGGACAAAGCCGGCAGGATGAGGGGGTTGGCCCCTGAGCCGGCCTGGATCGTGTAGGCGACATCGCGTCCACCGATCACGAAGCGCGCCTCGGTGCTGGCGCCGTCACCGGTGATGGTCGCCTTGTCGAACAGCCGCTTCAACGCCCACGGTCCTTCGAATTTGAGCGCGGACTCGCGACCGGGCATTTCCGGCACGAGGCTGAGGCTCGCCGATCCGGAAGCGGCGCCGCTCGGCCATGTCACCGTGCTCGGCGCGTTGCCGGCCTGCGCGCTCTGGACCGTCTGCCCGTCCACGTTCAGCACCGCGCTGTCGGCCTCGCTGTTCAGCGATGTGGGCGTGACGGTGATCGACACCAACGGCGTCGAGCCGCCCGACGGGAAGAAGGCGCTGCGGATTTCAGCCGCCGCCTGGAACGCCTTCAAGGTCGATTTCGCGAGGTCCTTGCTGGAGCGCGCGTTCTGCTTCCAGGCCCATTCCTGGCCGGTCATGTCGATCAGCGGCGCAAGGTTCTGCGCGAAGAAGCGGTCCATCAGGCCGCCCGGCGCGAACAGTTTGGCGAAATCCGCCATCGGGATGTCTTCGCTGCTGTCGCGGGCAAAGGGATAGCGGCCGTTGACCGCCTCCTCGCAGGCGCGCGTCACCGTCTGGTCGAGGGTCTGGTTGAGATTGGCGACGGAGGTCTCGGCGACATTGCCTTCGAACTCGTCCGCCGCCGCGTTGACCATGCGCGCCAGCGGCTTGGGCAGGCGCGAGACATTGGCGCGCAAGGTCGAGATCTGCAGCTGCAGATTGGCGTTGACGCGCTCGGTCTGCGAAGGGACATCGGCCGCTAGCTTCAGGCTTTGGAAGATGTCGTGGAAATTCTGCGTCAGCGCATCGAGCGGCCGGCGGCCGGCGGCGCCGCCGGCCAGCGACTGGAACGAGCGGAACTGCGCCTCGACGCTCGCGCCGGCGTTCTGCGCGACGGCCGAGCTTGCGCCGGCACGGCTTTGCGACTTGCCGCCGGCGATCTGCAGGCCGATGCGGGCGAGGCCCTTGGCCATGCCGGCCGGGTCCTGCTGCGCCGTGCCGGCATCGCCCTCGGCGGCGCTGTCCCTCGTCAATGCGGTTTCATCGGCGATCGCGGTGAAGAGCTGGTCGAGAGGCGAGTCCGGCGACGCTACGGATGAGAGCGCCAGATATTGCGGCTTGTCCTTCAGCATTGCCTTGAGCTTCAGTTGGTCGAGCACGCCGTTCCAGGCGGCGGCGAACTCCTTGCCGTAGCGGTCGATCAGCTCGGGACCGAGCTTGGGCAGGTCCTGGTCGATGCCGCCCTGTTCGCCGCCGCCGCCGAGCACCCATCGGTCGTCGACGAGCATCTGCGCGATGCGCGAGAGCTGCGGCAGGAAGAAGCGATTGAAGCCGGCGCGGGTGTAAAGGCCTGGAACATGGAGATCGGCAAGCTCGCTGCCATCCATCCGTTCGAACAGCAACTGCGCTTCCGGACCGGCTTTGGCTGCGACGGAGAAGTCCTGCAGCCTTGCCGCGTAGACCGCCGACCTGATCTGCGCCGACGCGCGGTCGGCGAGGCTCATGCGGCCGAGCGAGCGCTGCGCGGCCTCGACCAGTGGCTGGTTGAGCTCGAAGGTTGGATCGTAGGCGTCGTCGAGCGCAAGCATGGCGCGCAGATGCTTTTCGAGCTGCGCGCGGCCCTCGCGGTTGTTCTCGCCCGGATAGCGGTTCTCTTCCCAGTCCTGCCTCATCCAGGAGACGATCAGCTCGTCGTCGACCTTTGGCGCTTTGCCGCCCAGCATCAGGTAGATCTTGAGCGGCTCGTAAAGCGCGATCGGATCAGCCATCCTGGCCTGGATCGTCCGCTCGGCCTGCACCAGCAGCCGGGAGCGGAAGGTTCGCTCCAGCGCCTGCCGATAGGCGGCCTTGGAGGCAGACAGCAGCCTTTCCCGCTGGCTGAGGCCGAAGGTTTCCTCGATCGGCCTTCCCTGATCGCTATTCTCGAACCCGGCCGGCAGGTTACGCAACTGGTCGAGCGGGCCGATGACGTTTTCGAGGTCGACATCGGTCACCGTTGTGCTCTTGAGCAGCGTGTCTGCGCTGTCGCGATAATGCGCCATGGCTTGCCTTGTGGAGGCGATCAGCGACTTGTTGGCGAAGAAGCTGAGACCAAGCGCGCCGGTCGCCGCCAATGCCGCCAGCGCGATCGCGGCAAGGCTCCCAAACCTGGCAAGCCTGGAGCGCCGTTCGGCCGCCCTGTCGAAAGACACCCAGCCCGATTCCGGAAAGATCACATGGGTGAGCAGATCGTGCAGGAAGAAGCTCTTGCCGGCGCCGGAGAGATGCGCTTGCGAAGCGTTGCCGAAACTGCGGCCGATCGCGCCCAGCACCTGGTCGAAGGGCGTGCCTTCCTGGGTGCCCGACGAGAAATACAGCCCGCGCAGGCTGACATTGACCTGTGACCGCGAGGTATCGAACAGGCCGCCGATGAACTGCGTTATCCGGTTCTTCAGCGCGCCGAACTGCGCCGGAAAACCGAACAGCGAAATCCGCGCCACCGGGTCGGCCTCTTCCTGCAGGCGGTCGGCGACTTCTTCGGCGAGCCGCTTCGCCAGTTCGTCGAAGGCTCCGGGCGCCTCTCCGGCCATATTCCTGATGCGGTCGGCGGTCTGGAATGTCGCGCCCCACACCTTGCGCCTGCGCGCCTCGTCGAGATTGCCGAAATAGTCCATGAAACCGGAGACGAGATCGGCCTTGGTGAAGAGGAGATAGACCGGGAATTGGATCTTCAGCGTCTCGTGCAATTCGCGCAGGCGGCTCCTGATTTCGCTGACATGCGCGTCGAGCTGCCGGTCGTCGAAGCCGATCAGGTCGGCAAGGCTGATGGCGAGGATCACGCCGTTGATCGGTTGCCTGGTGCGGTGTTTCTTGAGCAGTCCCAGGAAGGCGAGCCAGCTCGCTTTGTCGCGCTCGCGGTCCGATTCCTGCGTCGTGTAGCGGCCGGCCGTATCGATCAGCACCGCCTCGTCGGTGAACCACCAGTCGCAGGACCGCGTGCCGCCGACGCCGGCCACCGGCTGCGCGCTGCCGGAGCCGGCAAGCGGAAATTTCAGCCCGGAATTGACCAGCGCCGTCGTCTTGCCGGCGCCCGGCGGTCCGATGATGATGTACCAGGGGATGTCATAGAGGAAATTGCGCCTGCCGCTCGTCCGTTTCAGCGTCGCGATCGCCTCTCCCATGCGGGCTTCGAGCACTTGTGAATCGTCGTTGCGCTCATCGCTGCCCATGATGGCCGTTTCGAGCGCCTTTTGCGCCTTGCGCCTTTGCCAGAAGCGGACGCCGTAGAACAGGGCAAGCGCCGCGACGGTGACGCCGATGATCGTGGCTCTCAGCCACACAGGCCCGAGCGGGTGTGTATCGGCAAAGCGGATCAGCGGCCCGGCATACCAGACCGCCGCCGAGAAACCGGCGAGCGCAGCCAGGCTGAATATCCGCAGCAGCCAGCGCATCAGTCGCCGTTCTCCGCCGCGCTGCCCTGCAAGGTTTCCTGTTTCGGGATCATCACGTCGACGCGGCGGTTCTTGGCGCGGCCGTCCGCCGTGCCATTGTCGGCGATCGGTTCGTCCTCGCCCTTGCCGTCGGTGCTGAGCCGCGACGGGTCCTTCAATTGCTTGGCCATCATCGCCTGGACGGCCTTGGCGCGAGCGACGGAAAGATCGAAATTCGATTTGAACATGCTCGATTTCTTTGGCTTCACATTGTCGGTGTGGCCGACGATCCGGATCGGTCCGGGTTCGGCATCGAGCGCGGTGGCGATATCGGCCGAGATCGGCTGGAACTGCGGCTTCAGATCCGCCTGGCCGGGTGCGAACAGAAGCTGGTTGTTGATCTCGACGACGATGAACTCGCCCTTCTCGCCGACGCTCAGTCCGCCGCCGGCGATCTCCTTGGCAAGCGCTGCGCGGATGCGGTCGATCTGGGCGGTGTCGGGAACCGCGGGCGGCGGCGGGCTGGCTTGCGCCGGCTCGGTGGGCGCCGCCACGCTGGCGCGCTCGATGGTGACGGGCGTCGAGGGGTTGAGCGCCAGCAATTCGCCGGCGGTCGCGTCGCCTTCGTCGGTGATCAGCACCCGCAGTCCGAAGAAGGCCGCTGTCACCAGTGTCGCCGCGCCGGCCGCGAGCGCCCACAGCGGCAGCCGCGCGCTTGGCTTCGGCAACGCCGCCGCCATGCCTTGCCAACGTGGCGAGATGTCGTCGCCGGCGCGCGGCTTGAAGTAACGCAGCGTGTCGTAGACATCCTGCCGGACGCGTTCGAGCGTGTTTCGTTCCTTGGCCAGCCCCCGATACTGGCCCTCGAAGCCAAGCGACAGGCAGGCATGCATCACTTCGAGCAGGTCGTAATGCGCTTCCGGCTTGGCGAAGATTCGGTTCAGCGCCTCGTAGAAGCCGGCGCCCGTCGGTTGGGTGTGGAAGAACCGCGCCACCAGGCTGTGCTGAAGCCAGCTGTCCTTGCTCGGCCAGGGCAGATTGCCGATGAGATCGTCGGCGGTTTCGCAAAGGGCGAATTTGGCGATCCGCGCGTCTTCCTCACCGATGCCGGCTTTCGCGATGGCACGGTCGAAAGCCTCGATCGTTTCGGCCATATGCTCGGCCAGGGACGCCGCCTGCCGCTCGACCGGCATCAGCCGCAATTGGCCGAGAAGCATCAGCAGCGGCGCCGCGGCGGCAAGGATCGGATTGGCCGTGGCGTATCTCACGCCGCCGATGGCCTCTAGCAGGGCATCCTGCTGCAACCCCGGCGCGGCATTCGCGGCCGCTCCCGGAGTTGGCCCTTGGAAGAGTACGGTTCCAGACGACCAGCCGGTGGGCATTCGCCGGCCGCCGCCGGGGTCGAACACTGTCGCTTCGCGCGGAGACGATGGAGCAGGCTGCATGCCTTCCCGGCCGGCCCTCTCGGGAGGCGAAGGCGGTTTCTGCTTCGGCCGCGGCGCGCGGATGACGGTCTTGTCCGCCGGCCGTGGGGGATCGTCATTCGAACTCATCGGCGCCGACCCGCTGTCGCGGCGCGACGACCATGCCTTTGCCCGGGGAGGCGCGTTTCAGGCTGAGCCTCGGCGGCGGGCCGCATGGAAAGGCTCATCTCGCCGAAACATGACATCGCTGCACACGCCCCAAGCCTCGCCGCCTTGCCCGCCGGGCTAGCGTCCTAGTGCATTCTAGTCGCCCGGATAGCCAATTGAAACGGGGCCGCCGATTGAAATCGGGAGCCAAGATGCTCGAAGAGGCGGCTTCTTCTATGAGACCCGTCACATACGGCGGGCGTGGCCCGTGCCCCTGCGTCTATTTCTGCTTGCTGGCCTTAGCGTAGGCCTCGGCGAAATAGGCGAGGAAGACATCGAGCATGCCGTTCTCGTGCTTGTCTTCCATCGTCCGCCAGGTCGCGACGAGCGCGTCCCATGCCTGGCTCTTCCTGGACGAGAAGGACGCCGGCGGGATTTTCCTGGCGATCGCTTCCGGTGACAGGTCGTCGAGCAGCCGCGACAGCGCGGCCTGCATGGCGGCATAGGTTGCGATTTCGTGCGCCTTCAGGTCGCGGAACGCATCCTCGACGCTGTGCCTGGCATCGAGATAGCCGGCCCTGCGCCTGGCAAACATGATCTCCAATATGTCGTCGGTGCCCGGCACGAATTTCAGCGGGTTGTTGTCCTCGGCGCCGATCATCGTGCGGTTAGCGCTCTTGGCGAGCACCTTTGCCGCCGCGCGCGCCTTGAGCAGCAGCGACAGTTGCTCGACAGTGGTCCTCAGCACCGCGCCGATCTCGACCGCGACCTCGTGGGGGTCGCGCGCCTGCAGCAAGTCAGGCGCGATGCCCGCCGCCCTGGCGATCTCTCGCAGCATCGCGTCCGCTTCCACGGGGCGATTGGCCGGAGTTGCGGGACCGGGCTGCAAGGCCGAGGAGGTCGAGACGGGCGCTGCCCCGATCTGGCGCTGTTCCGCCGGATTGAAGAATGAGCCGTGGCCGGGGTCCAGGGGGCGGCCGGTCGAGGGCGGCAGCTCGCGCTGCGTCGACCCGGTTCTGGTCTGCGGGTGTCCGGTCGCGGCCCGTTCGTCTTCGATCGATACGCCGACGACATAACGGCCGATCAGCAGCCGGTCGCCCTGGGCCAGCCGGTGCGGCCCGGCCATGCGCTGGTTGGAACCGTTGACGAAAGTGCCGTTGCGCGAGACGTCGTAGAGCCAGAAGGAGCCCGCCTGGTAGCGGACCTCGCAATGCCGGCCCGAGATGAACTTGTCCGGATCGGACAGCGTCCAGTCGCAATTCTCGCGGCCGATCTCAAAGCTGCGGTCGCGGGCGGCGAAACTCTCGGCGGTACCGGCCGGCAGCTTGTCGACATTGCTGATCTGGAGAGAAATGAACATCCGGAAGCGTCGCCGAACTTGGTCAACAAATGCTTATCTTTCGCGCAATTCCGGGCGGAGAGCCGCCAGGCGCTTTCCCGGAATTGCTTCTGTATTCTAGCAGTTTGCAGGCTGAGCGGGAGAGGAGCGTTTCACACCGGCGCGCCGGCGCGCTTTAGCCATGGCTGTTATTTGGCCTCCCTCAAACATGTGCTAGGCTTGCACCCGTACGGCGCGGTGAAGTCGAACGCTCCCGAACGTGATGCAGTTAATAGAGCGGGGGTTTCAAACCATCACACTGGCGGCCGCGTCGAGGAGGGGCACGACCCATGCC
>RXJA01000403.1 GCA_003963455.1 Hyphomicrobiales bacterium
GGTCGGCGTGCGCGCCGCGGGCGGCGACACGACGACGGCGGTGACCACCGGCGCCGGCTCCGACATCGCAGGCCTGCACGGCACGCTGCACATCAACGCCAACGGCTCCTATACCTATCAGTCGACGGCCAACAACATCACCTCGGCGACCACCGACGTGTTCGTCTACACCATCAAGGACGGCGACGGCGACCTGTCGACCACGACGCTGACCATCAACCTGGCGGATTCGGGACTGGTCGCACCGGCCGACAGCGACGTGACCGTCAACGAGGCCGCGCTCGACACCACAACCACTGGCGCCGACCTGACGCACGGAACCGTAACCGGCTCGCTGCCCAGCTCGACGACCGAGACCGACGCGACCAACCAGCTCAACGCCTCGGGCGGCGTTGGCGCGCTCACCTATACCGCGCAGACCATCGTCGGCACCTACGGCACCATCCACATCAACGCCGACGGCAGCTACGTCTACACGCTGACCAGCAACTACCTCAACGCGCAGGCCAATGACGGTGTCCAGACCATCTCCGGCCTGGAGAACTTCACCTACACGGTCACCGACAGCGTCGGCAACACGACCACCGGCACCATCACCGTCAACATCATCGACGACGTGCCGACGGCGGTCGCCAATTCCAACAACGTCATTGAGGGCGCGCTGCTCACCGTGACGGCGGCGGCCGGCGTGCTGGCCAACGACGTGGCCGGCGCGGACGGCTTCGCCATCGGCGGAGGCGTGGTCGGCGTGCGCGCCGCGGGCGGCGACACCACGACGGCGGTGACCACCGGCGCCGGCACCGACATTGCCGGCCTGCACGGCACGCTGCACCTCAACGCCGACGGCTCCTACACCTATCAGTCGACGGCACACGACATCAACGCCAACACGACCGACGTGTTCGTCTACACCATCAAGGACGGCGACGGCGACCTGTCGACCACGACGCTGACGCTCAATTTGACCAACGTCAACGATCCGCCGGTTGTGGCCAACACCCAGAATTGGATGTCGAGCGACCCGTCGCAGCAGACCACGGGCACGCCCAGCTATGCAAACGGATATCCACTGCTGGTCAGCATCCCAACCGATCCCGAGGGTGACAATCTCGTTGTCACGGCGACAGGAACGATCCCGGCCGGCACGTTCTACTTCAATGGCGTCAGCTATGTCGCGCTGACCGCCGGCACGGTGCTCTACAATCCGTCGAGCGGCATCAATCTATTGGACGATCTGGTCTACAGGCCGACGACCACGGCGAACGATACGGTCAATGCCAACCTCTCGCTCGACGTCTATGATGGCACGACGCATGTCGCCCAGACCGTCGGCATCCACGAAGTGCCCCCGACCAGCCTGCCCAGCGACACCTCGCAGATCGGCAACGGCAGCAGCCCGCTGACTTCGGGCAACGACCAGGTCGCCACGCTCAGCCTGTCGCAAGCGACGGTGAACGCCATCCTGGCCGACCCGCACAGCTCAACGGTGGTGGTCTATACCGACTTCCAGCAGACGCCGTTCGCCACCCCAATTCCGGTAAGCGAACAGAATCCCGGAGTCTTCGGCGACAGCAGCGCGGGCTCGCACCGCGAGGAAGAGGTACAGGTCGAGATCTCGATCGGAACCAATCATTTCGTAGTCGTAGAAGCCGACACGACCGCCGCGAAGTTCGAGCAGAGCTGGTTCTTCGATTCGACAACCGGCCTCATGAAAGCGACGGTCAACTATGACCACATCTTCCTTCTCGACGCCGGCGGCAACGCGACGACCACGACGCTCGCCGACTATCTGACGGCGCATCCGCCATCGGCCGGCGACCAATGGACCCTGTCCTACTTGGACAACAATGGCGGCAACTACCAGGCCCGCCAGGTGAGCTTCTCATTCTTCTCGCACGATCCGGGCGATCCGGGCATCACGGTCAACGGCGACGCCACGCAAGCTGATCAGATCTACGGCACATCCGGTGTGGATCATCTCTACGGCAACGGCGGCAATGACGTCATCGTAGGTCGGGACGGCAACGACTTCCTGGACGGTGGAACGGGCAACGACATCCTGATCGGCGGCACAGGTATCAACCACATGACCGGCGGCGCGGGCAACGACACATTCGTGATCGATCCCTCCAAGCTCGCGCTCCACGTGGCAGACGTCATCGCCGACTATGCACCTGGCCAGGACGTCATCGACCTGTCCGATCTGCTCCAATCCCTCGGCGGCAACGCGCCGACGACGGATGCGCAGACGGGCGCCGCGGTCAATGTCACCTTCTCGAACGGCGCGGCTCACGTCATGGTCGACGACAACGGCACCGCTGCCGGCGGCAATATGGTCGAAGTGGCATCGCTGACGGGAGTGGGCGTCAATTCCGCGATTACCATTCTCTACGATCACACCCACACCCACACGGAAACCGTGACTTGACGGCGTGGTCGGCTCGATGGCGCAGACTTGGTGGCTCAGGCGTAGCGCAAGGCCGCGCTTCCATGCTATGCATTAGCGAACCGTGAATTCGCAGTTTGGAGAGGGACTTACATGAAGCGTTGCGCAAGATTGCTGGCCTCGGCCACGGCGCTGCTGGTTGCCGGATCGACGGGCTTCGCCGCCGACATCATCGGCGAACCGGCGGTGAATTACTGCCGCACGGTCGGCACTTCGGACCTGGTGCTGACCGACAACATGGTCGAGCTCAAGGACCATGTGGTGAAGCTGATGGACGAATCGGTCGCCGTCGCCAACAGCCCTGAATGGATCAACTCGTCGCGTCCGGCCTTCGTCTGGGCTTCGGAAGCCAAGGTCGCCTGCGGCATGGCCTATGGCTACCTCAAGACGAACTACAAGGACGAGGACACGCTCAACAAATGCGAGTGCTTCCACGACCGCATGGTCGAGTACATGCATTGAGCTGACGGGCGAGCGCTCAGCCGACCGATCGCGATGATGGCCATGAAAGCCCGGGCGGGGGCGGACGCCTCCGCGACCAAGGCGCCGAATGCCGGCGTGGCGTGGCCGGCTTATTTCCGGCGCGAGAGTTGGCGCGCCCCGGCGCTCGCTTTTGCCGTTGTCGCGGCCGCCTCCGGCTGCCAGTCCAAGAGCGGCGCCTCGGACGTGCTCGACCCGTCGGCCATCGCGGCACCCGCCGGCCAGGCCGGCGGCGCGGCCGCGTCCTCCCAGCAGGCAGGCAGCCCGATACAGGGCAGCGCGCCACAGGCCGGCCAGACGCCAGGCAGCCAGACCTTGGCCGGCCCGACTTCGGCCTCCGCGGCGAAGGCCAAGCTGACGCTCGGCACGGGATCGACCAAGGTGACCATGCTGCTGCCGCTTTCCGCCCCGGGAAGCACGGGCGAGAACGGCAGGAAAATGTATGACGGGGCGCGGCTGGCGATGGCCGATCTCGGCGACAAGCTTCTGACGCTGACCATCCAGGACACGCGCGGCGACAGCGGCTACGCCAAGGACCTGGCCGTGAAGGCGATCACCTCGGGCACGGCGAAGGTGGTGATCGGACCATCCGAGCTCGCGGCCGCTCAGCACCTTGCCAAGCTCTCCGGCTCGAAGCGGCCGCCGGTGCTGGCGCTGGCCGACAATTTCGCCGGCGGGCCCGGCATCTATTCCGTGCGGCTCAGCGAAGCCGACAGCGCCGCCGCCGGCGCGGCGGCGATCGCCGGCAAGGGCGCCAGGAAATTCGTGCTGATGGTGCCGGCGGGCGCGGACTCGAGCGCCGTCGAATCCCGGGTCGCCAATGCGCTCAGCATCTATGGCGCCACGCTTGCGGTGACGCTGCCCTACTCGGTGGCGGACGGCGCGAAGGCGGTGTCCGACATGGGTTCGCTGGTCGAGGCGCCCGATGCCGTGGTCGTCGCCTGCGGCGATAATAGCCCGACCGCGGTGCTTGCGGCGCTGAAAGCGAAAGGCATTCCGGGCAAGGCCGTGACGCTGATCGGCACCGACCGCTGGCTCGAGCGTCCCATGGATCCGCTCTACGAGGGCGCCTATATCGCGGCGCTCGACGAGAGCGAGACCGGGCCGATCGCCGACCGCTTCAAGACGGCCTATAACTACCAGCCGGACGTCAACGTGGCCTATGCATACGACATGGTGGCGCTGAGCGCGGGCATAGCGAGCTCCGCCGGCCCCGACGGCTTCAGCAAACAGGTGCTGGAGAACACGACCGGCTTCCGAGGCTCGACCGGCCTGTTCCGCTTCCGCAGCGACGGCTCCAGCCAGAGGTCGATGCCGTTCTTCAGGGTGGAGAAGGGGCGGCTGAAGCTGGTGGAGAAGCAGACGGCGGGGTTTTGAGGGGAGCTGCGTGTGACGTGGGCCCCGCATTTGCAGCGGCCGCGTGTGGCTCATATCCAACGACAAATCTCACGGCAACAATAGCGGCTATGGCCACCATCGCGCCGGCAATCACATCGATCAGATGGTGTCCGCCCTCCGGAAGCGTGCTGACGATCATCGCGGCGTTCAGGCAACCTACAGACCAGAACAGCCAGCGAAAGTCTCGAAGCGCGTAGACCACCATGATGCCGAGCGCGGTATGATAGGAGGGGAAAGTGACGAGACCCTCGGCCCTCGTCACGAAAAGCCTAAAGGGCTCTCCCGACCGGATCTTCATCAGCTCGGTGAAGTGCCACATTCCCGCCCGAGCCGTGAAGTTGTGGAATTCAACTGACTGCGGGTGGAAGTAAGCGTAAGCCCCGGCCGCCGGAACGAATGACATAGAGATGCCCGTCAAAGCCGACGAAATAGCCAGCAAGGTTATGAATTCGGTGAGGCGGGGACCCTTTACGAATGCCAGAAAAATGAAAAGGAGAGGAAGCTGCCGTCCGAGCGCGTGATAAGCAAAAACGAGCGTCCCCGCGACCCAAGGCTGCTTGTTCGTGAGGTCGAGAAAGGTCCGCCAATCGAACCCGATCGCCGCATCGAGTGCCGCCAACGTTTGGTCCATCAGCGGCCTGCTGGTCGCGGAAGCCAGGTACATGAACCAGACCGAAGCGAAACTGAGTGGGACAAACAGCGAGGCATTTGTAGCCAGCAAGCGAATAGCGGCGGCGCTGGTCGCGATAAATCGTCCAATCCGTGACTTGTCTTTTTCTATTCGCCACCCCACGAGCCGCATAGCGACAAAGATTGCCGCGAGCAGCAGCATCACTTTGGCTAGGTCGTACCAACTGCGCGGGTCGAGGACGACGTCGGAATTTCGAAAACAGAAAAGGTTCGCCGCAAAAAAGCCGAGCGTGACAGCCGCAATAGCGGCGACCAGCCTGAACTCGCTTTTGCGTATGTTGTCCACCCCGACCACTCGCCACTCGACTGTCAACTTTCAAGGCTGGCCGACAACCGCCTCATCTGCCTGCTCTGCCGTTCTTTCCTCGGTACGTGGGAACGCCAACCTGGACCGTCAGTTGAGTTGTTCCAGGATCCCGGAACTGTTCGCGATCACAATGGCGTGGTACATTTGCAGGGCTACGGTACAGATGGCGGCCGCCGAGATCGGCACGCCGAACGGCACGACGCCCTTGCGATCCATATGCTGAACGTATTGGCGGAACATCCCGGCCGGCATAAGGAACGGATTCTTGACCAAGGCGGCCGTCGCGATCGCGAAAACCAGAAGCAGAACGGAAAAGACGGCGAGGTTGCTTCCGCCGATCAGAAACGGAGTGATGCTCATCAGCTTGACATCGCCGGCGCCGATCTTCCGGAGGAGCCAGAAAGGAAAAAGCGCGAGAAACAGGGCCAGACCGCCGAACGCGCTAATCCCCATCTCCAACCACGAGTGAGCTTGTAAGGCCTGGAACTGTAAGGCGCCGAGGCCAAGGCAAAGCAGCAGCAGCACGTCGCGGTTGGAGATCCGCTGCGTGGAAAAGTCGGTCCAGGCGATGCGCCCGAGCAGCAGGATTGCCAGACCCTGGAAGACAAGCGAAGCGATCAACAAAAGGTTCATGACCGCTCGATGTTCTTCACGCTGGATGACAGCAGCTTCAGATTGTTGGCCACGGTCGGATCGTTGGGCGCCAGTTCGTAAGCCTTGAGGAAGTTGCTGCGCGCGTCCTGCAGCTTGCCGCGCAGCAGATAGGAATAGCCGAGATTGTTGTAATATTCCGGCGTCGCGCCGAGCAGGCGATAGGCCCTGCCATAGGCCATGTCGGCCAGATCGAAACGCCGAATGCGGTCGCAGGAAGCGGCGAGACCCAGCCACGCAACGCCATCATTGGGCGCCAGCCGGGTGGCCTTATAAAACAACGCGCCGGCATTGCCGTAGTTTTCGGAACGGAACTGCGTCTTGGCCTCGGTGACCGCCTGGTCCGATGCATAATAGTCGACATCGCTGACTGTCTTGAGCCCGTCGAAGGCATCACCGAAGGCAGTGTAATCTCCTTTGGCCGGTTCGTTGGTGCGCACGACGCCGGTGCTGTTGCCGTCGGTCGACTGGCAACCGGCGAGGACTGCCACGAGCAGTGCCGCGGCAGCAAGGCGTATCGGCCTTTTCACTAAATGCCCCACCATACCCTCCGGATCTATTTCAGCACATAATCATATGACGATTTAGAAGAAAATGCCCTTCATGCGGATGATTACCGGCAGCATGATCACCATCATGACCACCGGGAAAATGCAGAGCCCGAGGGGGATCATCATCTTGACCGGCAACGCGTTGGCGCGCTCCTCGGCCTGAAGAACCCTTTGGCCGCGCATTTCGGCACTATAGACGCGCAACGCATCGGTGAGACTGGTGCCCAACTCTTCCGATTGCCGGAAGAGCACCGCCAATGCCTTCGCTTCGTCGAGCCCAATACGATCGGCGAGTTCTCGCAAGGCATCGCGCAGCGGTTTCCCGGCCCGCAATTGCAGATTCATGATCGAAAGTTGGATGCCCAGCCATTTGTGCGTACCAGCCAGTTCCTGGCTGACCCGTTCGACCGCAGCCTCCAGGCTCATGCCGGCATCGGCGCAGGTAATCATCATGTCCATGAAGTCTGGAAAGGAACGCCGGTAGATTTGCTTCTGTGTATTTTCGAAGCGATCAAGCATAATGCTCGGGATGACGATACACCCCAGCCCGATCAGAGCTGCACCCGCGAAAGCGAAGAAGCCGGGAACTTGCGGCGGCAATGCTTTGGACAGCAGAGCGTACATGAGCAGGAAGCCTATGGCGACCGCGCCCAGCCTGCACAGCGTATAGATGACAGGGGCGCTCGCATGATAGAAACCAGCGCGAAAGAGCTTTGCCTCGAGCGCGTCCGGCTCGTTGCGCTCCTTCTCCATAGACTTGAAATAGGCTTCGACCGGCTTTTGCGCCGCGGCCCGGGCCAGACGATCCTGTCCCAGGATCGAGCGGCGATCCACCGGCCCATCGCCAACAAGACTGTCCGCCACCAGCTTGCGCGTCTGCATTGCGGGCAGGAACACTAGGGCACCGAACAGGAACAGGGCTCCTGCGGCGGCGAAGACCGCGAGAGAGACCAGAAGGGTCAGGTCGTCGGTGGTTGAAAGCAGGCTCACTGTCGCTCCTAGAAATCGAAAGTGACCATGCGATACATGATGTAGTCGCCGAGCAACGCCCACACGCCGAACGACAGGAATACCGGCACGATCAATGGGTTGCCCCAGACTTTTCCATAGTAGGAGGGCGCGAGGATCTGCAGCACCAGGAACATCACGAGGGGAAACAGCGAGATGATCCATGCGGATACTCGGCCTTCGGCCGATAGCGCCCTGATCTTCATTCGGAGCTTCTGGCGTTCACGAAGCACGGACGAGAGGTTGGCGAGGATCTCAGTAAGATTACCACCCGTCTTCGCCTGAATCGATAGAGACACGGACAGCAGATGAAGTCCTTCGAATCCAACCCGCTCTGACAGTTTTCTTACGGCCTGCTCTATGCTCAGTCCGAATGTGATTTCGTCGGCGACGATGCCGAATTCCGTGCCGAGCGGATCCGGCATTTCGCGAGCCACAAGACCGATCGCAACTGAGGCTGGATGGCCGGCGCGAAGTGAACGGACGATCATATCGAGGGCGTCGGGCAATTGCCGGGCGAACTTCAAGATGCGCTTCTTGCCGGCACGACGCAGAATGAAAAGCGGCAACACGAAAGCTACCGCCAAGAAAATGAACACAGCCGCCGGTGCAGAGATGCCGAAGAACCAAAGCAGCAACGCAAGCGCCAAACCGGCGAGCAGGAAAGACGCGGCGAAGGTCATCGGGTTTCCGGTAACGCCTGACTGGGTGTAAAGCCGGTTCAACCAGACAAAACCAGAGATGAAGTCTCCCGAATCTGTTAGGCCGCGTTCCCGCAACAGGCTTTGCAATGTCTGTTCCGCGGGCGCGTCATCGGCGAGCCGGCGCAGTCTGTGATTGACTGTAACCTGACGTGAGCGTCGGCGCGTGACGGATAGGTAAAAGGCTTCGCCGGCAAGAATGATGGACGCGGCCGCGACCACGTAGATGAAATAGAGCAGGCCCTGTCCCGTCAGCATTACAGTGCCACCTGTGGATTGAAAGCATCCTTGGCGAAATGCAGGCCGAGCGTCGCGGCTTCGCCCGCAAAGCGGGGACGAACCCCGGTAGCACGGAAATCACCGATGATCGCTCCGTCGGCGGCGACATCGCGCCTGACGTAATGATAGATCTCCTGCAGTTGCACGACATTGCCTTCCATGCCGGTGATCTCCGAGATGGAGACGACGCGCCGGCCGCCATCGGAGAGGCGCTGCGTCTGCACGATGATGTCGATGGCGGAGGCGATCTGCGCGCGAATAGACTCGTGCGTCATCGGCAGCCCGGCCATGCCGACCATCTGCTCCAGGCGCGAGATGGCATCGCGCGGCGTGTTGGCGTGGATGGTGGTCATCGAGCCTTCGTGGCCGGTGTTCATGGCCTGCAGCATGTCGAAGGCTTCCTCGCCGCGCACCTCGCCGACGATGATGCGGTCGGGCCGCATGCGCAGCGCGTTCTTGACCAGCTCGCGCTGACGGATCTCACCCTTGCCCTCGACATTGGGCGGCCGCGTCTCAAGCCGGCCGACATGCGGCTGCTGCAGTTGCAGCTCCGCCGCGTCCTCGATGGTGACAAGGCGTTCCTTCACCGGAATGTAGCTGGACAGCGCGTTGAGCAGCGTCGTCTTGCCGCTGCCGGTGCCGCCCGAAACCAGGATCGACTTTCGCGCCTGCACGGCGATCTTCAGCATGTCGATCATCGGCTGACGGATCGAGTTCAACGCCATCAGGCGCTCCAGCGAGTAAGGATTCTTCGAGAATTTGCGGATCGAGACCAGCGGGCCATCGACCGAGACCGGCCGCACGGCGATGTTGACGCGTGAGCCGTCCGCCAGGCGCGCATCCGCCATGGGTGCGGATTCATCGACACGGCGGCCGATGGCCGAGACGATCTTGTTGATGATGCGCAGCAGATGCGCCTCGTCGCGGAAGCGGATCGCGGTTTCCTCGATCATGCCGCGACGTTCTATGAAGACACGCTCATGCGTGTTGATCATGATGTCGGTGATCGAGTCGTCCTTCAGCAGCGGTTCGATCGGACCAAGGCCCAGCATCTCGTCGGCCGTGTCGCTGGTCAATTGATCGAGTTCGCGGGCATTCAGAGGTACGTTGCGGCCGCGCACGAACTCGCGCACGATCGGCCGGATCTCGTCCAGGATTTCGTCCTTCGAAGCGCTTTCCAATGCCGTCAGGTTGAAGCGATCGATGAGATGGCGATGCAGCTCGACCTTCAACGTGAGGAAGTCGAGGCCTTGCGGCTCGGCTTCCGCCATAGTGGATGCAGCCGTTCCATTGGCGGCCGCGACTACAGGTGTCGCCTGCGCCGCCCGCTGCTCACCCGGCCCCTTGATGAAGCGACCCAACATGCCGCTCGCCCCCTTTTTTACCCCAGGGAAGAAACTAAGCGTTAACCACGGCGGGCACAAGCGGCCCGCGGCTCAAAGTCCGGTTATTACTTTCCACATAGTTAAGACAGGAAGCACGGACCCTTGTAACTACTTCATATGCGGCTCCGGCCATCAGACTAACGTCCTAGGACCTTAGCCGCGCAAGCGGCGTCAAAGCCTCTAAGCTTCTAGATATAAAGAGTTATGTCGGATTTCTAATTCGACCCCTAAAGGGCGTAACCGTGGCTGAATTGTGAACAAATGGTTAAGACGAATTGAAAATCGAGCCGAATCAAGGCCTTGTCGAAATGTAAATGGCCTTTGGCCGAGTATTGAAAGGTTAAAGCTCCGTTAATCCGTTTGACACTGCTTTTTCGCACGACCTAGGATTGAACGTGACGGGGGATGCTTGGGTATGGGGTTCATCCTTAGCTCTGTCTCGTCGGGTTCAAACCTC
>RXJA01000310.1 GCA_003963455.1 Hyphomicrobiales bacterium
CGATTTCTGAAGCGGATCGGCGTAAACGTGCGTTGAAAAAAGCACGGTCGCCAATGCCAAGGCTGAGCTGCCCCATCGCATGACCGTCACTCCTGTTTGAGCCCTGTTTGAGCGGGTTTCGCTGGTGCGAACTATATCAAATCGGAAAGCGATTGTCTGTGAACAAGCGCACGTTGCCCATGGCCGCCGCCTGTTAAAAATTGAAGCTTGACCGGTGTTCAGCCGAGGGCTTGAGTGTCGGTGCTCGGGGTGTGGCGGCCATGGCCAATGAACTCGGATACAGAACGGCAAGGGATTTGTTTCTTGCCTGTCCCGCGATCGCCCGGGACATGAAGTCGCCGGCCGTGGCCCAACCCCCGCTGGAATTCTGCCGCGCGCTGCTCGCCGGGCGCGTGCCGGAGGAAGCCGTCACATTCTGCGCCTATCTGCTGCCCGAGCGCGCCGCGGTGTGGTGGGGGCATGAGTGCCTGAGCCATCTCGCCGAGCTCCTTGCCGAAAAGGATCTCGAATTGCTGGCGCTTGTCAGCGATTGGGTGGGCGAACCCGGCAATCCTCGCCATCGGGCGGCGCTGGGCAGCGCTGTCGATCCGTCGCCGGCGACGCCGGCTGCCTGGATCGCCCTGTCCGCGGCGTGGCGCGACCCGGCCTTCGATATGCTGTCGACCGGATTCCCCGCCGCCCACGCCGTCAACGCCGGGATCCTGGCGGGGCTGGCGCGCGTCTCGACCGCCGACCGCTTCGCCGTGCTTTCGGCCTTCGTCGAAATGGGCATCCAGATGGTGGAGATGGAGGCGCAGCGGCAATCGGTCGACGCGTATTAGGGTTTTGAGCGGGACAATACCCGGAAGTCCTTATTCAGGATCATTTGCAGCCGCCTTGCGCCCACCTCGCGAGCGCCACCTTGAAGCGGGTGCCGAGCGGATGCTGCAGGCGCAGGACGGAGACGTCGTTGGCGGCGAAATTCTTCGCCTGATCGCAGAGGCGGGTCTCATTCCACTCGTGACAGCCGTCGCAGTGCTTGCCCTGCCAGACCGATTTGTCGAGGCCTTCGACCGGACTGAAGAGCGGTTCCTCCTTGATCAATTGGGCTATGCTCTTGCCATCGATCGCCGGGTCTCCGAACTTGACCGGGCGATCGAAATAGATCGGCCCATCGGTCGCCAGCTTCGGGATCTTCTCGCGCAACGCATTGAGGGCAAGCTGGTCGTCAGCCTGGCCGGACGCCGCGCCGGTGTTGCGCGTTTCGGAACCGGCTTCCGCCTGCGGCGCGCTCGCCTCGCCGACGATCAGCGGCGCGTTGAGATCGACCTTGTGCAGCACGACCTCGGTGGTCAGCGAGACATTGATCCAGGGACGCTGCTTGCCGGCGGTCGCCTTGAAGACATCGCTGGTCACCCTGTTCATGGCTTCGGTGACGGAGACGTTGGCTTCGCCGATATGCTGGAGAAGCGCCGTGGTGAAAGGCGAGTGGTCGCCGGACCCGTCATAGGCAAGCTGGTTCGGACTGGCGGCGAAAGCGACCAGCGTGCCGGCGCCGCCATTCTCGATCTGGATTTCGGCAAGACCGCTGCTTGCGCCTTTTATGCCCGCGCTCTTCGCCAGCACGTCGGCAAGCGGATTGTCCCGGCATGCGTCCAGGAAGACGAGCCTGATGCTGGTCTCGCGCGACATCTGGCGCAGGACGAAATCGACCGAGACGGCCTCGAAATCGAGCGAGGTCTCGTCCTCGAGCGCGGCATCGACCGGCAGCAGATAGTTCTTGCCGGAGACCTGCAGACCGTGCCCGGCATAGAAGAAAAGCGCGATGTCGGCGCCGCGCACCTGCTTGGCGAACTGGGCGACCGTGGCTTGCGTCTGCTGCTTGGTTAGGTCGAAGCCGGAGACCACCTCGAAGCCGAGGTCCTTGAGCCGCTCGGCCATGGCCTGGCCATCGCGCGCCGGATTGGCGAGGGGTGCGGCGTGCTGATATTGCGAGTTGCCGAGCACCAGCGCGACCCGCCGCTCGGCACTGGCGGTGGCAATCGTCAAAAGCAGAACCAACGCGGCCAGCCCCGCGGCGCGAAGCATGCCACTGCAAAAGGCTATCGGAGCGGAACTCACCGCCACCTCAGTTGGCGAGCTTGCTTGCGGAGAATTCGATCCGCCGGTTGAGCGCCTTGTTCTTGGGCGTGTCGTTGGCGGCGACCGGCTTGTCCTCGCCATAACCGGCGGAACTGATCTGGTTGCCCGGAACGCCGTCGGCGACCAGCGCGTCGGCCACCGCCTTGGCGCGCCGCTCCGACAATTGCTTGTTTGCGTCGGGCGAACCGTCCGAATCGGTATAGCCGGCGACCTCGATCTTCAGGCTCGGGCATTTGCCGACGACCCCTTCGACCTCCGCCAGCAGCGGTCTGCTTTTGGCATCCAGCTTCGCGCTCGCCGATCTGAAATAAATGGCGCCAGTGCGCGACAACACTGCAAACCTGTTGAGGCACTCCTCATCGCTGAAATTGGCCTTCGCGGCATCGGTGGCGACGGGACCGACCTCGGCGGGCGAGGCCGCGACGGTCTGCACGGCGGCCGGCTTGGCGCCGTCGGCGGTGAAGACGAAATCGAAGGACACCGAAGCGGTCGGCACGATGTTGGTCACATTGGCGGCCTGCTGCAGTTTGTCGACGTTGGGCAGCAGGCCGAAATCCTCGACATGAACCGCGACGGGCGCTTCCGAAGCGACGGAAACCTGCGTGTCGCTGATCATTGTGACGACGACGCTTGCCTCCAGATCCTTGCTGACGCCATGCAGGTTGAGATGGAACGGCAAGGTCGTCTTCACCCGGCGCTTGGTCGGCAGGTCGGCGAACGCCGCCGGGTCCACCTTCGCCGTCACCTCGGCCGTCGGATAGGTGAATGTCTCGAAGAACAGGAAGCGCATGCGCACGTTGCGCAGGTCGACGCCGGTGTCGACGGAATTGAGGTCGAAGCTGATCTTCGCGTCACCGGTCGAACTCAGCGTGCCGGTGATGTTCCTGATCTTGTTGGTCTCGACGATGGTGTTCTTCTTGACCGACTGGTAAGTGAGCACCGAGGCGGACGGGTCGAGCGTCCAGTTCGGCGCTGCGCTGGCGGTCTGTGATCCAAAGACCAGCAGGCCTAGCAGCGCGGCAAGGATAACTCCAAAAGCCACGGCCTTGGCGCGCAGCTTTTGCCTGAATGCAACGACTTCGAACATGGAACGCCCCCGCCAGGACAACCCTATCTCGATACCGGCACGTGGAGGGATCATAGAGCACTTGCCCCTGCTTGGCGAGCGGTTCCAAGCGTTGGAAAAGAAGGGCTAACCGCGAACCCGAAAGTACGACGCGTCAAGGCCTTGTCACCACCCGCCGCCACCGCCGCCGCCAGCGCCGCCGCCACCACCCAGCGGCGTGATCACAGGCTTGACTTCGTCAGCGACCGGTTTGATCAGTTTCTTGGCGGTCACCTTCTTGCGCTTGACCACCTTCGGCGCGGTCGTCGTGCGAACGTGTTTGACGCGATGTTTCGGCGTCGGCGCGGGCTCAAGCCTGGGCGTCACGGTCGTGCACCCGGCGACCGCGAAGGATAGGAATGTTGCGATGATTGCCTGTCTCAATGCCCTGCCCACCACTGCCTCCTTGTTGATCAGAACAGATCCCGGCGGGGATTGGCTTGCTCCCATACAGCTCTCGCCGTTTTGACCAATTGGTCGTCGACCGAGCCGCCCGCCGGGATTTTCGATTTGAGTTCCGAGCGCAACTGCTTGAGGGCAGCCGCCTTCGGCTTCGGGCCAAATTGCGCCAGGGTCGTCCGGGCGCTCGGCAACTCGTTGCGAAGATCAAGCCCCGCCGCGAACGCGAGATAGCGGACGACGACGGCCTGATCGGATTTGTCGCCTTTCTGCATTTCGATGGCCGCGCGATCATAGGCAGCCGAGTAGTCGCCGCGATCGGTCGCCAGTTCGAACAGCCTCTGCGCTTCGCCAAGGTTCTGCTCCACGCCCTCACCGTCCCGGTACATGCGGGCGAGACTGCCGGGCGCATAGGGTTGACCGAGATCCATCGCTTTCTGGAAAAGCGCCTGGGCCTGCTTCGGATCCTTCTCGACGCCGCGACCGCTGAGATAGTTGCGGCCCAGAATGTTCATCGAATACATATCTTCGCGCTCGACACCCGCCTTGAGGAAGGCGACGGCGCGAGCCGGGTCGGCGGGCACGCCATTGCGGCCTTCGGTGAAGATCGCGGCGAGATCGTTCATGGCATAGGTATGGCCCATAGCTGCCGCCTTGAGCAGCAAGTCCAGGCCCTTGCCGGTGTCGCGCTGGACGCCAAGACCGTTGAACAGCGCGCGTCCCCAGGCGGTCATCCCGTAGGGATCCCCCTTGTCGGACGCCTTGGCGTAAAAGCCGTTTGCCTTGCTGGGGTCGATGGCCGTTCCAATGCCGGACGAAGCGATATAGCCCAGTTCGAATACGGCGCGGACATGTCCCTTGTCGGCGGCGTCCTGGATAGCCTTCTTGGCCTCGTCGACCTTGCCGGCAGCAAGCAGCGCGCGCCCGAGTTCGTAGTGGAAGCGGGCGATGTCGGGATAGGCCTTCACCGCCGCCTGGCAGGCTTCCACCGCGCCGGCGCCGATCTCGTTCGGCAACAGGCCGGGAACGACGCCCTGCAGGTCCAGAGGTTCGCCTGCCTGCGTGTCGCACGGGTCGACGCTGGGCGACAGCTTCATCGTCGCCGGCTTTGACGGTGTGTTGTCGGCCGTGATTTCGACGCCGACGATCAATGGCTTGACCGCGCCTATCTGCGGTTCGTAGCGCAGTTGGTCGATTTCGTTGGCCATCAGGCTCGATTGCGGCGGCAGGGTCCGGTCCGGAAGGGACAGTGTCCCCGTCGCCGGATAGCTCGCGAGCTTCACGCTGACCGCCGGATCCTTGGTCGGGAAATCGAGCTTGAGCGGCACCGGGCCGACACCGACGGGAATCTTGACGTCGCGGTTCTCGATCGCCTCGGCGGCGCCGGCGATGTGGATGCCGCGCTCCACCACCTCCTGCTTCTGCTCGGCCGCGAGCGAGGCCACGAGTTGTTTGCCCGCGGCGCCCTCGCCGTTCTTGACCCTGAAAACCAGTATCCCCTGCGATCCGCCGCCCCATTCGTCATGCGTGGCATAGGCCAGCATATCGACCTGATCCTCGGTGTCGGCGGCCTTCGGCACGTCCATCTGGAGTCGCGGCAGATCCTTGCCCTCTATCGGCTCGCCCGTCGCGACAGGCTTGCCGTCCAGGATCAGGCGCCCCAGCGCCGGCGGTCTTTCGATACTGATGGTGACCGCGCCGCCGTCGACATCGACAGGCACCGGCAGGTCGAGCGCGACCGGTCCGACACCCGACGGCACTGTCTTTTCCAGCACCGGCGGCAAAGCCGGCCGGTTGGCGCGGCGCATCAGCACCACCTCGTCGATCAGCGAGGAGTTCTCCCACGGAACCTGCGCGCCCTTGGTGGCCTCGACCACATCGCGGCGCACGGCCGCCATCACCGAGCGTATCTCCTGGTTCGGCGCCAGCGCGCGGCGGGAGAAGGCGGACGAGAACGGGCTGAGATCGCCGGACCCGTCATAAGCGACGGCACCGGGCTCCGTGGCGAAGGCAATCAGCGTGTTCAGCGAGCTTTTCACCTGGGCGAGGCCGGTGCCGCCGGCCGCGATCAACTGGTCGCGCAGCCAGTAGTCCTTGCGCGGGAACGGGTTGTTGCGGCAAGCGTCGAGGATGATCACCTGGATCTTCGATTTGGCGCGCAATTGCTGCAGGACGTCATCGAGCTTGACCGCCTGGACCTCGATGTCGGCCGCATCCTTCAGCGACGCATCGACCGGGATCAGGAAGTTCTCGCCGCCGATCTGAAAGCCGTGGCCCGAATAGTAGACGACCGCCAGGTCGGCGCCGTCCGCCGCCGCGAGATAATTGCGGAACTCCTTCTCGAACTGGAGCTTGGTCAAATCCTTGGCGACGAACACGTCGAATCCGGCCAGCCGGAACGTGTTCGACACATCCTCGGCATCCTTGTCGGGATTCTTGAGGGCCGGGATCTCGCGGTATTCGGAATTGCCGATGACAAGGGCAACCCGTCGATCGGCACGCGCCTGCACCGTCGCGAGGCCCACGAGGATCAAGGCTGCAATCAGCGCCCAGCGTCGCAGCATGGCAAAATCCCTAACCGCTATGACCTGTCGGCCACAAGAACGCAGCTTGCGACGCGAAGGTCTGTTAAAGAGTTCACAATCCGCTCAGGCTGGATGGAACCCTTGCACTAACGACAGGATGCATGCGTATCGTCCAATCCGCTTGAGATTACCGCAGGGGCATCGGCGCCGCAACGATGGAACGGATTCGCGGCAACGGACCGGATCGCGATCATCGGCCTGCTCCCAGCCCGCCCATTGCCTCCGAGCGCCACTGCGCGTTTACTGATGTCCCGCCGCAGCAGTCGAGAACCTGATGCTGATAGAGACGAAGCTCCAGCCGCCCCATCTGCGCGATGCGATGGTCCAGAGGCCGCGGCTGCTGCGCACCTTGGACGCCGCGACCGCGGGCAAGCTGACGGTGGTGACGTCGCCCGCCGGCTTCGGCAAATCGACCCTGCTCTCGCAATGGGCGGCAGGCATATCGGGCGGCACAGCCCAAGTCGCGTGGCTGTCGATCGACCGGCTGGACAATGATCTCGCCCGCTTCCTCAAATATCTCGCCGGCGCCTTCCACCGGGTCGACCCCGACATTGCCGGCAACGCGCAATCGCTGATCGACTCCAGCCCGGTGACGCCGGTCGATTCCATCCTCACCGCCATCATCAACCAATTGTCGCGGCGCACCGCGCCAATCCACCTCGTCCTCGACGACGCGCATCTGATCGTCTCCAGCGAGATCGCAGCCTGCATCAACATGCTGGTCGCTTATGCGCCGCCGGCGTTGCGCATCGTGCTCGCGACCCGCGGCGAGCTGCCGCTCGAGCTTGCCCATATGAAGATGAAGGGGCATGTCGTCAGCCTCGGCGACAGCGACCTGCGCTTTTCGCTCGAGGAGACCGAGGACTACCTTGCCAATGTCTGCGGCCTCGACCTCGCCGTCTCGGCCGTGGTGGCGCTTCACCACAAGACCGAAGGCTGGCCGGCCGGCCTGCAGCTTGCCGCGCTGGCGTTGGCGCATGAGGGATCGCGGGAAGCCTTCATCGCCGAATATTCCGGCAGCCAGCGCGACGTGGCGATGTTCCTGACGCACGACGTGCTCGCCCGGCAGGCGCCGGAGATCCAGGATTTCCTGCTCAGGACCTCGATCCTCGACCGCTTCTGCCTTGGCCTCGTCGAGGCGGTTTGCCCCGGACGGGACTGCGCCGCGGCGCTGGCGACCATCGAGCACTCGAACCTTTTCCTGATCGCGCTTGATTCCACTGGACAATGGTTCCGCTATCACCACCTGTTCTCCGAATTCCTCCGCAACAGGCTGGAGGCGTGGGCGCCGGAAGCACGCAGGGACCTGCACCGCTCGGCCGCCTCCTGGCTTGCGGCCCGGGGCCATATCTCCGACGCCGTCGATCACGCGCTTGCCAGCGGCGATGCCGACCACGCCGCGCGCCTGGTGGAGGAATGCGCCATGCCGCTGACCATGCAGGGCCACATTCCCAGGCTGACGGAGTGGCTGAACCAGCTTCCACCGGACCTGATCGCCGCCCGCCCTCGCCTGCTCTTGGCGCGCGTCTGGGCGCAGTTCCACATGAGCAGGCCGCGCCAGGCGGTCCGCATCCTCAAACAGGCCAAGACCCTTGTCGGGCAGCTTTCCGGGCGCGGCGAGATCGACCGCGCGACCACCCGCTCGCTGAAGGCCGAGCTGCAGACGCTGACGGCCGGCGTCATCAGCGCCACCGACCGCTCCCGCACCGCGACCCGCGTCGCCTCGCGCTGGCTGGCGGAGTTTCCAGAGAGTGAGCCTTTCGCGCGCGGCACGCTCGCCAACATCTGCGCCTTCAGTCACTATTCGCTTGGCGAGCTGGACGCCGCGCGCCTGCGCAGCCTCGCGGCGCGCGATCATCACGCGGCCGCCAATTCCGTCTTCGGCATCGTCTATTGCGACCTCCTGCTGGGGCTGGTCGAGATTTCCGCCGGCAACCTCGCCGAGGCGCACGAATTGCTCGATCGTGCCTGCCGGCTGGCCCGCGAGCGCCTCGGGTCCGGCTCATACACGGAAGCGATGACGGCGATCTTCCATGTCGAGCTCGCCTATGAATGGAACGACTTGCAGGGCGCAGAGCGCATCCTGCACCAGCACCGGCAGATCATCGAGGAGTGCGGGCTCGTCGTGCACGAGATGGCCTGCAAGCTGCATCTGGCGCGGCTCTCCGCCGCGCATGGCCGGCACGACGAGGCCATCGTCTTCCTCGAACGCGCCGAACGGCTGGGCATCGAGAAGCGCTACCGCCGGCTGACGGCCGCCGCGCTGAACGAGCGGGTGCGGCTGCTTTTGTCGCGCGGCGACGTCCGGGCCGCCAGGCTGGCGTTGCGCTCGCGCGGCATCGAGCCTTCGGCCGAAAGCCGGCCCGCGCCGATCCATCCGCTCGACGAATACGCCCATATCGGCGCCGCGCGCGTGCTGATCGCCGAGGGCCACCCGGCGAAGGCCATCGCGGTGCTTGACCGCATCGCCGAACGCATGCGCCGCGACGGCCGCCTGCGCGGCTTCATGCAGGTGCGCGCGCTGGTCGCGATCGCCGCGCACAGCGCGGGCGAAACGCTGCTGGCCCTGGCCGCGGCGGTGGATGTCGTGACCCTGGCGCTGCCGCAGAACGCATTGCGCTCCCTCATCGATGAGGGCCTGCCGATGCGCGAGGTGCTCGAATTCGCCCGGGCGCGAATTCCGGCCTGGTCGCGAAATTCCAGCACGGCAACCTTTGTCGACACGCTTCTGCGCGAGCTGGGCAAGACCGCTCCCGAACGGACGCGCCCGATTGCAATCGCCGCGACATCGCGGAAGCAAATGCTGAGCAGCAAGGAAACCGATGTCGCCGCCCTGCTGCTGCGCGCCTACACCAACCGCCAGTTGGCCGAGACGCTGTCCATGGCGCCCGACACGGTGAAATGGCACCTGAAGAACATCTTCGGCAAGCTCGGCGTCTCCAGCCGCACGGAAGCGGTCCTCAAGCTGAAGGAAATCGGGCTCGATGCCGCCACCGAGCGGCAATTGGCCGGCTGAGCAATTTCCCGTCCCGAACTGCGCCGCGACAGGAACCACCCGAATGGGTGGGCTCAAAAAACCACCCGTTACCCGAAGGTGTCGGGACAGCGCCAATGTAGCGGGCCATCATCCGGCCGAGATACGCTGGGTGGAGCCGCATGGCGACTGGTTTCGTTTTCCACGAACTTTATCTTTGGCACAACACCTGGAACTGGAACCAGGTCTTCCCGCCGAGCCTGACTGTCCAGCCGGGCACCCATGCCGAAAATCCCGAGACCAAGCGCCGCCTGCGCAACCTGCTGGAAGTGAGCGGCATCCTCGACCATCTGGTCACCATCAAGCCGCGGCGCGCGACCGTGGAGGAGCTGTCGCGGGTCCACACGCCGGCGCATATCGCCAAGATCAGGGAGATCAGCGACCGCGGCTATGGCGATGCCAGCACGCTGACGCCGCTGGGCGCCGGCAGCTATGAGATCGCGCTCCTGGCGGCCGGCGGCGCCATCAAGGCCATGGAAGCCGTCATCACGGGCGAGGTCGACAACGCCTATGCGCTGATCCGCCCGCCCGGCCACCACGCCACCGCCGATGTCGGCATGGGCTTCTGCCTGTTCTCAAACGCGGCGATCGCCATCCGGCATGCGCAGCAGTTGCACGGCCTCACCCGTATCGCGACCGTCGACTGGGACGTGCATCACGGCAACGGCACCCAGTCGATCTTCTACGACGATCCGAGCGTGCTTTCGATCTCGCTGCATCAGGACAATCTCTTCCCGGCCAATTCCGGCGCGATCGCCGAGAACGGCGAGGGAAAGGGCAAGGGCTTCAACATCAACGTGCCTTTGCCCCCGGGATCCGGTCCCGGCGCCTACGCCGCCGCGTTCGAGCGCGTGGTGATCCCGGCGCTGACGCGCTTCAAGCCGGAGCTGATCGTGGTGCCCTCCGGCTTCGACGCCTCCGGCGTCGATCCTATGGGACGCATGCTGATGAATTCCAGCGGCTACCGCAGGCTGGCGCGCATGCTGCTCGACGCGGCGCGCGCGCTGTGCGGCGGCCGCCTGGTGAT